>NZ_CP123907.1:1200000-1500000 GCF_033783015.1 Corynebacterium sp. 21KM1197 | reverse complement strand
CGGAATTGGTGGGGGAGCCGGGCTCGCTCACCGCAGTGCGTACCACAGGCGGTGAATATCCGGTAGACGCGGTATTTGTGGGCACCACGCTGCGCCTAGACCTCGGCTTTGCCAAGGAATTGAACCTGGCCACGACGCAGACCCCGATGGGAGAGGCCTTAGAGGTGAACCAGATGGGGCAGACCTCCCACCCGCTCGTGTATGCGGCGGGCAACGTGTGCAATCCCGGGGCGATCGTCTCCGTGGCCGCGGGGGCGGGTTCCCAGGCCGCCGCCGTGGTGAATGCGATGTTGGTGGAGGAGGATATGGGATGAGGTTAGTACTGATTGAGTTTATCCGGGTCGAGGGGAACTGAGCCGGAAAATTACAAGATACGGATAGGCAGTATCATTTCCGCATATACCGTCTCTGGCTTTCTGGCTACGCGGTGGGGTTCGCTCCGTTGCCTCTGCTTTGACAGCACGCATGGGCGAACCCCGTTCGGTTTCAGGTTCCTACTTCCCCAAATACGCCAACACCGCCGCCGCCCCCGCGCGGGTGGCGGCCTCCACGGTGGGTTCGTAGTCCGGGAGGAAGGTGGGCATGTGATTGACGGGAACGTCCTGGCCCACGCTGTTATTGGCCACGGCCTTGTCCCACACCTCGCGCGGGGTGCAGCCCACCAGCCAAAAGAGGTAGGGCACGCCGAGCGCGCGGGGCACGTGTGAGAAATCCTCGGAAACGGTGGAGCGGGCGGAGTCCACGGAGTTACACCCAAACACATCGTCAAAAACGGGCCGCACGCGGTCAAACACAGCCGAGGAGTTATCCGTGAGTTCCCCGTGTGAGAAGAACTCAAACTGCGGCGGCGCGGGTGATCCGGAGGCCTCGCACTCGGCGGTGACCACGCGGCGAATGGCGCGCAGCACGTGGCGCTTGACCTCCTCGTTGTAGAACCGGCAGTTGAGCACGATCTCGGCGGTATCGGGAATGATGTTATTGGTGCTGCCGGAGCGCAGGGAGCCCACGGTGACCACGGCAAACTCGTTGGGGTCTACCTCGCGGCCCACGATTCCTTGCAGGCGCACCACGATCATGGCGGCCAGGTAGGTGGGGTCGATGGAGCGGTGCGGCATGGAGCCGTGGGCGCTGCGCCCGGTGACGGTGATCTTGATGGAGTTGGCGGCGGCCAGTTGGGGGCCGGGCATGGTCTGCACCTCGCCGGCGCGCCCCGGCATGACGTGCTGGCCAAAGCAGACGTCGGGCTTGGGAATGTGGCGGGCAAGCCCGTCGGCCACCATCGCGTCCGCGCCGGTGCCGGTCTCCTCGGCGGGCTGGAAGAGCGCGATGAAGGTGCCCTTCCAGTGTTCGCGGGAGGCGTCGAGAAGCGCGCACACGCCCATCAGGGCGGTGGTGTGCATGTCATGCCCGCAGGCGTGCATGACGGGGGTGGTGGAGCCGTCGGGGCGGGCCTGGACGCGGGTGGAGGCATAAGAAACGCCGGTGTCCTCCTTGACGGGGAGGGCGTCGAAGTCCGCGCGCATGAGGGCGGTGGGGCCCTCGCCGTTGCGGAAGATGGCGACGATCCCGAAGCCGCCGATCTGGGTGATGACCTCGCAGCGGAAGCGCTCCAGCATGGTCTCGATGCGCTGCGCGGTGGCGCGCTCTAGACCGGAGAGTTCCGGGTGCTCGTGAAGATCCTCGTAGAAGGCGCGCTGGAAGGACAGATCGACAGAATTGGTCTGCAAGAACTGAGCAATGGTGCCCATCGGTGACGTTTCACTCCTATGAAAAAATGTGGGTTGCCACCATCATAGAACCATTCTCGCGCATTTCTAGTTAGGCTTGCCTCATGCCTCAGATTCAGTTTGATGTGTTGATCCCCAGTGACCAGGCCGAACAACTGCGTTCCGGCTTCACCACGGCCAGCGAGCGGCTGCGCTCCACGGGCAAGGCGAGCCACGCGGAACTCTCCTTTGACTCCAGCCCGCGGGTGGCGGCGGGGGTGGAGGAGCAACTCCGGGAGATCTTCCGCACCGAGCACGAGGGCCGCGACCTCGATGACGCCAGCGTGCACCGTTACACCCTCGACGTGGACGGGGTGCAGGGCTCCATCAACGAGCTGACCATGAGCCTGTCTCGCATGCTCACCCCGCAGGCCGATCTCCCGCAGGACCCGGTGCTGCTGGCCAATGAGGCCGCCCACGAGCAGCCCGCGCACTACCCCTGGACGGTGGAGGTACGCAGGTAGTCCTGGGCTATGCGACGCCCGGCGTCGATAAGCTGGGTGCGATCGTCCGGGTTATCCGCAAGGAGTGTTAGCGACGCCCCGGGCGGCACCTCCCCGGCCACGGAGCCGGTGGCCACCGCCACGGGGGTGCGGTGCGGGCGGGCGAGGTCGAGTATGGTGCCCACCACCTTGCCCCGGGTGGACTGCTCATCGAGGCGGCCCTCCCCGGTGATGGCCAGATCCGCCTGCTCGATGAGTTCCGGCAGGCCCAGGGAGGCGGCCACCACGGGGGCGCCGGGGAGCAGGCGCACGTGGGAATCGTCCCCGTGTAGGGTGCGCGAGAGCCAGGTCAGGCCGATGCCCAGGCCCCCGGCGGCCCCCATGCCGGGGGTGGTGGGATCGACCTCCAGGAGTTCGCAGAGGTGTGTCAGGCCCTGGTCGAGGATCTCCACGTCCTCCGGCTCGGCTCCCTTCTGCGGGCCGAACACGGCGGCCGCGCCCTCGGGGCCGGTGGCGGGGGAGCGGACGTCACACAGCAGTACCCATTCGCTGGCGGCGGCGGGGATATTGAGCTGCGCGGTGTCGATGTCGCGGATCGCGCTGAGGTAGCCGCCGCCCTTGGGTACGGCGTAGCCACGCGGGTCAAGGGGGGTGGCGCCGAGGGCCACGAGGATTCCCGTGCCGCCGTCGATGGTGGCGGTGCCGCCAAGAGCCAGGGTGATGGTGCGCGCCCCGCGCGTCTGCGCGTCCGCGATGAGCACGCCGGTGCCGTAGGTATCGCCGGTCAGCGGCACGGGGCGGTCGCTCACGGCGGGCAGCCCGGAGGCGGCTGCCACGTCGATGTAGGCGGTGGCGGAGGCGTCGTCGTAGCGGTAACTGGCCTCGGTGAGTCGTCCGGCGGCGTCGGTGGTGGGCAGGGTGATGGTGCGGCCGCTAAAGGCGGCGGAGGTGCCCTCCCCGCCGTCGGCCATCGGGGCCAGGGTGATCTCGGCGTCGGGAAGCACTGCGCGCACGCCCTCCCCGAGGTAGGCGGCGGCCTCCTGGGCGCTGGCGCGACCCTTGAAAGAATCGGGGGCGATGACGATGTGCGGGGTGGGGGAGGTTGCTTTAACGGACGGGTTTGCGGTGCGGGGGCTCGTATTTCCGGTCACTCGACCAATGGTACTTACCCGCTCTGAGCATGGGAAATGTCTGGTTGTGAAAGAAAAGCTGTTCCGTTCGGGCAATACCTGTGCTTTAATTGAAATGTCTCGATCACACACCGGCGCGCGCCGCACCGCCAGAGGGTAGGCGGCGGGTGCCGCGAGAGAAAGGAACCCCCGTGTCCATTGAAGAGCAGGTATCCAGCTACTACGACATGTTGCTCAAGCGCAACGCCGGAGAGCCGGAGTTCCACCAGGCCGTGGCCGAGGTGCTGGACTCCCTCAAGATCGTGCTGGAAAAGGACCCCCACTACGCGGACTACGGCCTGATCCAGCGCCTGTGCGAGCCGGAGCGCCAGCTCATCTTCCGGGTGCCCTGGGTGGACGACGAGGGCGTGGTGCAGGTCAATCGCGGTTTCCGCGTGCAGTTCAACTCCGCGCTCGGGCCCTACAAGGGCGGCCTGCGCTTCCATCCCTCGGTGAACCTGGGCATCATCAAGTTCCTGGGCTTCGAGCAAATCTTCAAGAACTCCCTCACCGGCCTGCCCATCGGCGGCGGTAAGGGCGGCTCCGACTTCGACCCCAAGGGCAAGAGCGACGGAGAGATCATGCGCTTCTGCCAGTCCTTCATGACGGAACTGCACCGTCACATCGGTGAATACCGCGACGTCCCCGCCGGTGACATCGGCGTGGGCGGCCGCGAGATCGGCTACCTCTTTGGGCAGTACCGCCGCCTGGCCAACCAGCACGAGTCCGGCGTGCTCACCGGCAAGGGCCTGACCTGGGGGGGCTCCCTGGTGCGCACCGAGGCCACCGGCTACGGCGCGGTGTACCTCACCGAGGAAATGATGAAGGCCCACGGCAAGAAGCTTGACGGTGCCAAGGTAGTGGTTTCTGGTTCCGGCAACGTGGCCATCTACGCCATCGAAAAGGCCCAGGAACTCGGCGCCACCGTGATCGCGTTCTCCGATTCCTCCGCCTGGGTGGAAACCCCCAACGGCGTGGACGTGGAACTGCTCAAGGAAATCAAGGAGGTGCGCCGCGCCCGTGTGAACGAGTACGTGGCGGAGGCCGAGGGGGCCGTGCTGCACACCGAGGGCAGCCTCTGGGATCTGACTTGCGACGTCGCCCTGCCGTGCGCCACCCAGAACGAGCTGGACGGCGAGCACGCCCGCACGCTTGCCGCCAATGGCTGCCGCTACGTGGCCGAGGGTGCTAACATGCCCTCCACGGCCGAGGCCATCGAGGTATTCCGCAAGGAGGGCGTGCACTTTGCCCCGGGCAAGGCCGCCAACGCCGGTGGCGTGGCCACCTCCGCGCTGGAAATGCAGCAGAACGCCTCCCGCGATTCCTGGAGCTTCGAGTACACCGACGAGCGCCTGCACAAGATCATGTCCAACATCTTCAAGGCGACCGATCGCACTGCCAAGGAGTACGGACACGAGGGTGACTACGTGGTGGGCGCGAACATTGCCGGCTTCAAGAAGGTGGCCGACGCCATGCTGGCCCAGGGGATCATCTAATTCATCCTTGATGATGGGGGCGGGCGCTCGTGGTGCTGACGGGGCTGCGGTGTCCGGCGGGAAGGCCCGCATCGGGGAATACTCTCTGGTGTGGGCCTGACTCTCGCGGGGGTATGCCGCTGCGCGCGGGGGTGGCGTGGGGGAGGTTAGTCGGGTGAAAATTTTATGGAAAAAGTTGCGCGGAGTAGCGGGGAAGGTGTTAGTATCCCTTTTCGTAGTGACAGGAAACAATAAAGTGGTACCCCTCACCTGTGATATACCTTGAGGTTGCTATCACTTCAGGCCTGGTTAGGAGAAAGCCGTGGGGCACATTAGGAAGATTCGATTCGCAGCCATCATGGCTGGCAGTGGACTGGTTACCGCGGGCATGGGAGTGGCGATGGCCCAGGGTGGCCTGTCCGCCAACCTGGCTCTGTCCAACACCATCTTTTCCATGCAGGTGGGCAGCCTCGACTCCCAGGGAATGAATCTCTTTGTGGACAACGAGCAAATGCGTGACGGCAACACGGGCGTGACGCGCCTGCGCCTCGAAGAGGCCACCATCAGCGACATGTGTATGTCCATGCCCATCAACGTTCCGGGCCTGGGGGAGCGCAAGTTCCAGATGATCGCCAACGGCCCGAACACCACGGCCTCGAACCTGGTGATCGGCGCCAAGAACCTTGACGGCTCCCTCACGATGATCAAGCCGCAGATCGGCGTGGATGCCCAGCAGCTCTCCGATAAGGCGGAGCCGGGCGCGAGCGCCATCGTGGCCCAGGGCCTGGTGGCCAGCGATCAGAAGATCAAGGCCGCCTCCGTGGCCGCCGATAAACTCACTGCGGCGGGTGCGAAGATCACCATTGAAGAGGTGGACAAGAGTGTCTGCTAAGCACCCGCACGAGGAAGAGGAAAGCGAGATCACGCGCGACCTCGGCCCCGTGGTGGGAGGCATCGCTTCCGACGATCCCGCAGGGCCAGGGGAAACCGTGGACGCTGCGGACGCTTCCGGTACGGAGGATACGGAGGGGCGGGTAAAGCCCGCTGCGGATTACTCCGCGTGGGAGGACTCCGCCTCCGAGGGGTCTGCTGTGGCGACGGCAGCGGAATCTGAGGCGCCGGGGGAGCGGCCCGCTCCTGTGGCGGCCGCTCAGGCTTCCTCGGGTGTCGCTCGCACGGGTGCCGAGAACAATGCTCCCTCGGAGAGCACCACGGAAAAGCTGGAGAAGAATAACAGGCGCTTTACTGCTTGGCGCAAGCAGCGCCCCTTCGGCGCCGGGCTGGTGATGATCTTTGCCGGGGCCGTGATTATGACCCCCGCATACCTCTCCTTTGAGATCTCCAATATCCAGGTGCAGGTATCCACCATCTCCGGGGTGTCCACCCTCATCATCGGAGCGCTGCTCATCGTCTCCGGCTTCCTCACCTGGTTCCGGGGCGAGGGACGAATCCTCACCGGCGTTGTTTCCCTCATTCTGGGCGTGGTGGCCCTGCCCACCTCGAACTTCGGTGGCTTTGGCGTGGGAACCCTGCTGGCCCTCATCGGAGGTGCGTTGGCGCTGTCCTGGACGGAGGCGGATAAGGCACCCAAGGAGCGTAAGAAGAAGCGTCGGCGGGCCGCCGGGAGCGGGGCTGCGGCTGCCGTGGTGGCCACGGCCCTGGGCGTATCCATGATGGAGCAGCCCGCCGCCGAGGCAAACCAGGCCCTGCTGCCCCGGATTCAGGATGTGATCCCCTTCCTGCCCCAGGAGGAGGAGAACTCCCCGCAGCCCCCGGCGGGGGAGCAGCCGCAAACTCCTCCCGGGGACAGTAATGCCAATGTCCCCGCCGCGCCCCCGGCCATTCCCGGCATTCCGGGCCTGCCCGGCCTGCCGGAACTGCCCCCGCTGCCCACCCCGGAGGAACTCCGGGAGCGCGGCGAGGAGATCCTCAACGGGGACATCATGGAGAAGATCAACGCGGCCCCGCTGCCGCAGATCCCGGGACTGGACCTCGCCCCGCCGGAGCCCATCGCGTGGACGGTGCCGCCCAGCGGCAACCGCTACACCGTGATGACGGATAAGACCTCCCTGGTGGGGAACGTGAAATTCTCCTACGTCACCATCGACACCGCTCAGGGACCGCGCCAGGCAATCAGGATCGACGCGGATCACGCGATCCTGGATAACCTCTCGGTGCGCTTCCCCGGCGATGCCTCCGGGGTGCCCCCGGTGTGGAAGCGCAGTGAGCCCGGTGCCATCACCACCCTGAACGGGAACTTCCACATCATCGTGCACGCGGTGGAGGTCACCCCGCAGGTGGCCGGAGTGACGCTGCCCTTGTCCCTGAACCTCAGTGCGGATATGCCTCCGGAGGAACTCAAGTCCGCCCTGCAAACCCTGGGCGTGGGCGTGCCAGATGTTCTCTCCGATCAGATGGTCATGCTCAACGGAACGATGGATACGTATTACATTTCCTCCGATGATTTGATCGCCTCTCCCGTTACCACCTTCCGGGCGGAGTAATTCTCCGCGCGATGCGGTGAAGCAGTAATGGCAAGAACCGTGGCGTAGTTTTCCCGGTAGTGACTCGCTCCCCGTGGGGCGGACCTTGATTTTCGGTCCATCCCACGGGGAGTAGTGCATATCGGATACCCTGGGGAGGTTCCTTAAGTTAATGAGGTAAAAGGACGGTATGCGCTCATGGAGATTCCTCTCATCATCATTGTGGTGCTCGTGATTGCCGCGGTGGTCTTGGCCTACCAGGGGTGGAAAAAGTCTCAGGAACAGGTGGCCCGGACGCAACCGCGCCAGGACCCCTTTGCCCACATGGCTCGGGAGGACGAGCAGAAGTTCGGCCCGGAGAACCTGGGGCCGGGGGCCATCGTGGCGCGCGGCGGCGTGGATTACGTGGTGCGCGGCACTATCACCGTGCGCCAGGGCTATTACACCTGGCACGAGCACCTGCTCGATGGCGGCAGGGGCGGGGAGTGGCTCTCCACGGAGGTGGACGAGGGCCAGCTCAAACTTTCCTGGTGGCGCACCCGCGAGGATTTTGCCCTGAGCCCGGGTAAGAATCAGAGCGTGGAGGGCGTGGAATACGCCTACCAGGAAAGCGGCATGGCGCAGTTCAGTAGCGAGGGCAACACCGGGCTCCCGGCAACGGGCGAGGTGGAGTTCTACGATTACGCCGATCGCTCCGGGGCGAAACTCCTGGGGCTGGAGAAGTTTGGTTCCGGCGCATGGGAGGCCTCCGTGGGGGAGACCATTGCCCCGGGGGAAGTCACCGTCTACCCGGCCCCGCGAGAGTGAGCCGCATGATTGACGCACAGGTAGAGCCTGCCGACGTCCGCGCGGAGGATCTTGCGCTGCGCCTTAACGGGCCGCTGCCGGAGGTATTGGCCCAGCGCTGGCAGCGATGGGGGAAATACCGCCTCCACCTCGCGGTGCTGGGGGCCTCGCATATCGTCAGCGCGTACACCCGGGAGGGGCTGTACGTGCGCGAGGAGATTTCCACCACCGCACCCCAGGGTATGAGGCCGCTGCCGGATGCGTGGAAACGCAAGGGTTATCGCCTTGACGTGCGCATTGATCGCGGCGCGGACTTTGAGCACGAGGCTTATGCGCTGGGGATCGCACCGGAGTGGTTCGTGGTGCGTTTCCCAGGGGTGGGCCCGCACCACCTCACCGCTTTGCGTGCCGGGGTGACGGGTGAAGCGCTGTGGTGGGAGACCAGGCATTGTTACCCTGGGCAGAAAGCAATTGTGAGGACGCGGAGTGAGGTGCGAGCGTGAAACCCTTTCACTATTACGTGGCCGCCGTGTGCTGCGCCCTGCTGGCGGTGATTTTGCTTGTGGTGCGTTCCTCCGATACGGCGGTGGGGGACGCGGTTCCCCAGCACTTTGAGCGCGCCCAGGGCAATACGTTCTATTGCCACGATGATCCCAACGCGGTGGCCGATGAGATAGAGCGCCACGCCGGTTCGGCGCGCTCCCGGGCCACGGATGAGGCCACCGGAGCGGTATATCTGCGCTACAAGAATAACGTGGTGGAGATCACCGGATCGGGCGAGGACTGCCGGATCAATGTGGAGGATTTGGGGCGCATGAATAGTGGTGCCTTTGTGTATCTGGGCCCCGGCTTTAGTCCCGGTTCGCCGAGTAATTCCTCCGGGGGTTCCTCGGGATCGGGTTCCGGTGTTGGTTCCGTGAAGTAGATTCGGTTAATTCCTAAGAAAGGGCCGTGACAATGTTGATGAGCGCCGTGCTGGGCACCATTGCTTATTTTGCGCTTTCCGTACTGATTCTCCTGGTGGGATTTGGGCTGCTTGATCTGCTGACCCCGGGAAAGTTGGTGCGGTTGATCTTTGCTCACCATCTGCCCAATGCGGCGCTGATCGCCAGCGCGCAGCAGGTTTCCCTGGGCATCATTATCTGTTCCGCTATCCTGCATTCCCCGTCCGATTTACTTCCCGGCCTGGCCACCACGGCCGCGTATGCCGGGGTGGGGTTGGTGCTGCAAGCCCTGGCCCTGATAGCGATGGAGGCGCTGATCCCCGTGCGGATTCGGGGTCTGGTGGAGGATCCCCGGCTGCGCGCGGGCACGGTGGTGGTAGCGGTGGCGCTCGTCGTGGTGGCGGCGATTAATGCCGCGTGCATGTCATGAGTTCTGGAAATATGGGCAGGCAGCGCCTCTGGCGCTTCCTGCTTCTTTTTTCCGTGGCGGTATGCGCCGCCTGCGGTTTGGTGTATGAGCTCGCGCTGATCTCCCTGGCCACCTCCACCGGGGGCGGGGGGATCGTGGAGACCTCCCTCATCGTGGCCGGGTACGTGGCGGCCCTGGGCCTGGGGGCCTTTGCGGTGCGGCCGCTGCTGCGCTGGCCCGCGGAATCCTTCCTCGCGGTGGAGGCCATCTTGGGCGTGGTGGGTGGCTTCTCCGCGATGGCGCTGTACGCGGCCTTTGCCTTGGTGGGGCAATCGCTGCTGCTTCTGGTACTGGCCACCGCCGTGATCGGCATGCTGGTTGGCGCGGAATTGCCGCTCCTGCTCACCCTGGTGCAGCAGGGTAAGAGCGTGGATGCCCGTGGGGCCGGGCGGGTGGTGGCCACCCTGAACGTGGCCGATTACGCGGGAGCGCTCCTGGGTGGATTGGCCTGGCCCTTTCTCCTGCTTCCGTGGCTGGGGTTGATTCGGGGAACCGCGGCGGCGGGGCTACTGAATCTCGTGGCGGCGCTCTTTTTGGCCTGCGTGGTGCTGCGCTCCCGGCTATCGCGGCGCAGGCTGTGGGCGGCCACCCTGGGGTTGCTGGTGGGTTGCGCGATGATCCTGGGGCTGATCTTCCTCTCCCCGGCGTGGGTGGTCACCGCGCGCCAGCAGCTTTATTCCGACCCCGTGGTGTACGCGCATCAATCCCAATACCAGGACATCGTGGTCACCCAGCGGGGAAAGGATCGCAGGCTATATCTCAATGGGGGATTGCAGTATTCCACCCGCGATGAATACCGATACACGGAATCCCTGGTGTATCCCGCGCTGCGGGAAAAGGGGGAGCGGGTGCTGGTCATCGGGGGCGGAGATGGTTTGGCGGCGCGGGAATTAAGCCGCATGGATGCCCAGGTGGTGCAGGTGGAATTGGACCCGGAGGTCATTCAGGTGGCCAATACCGTCCTGCGCGAGGATAACGGTGGCTCACTGGAGAACAGGAACGTGGAGGTTATCGTGGATGATGCCTTTACCTGGCTGCGCCGAGGCGGGGACGGCACCGCCTTTGGTTCCGTGATTATTGATCTGCCGGATCCGGATAATGAGACGATGGCGCGGCTATATTCCGAGGAGTTTTATACCCTGGCGCGCTCCGTTTTGGCCCCGGAGGGACGCATGACGGTGCAGGCCTCCTCGGCGTACTCCACCCCGGAGGTGTTTTGGCGGGTTCACTCCACCCTGCAAGCCGCCGGGTGCGGGGAGGTGTTCCCCTATCACGTCATGGTGCCCACCTTTGGCGACTGGGGCTTTCACCTGTGCGCGCCCAAGGGGGCGTCGTTAAGCCTGCCGCAGGATGCCCCGCCGCTGCGGTACATGAGCCCGGAGGTGCTGGCTGCGGCGAGCGTTTTCGGCCAGGATAATGGCCCGAGGCGGATGGAACCATCCACGCTGGATAGGCCCTTTATCGTGGAGGACATGCGCAAGGGGTATCGCTGACCAGCGCTAATGATGTGTTTGCGGGGAGCCAGGTAGCATTTTTGCCATGTACCGCGTATTCGAAGCCCTGGATGAACTGGTTCAAACAGTGGAGCAGGCTTACGGCGTGCCCATGACCTCCAACTGCATGGTGCCGCGCAACGACGTACTGGCGCTCCTCGACGATCTGCGCAACGCCCTGCCCATCGAGATCGACGATGCCCAGGACGTCCTGGACAAGCAGGACGAGATCCTGCGCGGCGCGGAGGAGCGCGCCAGCACCATCGTGAGCGATGCCGACGCCCAGGCCACGGACATCGTGGACGGCGCGCAGCGCGAGGCGGACGAGATGGTGGCGGATGCGCAGCACCGCGCCACCACCGTGGTGGCCCGCGCGGAGGAGGACGCGCACCAGACCATTAGCCGCGCCCGCGCCGAGGCGGATGACACGCTCTCCCGCGCGCAGGCGGAGGCCGATCGCCTGATCGCGGACGGCAACGATTCCTACCAGCGCAGCGTGGACGAGGGCCTGGCGGAACAGAACCGCCTGGTCTCCGAGTCCGAGGTGGTGCGCCGCGCGAACGAGGAGGCGCACCGCGTGGTGGACGCCGCTCACGCCGATTCCAAGAAGCTGCGCAGCGAGTGCGATCAGTTTGTGGATAGCAAGCTCGCGGACTTCGAGGAGACGCTCTCCGGCGTGCTGCGCACCGTATCCAGGGATCGCGCTGCTTTGCGACGCGGCGCGGGCGCGGCGGGCACTGCGGGTACCAGCCGCGAGCCCCGCGAGGCCTACGGGTACGAGGATTAACGCACACACGGGTAGGCTGGGCACGCTATGAACTCACCTTTTGTTTTTGATGTCTCGGGCCTCGTGCACTCCTCCACGGCGGAACGCCGTACCCTCACCGGTCCCTCTCCGGCGCGGATCGGCGCGGCGATGATCGCCATCGAGGAGGGGGAGCAGGTCACCGTGGAGGCGATGGTGACGCCCCTGGGCACCGGGGTGCTCGTGGACGCCCAGGTGCAGGCCCCGCTGCGCGGGCAGTGCGTGCGCTGCCTGGCGGAGTTGCACCAGGAAGGTAATTTCCACATCAACCAGTTCTTCGCGGATTCCGCCGAGGTCATTGTCCACGAAGGCGATGAGGACGATGACGAGGGGGAGGAGACTCCCGTGATCGTGGAGGAGCGCGTGGATATTCAGCAGGCGGTGACCGACGAGGTGGGCCTGACCCTGCCGTTTAATCCCACCTGCCCGGGCGGCTGCGCCCAGGACGAGGCGGCCGCACCCGCTCCCGACGGCGTATCCGGGGAGGACGAGGGCTCCCTGCCCGATCCCCGCTGGGCAGGCCTGGAGAAGTTTCTGTGATGAAGAAGAAGCGACTCAGCGGGCAGGAGGCCTTAGACGCCGCCTTTGGGGCGATCAATCACCGCCCGCTGCTGGATAAACTCGGCGTGGAGATCAGCGAGGAGGGCCTGCGCCTGGCGCTCACGCACCGCTCCTTTGCCAATGAGAACGGCATGCTGCCCAATAACGAGCGCCTGGAGTTCCTGGGAGACGCGGTCCTGGGGCTTTCGGTGGCCACGCAACTCTATGCGCAGTATCCCTCCAGCCCGGAGTCGGACATCTCCAAGATGCGCGCGGGAATCGTCTCTCGTTATGGCTGCGCGGACATCGCGCGGGACATTCGTCTGGGCGATCACATTCTTTTGGGCAAGGGGGAGTTGGCCACCGGCGGCAGGAAGAAGGAATCCATCCTGGCCGATACCACCGAGGCGATCCTCGGCGTGATCTACCGCGAGCACGGCTTTGAGGTGGCCCGCGAGGTGATCTTGAGGCTCTTTGGTCACAAGATTGACACCGCCACCGCCAAGGGCCGTCACGAGGACTGGAAAACGGTGCTCCAGGAGCGCCTGGCGGAACTCAAACTCCCCATGGCCACCTACTCCGCCACCTCCACCGGCCCGGAGCACGAGCTGGTTTTCCGGGCCCACGCCGCCGTGAACGGGCACGTGGTGGGCTCGGGTACGGGTCCAAACAAGAAGGTCGCGGAGCAGGAGGCGGCGCACCGTGCGCACCAGGCCCTCGTGGACCCCCAGGTGCGGCTCGCGGTGAGCGTTGCCTCAGAGCCGACCCCGCCGGATACCACCCCCGATCATGCCTGAACTGCCCGAGGTGGAGGTGGTGCGCCGTGGGCTGGAACGCCACGCGGTGGGGCGTCACCTCAACCGGGTGCAGGTGTGGCACCCGCGCGCGGCGCGCAACCAACCCGGCGGCGGCGCGGCACTAGAACAAGCCCTGGAGGGGGCCACGCTCACCGGGGCGCACCGGCGCGGTAAGTTCCTGTGGCTGAGCACGGACCGCCAGGAACACCTGCTGGTGCACCTGGGCATGAGCGGACAAATGCTCATTAAGAATCACCCGGAATCACACCCGCATCTGCGGGCGAGCGCGCGGTTATCCCCGGTGGGAAGCAGCGGCGTGGACAGCACCGGCCCGAATGAGGAGGCCGGGCAGGAGCAAGCCACCTGGCTCTATTTCATTGATCAGCGCACCTTCGGCTACTGGCGCGCTACCCCTGCTGATGAGCAGGGTGTGCCGTTGCCCGTGGCCCACATCGCGCGGGATCTGCTCGACCCCGTGCTGGATATTCCGGCGCTCGCGCGGCGGATCAAGGCCCGCCCCACGGAGATCAAGAGGCTGCTGTTGAATCAGGAGGTGGTCTCCGGTATCGGCAATATCTACGCCGATGAAATGCTGTGGGCGGCGCGCCTGCATGGGCGGCAGCGGGCCTCGCGGGTGAGCCTGGCTCGTCTGGAGGAACTGCTGTGGGCCGGGCGCGAGGTAATGGAGAGGGCCCTGGAGCAGGGCGGCACCTCCTTTGACTCGCTGTACGTGAACGTCAATGGGGAATCGGGATACTTTGACGTGAGCCTGCACGCCTATGGTCGTCACGGCCAGCCCTGCCATCGCTGCGGCGCGGAGATGCGGCGCGAGGCGTTTATGAACCGTTCGAGCCACTTTTGTCCGGAGTGCCAGCGTCCCCGCTGAGGGCCGTCCAGCCGGAATCGTTGCTTTCCCAGCTCACGGCCTTGCCGTGATAGCGCAGGAGCGGGGTGAACCAGTACGTCTGATCGGGGTGCCAGCCCGCGATCACGCTGGCGGTATCTTTCTCCACGGGAATCGCGGTTCCCGCGCCGCTGAGGTAGCCCGCGAGCGTGAGGCGCACGGCGTGGTAATGCCGCGCCACCTGGGCCCAATCGGGGATCACCCAGCGCCCGTCACGGCCGGTGGTGCGGTACCAGTCGTGCCGAGTAATGGCGGTGACCTCAAGGGGAAAGCGCGAGCACAGCGAGGCCCAGTCCTCGGCGGAATCAATGCGGTACAGGTTCAGGGGCGAGGACACAGGCGGATAGACGGCGCGGCGGGTGCGGGCACGCGCCCAGCCCAGGGAATCCTCCACGTAGTACAGCCCGGAGGGGGTGCCGTCGAAACACGGCGGCATGGTGGCCGGGGTATCGAAGTGAGGGATAGACCACCAGCAATCGCCATAAGAGGCGCGGGGATCGCGGGGTTTCTCCCGCGCGGCGCGTTCTTCCCTTTCTAAGGTGGTGGCGCGCCAGGCTACCAGCGGGGAGAGGTTCTCCGGGAGCGGGGGTGGGAAGCCGCGGTCCTCCCAATCCACCACCCATTGTTCCTGGGAGCGCACGTCGCGCGGTGCCCACCAGGACCGAAAATGCGGCGAATCCCCCAGGTGCCGGGCCACTCTTTCTAGGGCGCGGCGCACCGGGGCGGTAGCGGCCAGGAGATCCGGGGTGTCCGGTTCCTGCCAATAGGCGGCCGCCTCCGTGGTGGAGATCAGGCATCGGCGCAGTAACTCGGGAGTCACGGGTGCGAGGGGCAGGAGCGCGAGAATATCGGCGGCTAGTTCCCCGGACTCCGGGGTGAAAGGGGTAAACCCGTGGGCCAGGGAAAAGAGAGAGTGCGTGGAGGCACCCGTGGTGGCTTCCGACGCCAAGGCATACTCCAGGGCGAACCTGCGGCCTCGGGGGCCGTCAAGAAGCCGGGAGGGGAAAGCGGAATCCGTATTCATGGCGGTCATGTTAGGAACCATATCTATAACGGGGGTAATAATGGCGGCTCAACGTGGGCGGAGTTATTACTCCGCCCTGGGGGAACGGTAATCTCTTGCGCATGGATTTCTTGGTTGATGCCGTGGAGGCAATCAATAATATTTTTTGGGCGGTATGGGTCGTCCCGGTTCTGATCCTCTCCGGCCTGGCCTACTGCTTCCGCACCGCCCTGGTGCAGATCCGCTTCCTGCCGGATATGTTCCGCTCCGTGGTGGAAAAGCCCTCCGAGATTTCCGAGGGCACCAAGGGAATCTCCGCCTTTAAGGCCTTTACCATGTCCGCGGCCTCCCGCGTGGGCACCGGCAACGTGGCGGGCGTGGCCCTGGCGGTGGCCGTGGGCGGGCCGGGCGCGGTGTTTTGGATGTGGTGCCTGGCGATCGTCGGCGGTGCCACCTCCTTCATCGAGTCCACCCTGGCGCAGGTGTACAAGGTGCGCGATAAGGACTCCTATCGTGGCGGCCCGGCCTATTACATGACGCGCGCCCTGGGCTGGAAGCCCCTGGCCGTGGTCTTTGCCGTGGTGATCTGCGTGACCTATGGCTTTGTGTTTAACGCGGTGCAGTCCAACTCCATCAGCGCGGCGATCTCCACCTCGATGGGCAGCGATGATACCGGCACCAACGCCGTGATTGGCCTGGTGCTCGCGGCGGTGACCCTGGTGATCGTGTTCGGCGGCGTGCAGCGCATCGCCTCCTTCACACAGACCGTGGTGCCGGTGATGGCGGTGCTGTACATCGTGCTGGCCTTCATCGTGATTGGCCTGAACATTGATAAGGTGCCCGGCATGATCGTGGACATCGTGGCCCACGCCTTTGGCTTCCGTGAGTTCGCCGGCGCGACCCTGGCCACGGTGTTTATCCAGGGCGTGCGGCGCGGGCTGTTCTCCAACGAGGCGGGCATGGGCTCGGTGCCCAATGCGGCGGCCACGGCCTCCGTATCCCACCCCGCCAAGCAGGGTCTGATTCAGACCCTGGGCGTGTACTTTGACACCCTGGTGGTGTGCTCCATGACGGCCTTCATCATTCTGCTGGCCGGGCAGGACCTCAGCCAGGAGACCGGCGGCATGGAACTCACCCAGAACGCCCTGGCGGCCTCCGTGGGCGAGTGGGGTATTCACTTCCTCACGTTCATCATTATCTTCCTGGCGTATTCCTCCATCATAGGCAATTACTATTACGGCGAGTCCAATATCGAATACCTGGCGGGCAAGCGCCGCAGCAAGCAGTGGCTGCGGGCATTCCGCGTGCTCGTGGCCGTGTGCGTGTTTGGCGGAGCCATCGGCTCGGTGCCCCTGGTGTGGGCGCTGGCGGACGTGTTTAGCGGCCTGATGGCCTCCATCAACCTCATTGCTTTGGTGCCGCTGAGCGGGGTGGCCGTGGCGGTGCTGCGCCATTACTCCGTGCAGCGCCGCGCCGGGCTGAATCCGGTGTTCCACCGGGAGGACATGCCGCGCTCCACCCTGGGCTGGAAGCACATGGAGGCCTGGGACGGGGCCGATCCCATCACGGTGCGCGACGAGCGCTACGCGAACCTGGATTACCAATGGCGCAAGTAACCCCGGATACCCGCCTCACCGCCTTTGTTCACGGGCACGTGCAGGGCGTGGGGTTTCGTTGGTGGACGCGCAGCCGTGCCCTGGAGATCGGATTGCGCGGATCCGCCACGAACTTAAGCGACGGCCGCGTGTGCGTGGTGGCCGAGGGCAGCCGCGCCCAGTGCGAGGAACTGCTCGCTCTGCTGCGCGGCGGGGAAACGCCGGGCCGAGTAGACGTGGTGGTGGAGCAGTGGGCGCTGCCCAAGGGGGAGCACGGCTTCGCGGAGCGCTAGGGGTGGCCGCGTGGGGTGTGGGGGCGTCGATAAGCTAAAATCTTGCCACCATGCACCTGAAATCGCTGACGCTCAAAGGCTTTAAATCCTTTGCGTCCGCGACCACCCTGAAGTTCGAGCCTGGGATTTGCGCCGTGGTGGGGCCTAATGGCTCGGGGAAGTCCAATGTGGTGGACGCCCTGGCCTGGGTGATGGGGGAGCAGGGGGCCAAGACGCTGCGCGGCGGCAAGATGCAGGACGTGATCTTTGCCGGGGCGGGGGATCGCAAGCCCCTGGGCCGCGCGGAGGTCACCCTCACCATTGATAATGCCGATGGCAAACTACCCATCGAGTATTCCGAGGTATCGGTGACCCGCCGCATGTTCCGCGACGGCGCCAGCGAATACGAGATTAATGGCTCAAAAGCCCGGCTGATGGACATTCAGGAATTGCTGTCCGATTCCGGCATCGGCCGGGAAATGCACATCATCGTGGGGCAGGGGAAACTCTCCGAGATCCTGGAATCCCGCCCGGAGGAGCGTCGCGCCTACATCGAGGAAGCCGCGGGCGTGCTCAAACACCGCAGGCGCAAGGAAAAAGCGCAGCGCAAACTCGCCGGAATGCAGGGAAACCTGGATCGGCTGCGCGATCTCACTGAGGAACTCAGCCGCCAACTCAAGCCCCTGGCCCGCCAGGCCGAGGCCGCGCAGCGCGCCGCCACCGTGCAGGCCACGGTGCGCGACGCCCGCCTGCGCCTGGCCGGGGATCGCATTATCACCCTGCGCGCGGAACTAAGCGACGCCGCCCGCCAGGCCGAGGTGCTCAAGGAGCGGGTGGCCGCCCTGACCGAGGAACTAGAGGAACGCACCGAGGAGCAGGTGGAATGGGAGGAACGCCTCTCCGAGGTGCTGCCCCAGGAGGAGGCCGCCCAGCAACTTTGGTTCCGTCTTTCCACCCTGACCGAGCGGGTGAGCGCCACCGCGCGCATCGCCGCCGAGCGTGCCCGGGGAGCGGGCCACGAGGTGCCCTATTCCGGCATGGACCCAGAGGCTCTGGAACGCCGCGCCCAGGAGGCGGACGAGGAGTTCGCGCGCCTGGAGGAGGCCGCAGAGATCGCGCGGGAACGCCTGGAGGTGATCGAGGAGGAGGCCGCGCAGCGGGAGGAGATCGCCCGCGAGGCGGAGCGCGAGCACCTAGCGCAGATCAAGGCCCTGGCCGATCACCGCGAGGGCGTGGTGCGCCTGCTGGCCGCCGAGGAGAATCACGCCGCCCGGGTGCGCAGCGCGGAGGAGGAACTAGAGCGCCACCGTACGGCCGGGGAGGAGGCGCAGGCGCGGCTGCGGCAGTCCCGCGAGGAGTGGGAGGCCGCGCGCGAGAAGCACGATCACGCCCAGCGGCAGCGCGAACCCCTGGCGGAGGCCAGCGACCGCGCCGCCGCCGAGGCCCAGGCGGCGGAGGAACGCCTGGAGCAGGTGCGCGCCACCCAGCGCGAGCACGAGCGCGAGGTGTACACGCTCACCGCCCGGATCGAGACGCTGCGCCACACCCTCCCCAAGGCGAGCGCGACCGAGTTCTTGAACGGGGATCAGTGGCGGGCGCTGAGCCAGGAGGTGCGCCCGCAGGCCGGAATGGAGAAGGCCCTGGCCGCCGCCCTGGGGGTCTACGGGGAGGCCCTGGTGGGGCCGGTGCGGGACGAGGTGCTGGATACCCTGCGGGGGGAGGGAATCGAGCGCACGGTGCTGATGGGGGAGGTGCCCGGACCGGCCACGACGCCCTCGGAAGCCCCGGACGCCCGCCCGGGCGGTGCGGAAAACGCGCCGGAATACCCGCCGGAGCACGTGCCGGAACACGCGCCCTGGCGGCTTGACGCCGACCTCCCCGAGGGCACCGAATGGCTGCTCGACCGGGTGCACTTAAGCCCCGCCGTGGCCGCCACCGTCAATCGCCTGTTGGCGGACGTGGCGCTGGCCCCGGATTGGGACACCGCCCGGGAAACGGTGCTGGCCGATCCCCGCGTGCGCGCGGTGACCCGCGAGGGCGAACTCGTGGGCCAGGGCTGGGTGCAGGTGGGCCAGTCCGCCGCGAGTTCCGTGGAGGTGGAGGGGCAGATCGCCCAGGCCGAGGAGGAACTTGCCGCCGCGCAGGGCCGACTGGCGGAACTCTCCGGCACGGTGGAGGGGGCCACGCTCGCGGCCCAGGAGGCCCGAGTAGAGGCGGCCTCTGCCACCGCCGCGCTGCGCGAGCACGACGCCCAGGCCCAGGGTTGGGAGCGGGAGGCACGCCGCCTGGAACGCACCGTGGCGGAGCACGAGGCGGCGCGGGATAAGACGCACCGGCGCGGGGAGGACGTGGAACAGCGCCTGGCCCAGGCCCGCGCGGAGTTGGCCGCCGTGCGCGAGCGCCTGACCCACGTGGATACCCAGGACGCCACCGCCGAGGAGCCCTCCACCCAGGCCCGCGATAGCGCCAAGGAGGCCCTCAACCAGATCCGGGCGATGGAGATGGAGGCCAAACTCAGCTCCCGCAGTGCCGACGACCGCGTGGAGCAGGCGCGCGGCAAGGCCCAGCAGTTGCGCCGCCAGGCCGCCCACGAGCGCAAGGCCAAGGCCCGCCACGAGCAGGCGATGGCCAAGCGCAAGGCCGAGGCCGCCCTGGCGCGCGCCGTGGCGGACGGGGCCGGGGAGGTGGCGCGCCGGGTGGATGAGGCCGTGGAGCGCGCCGCCGTGCGGCGCGACGAGGTGCGGCGGAACAAGGGGCAGATTACCGCCCGGCTTTCCCAGGCCAAGGACGCGGTGAGCGCGGTGCGCCAGCAATTGGGGCGGCTGAGCGATACCGCGCACGCCTCCGAGATCGCCGCCAGCCAGGCGCAGGTGCGCATCGACGAGGCCGAGGCCAAGACCGTGGAACAACTAGGCCTGGCCATCGCGGATCTGTTGGCGGACTATACCCCGGAGCCGGACTTTGATCGTCGGGCCGAGCAGGCGCGCCTGAAGCAGGCGGAGAAGGATTTAAGCGCCCTGGGCAAGGTCAATCCCCTGGCCCTGGAGGAGTACAAGGCGCTAGAGGAGCGCTACCAGTTCCTGTCCACCCAGTTGGCGGACGTGGAGGAGGCCAGGGAGGACCTAGAGGGCGTGATCGAGGAGGTGGACGCCCGCATTTTGCAGTTGTTCACCGAGGCCTGGCAGGACGTGGAGGCGGAGTTCCCCAAGGTCTTTCACACTCTTTTCCCCGGTGGGCAGGGCCGCCTGGTGCTCACCGAGCCGGAGGACATGCTCAGCACGGGAATCGAGTTGGAGGCCCGTCCGCCGGGGAAAAAGGTCAAGCGGCTCTCCCTGCTCTCCGGCGGGGAGAAGTCCCTGACTGCCCTGGCGCTCCTGGTGGCGATCTTCCGCGCCCGGCCCAGCCCGTTCTACGTCATGGACGAGGTGGAGGCCGCGCTGGATGATGTGAACCTGCGCCGCCTGATTAACCTGTTCAAGGAGTTGCGCCGGGATTCCCAGCTCATCGTGATCACGCACCAGAAACCCACGATGGACGTAGCCAACGTGCTCTATGGTGTGACTATGCGCGGCGACGGTATCACGAGGGTACTCAGCCAGCGTATGCAGCCCGACGATACCTCGGCGGGTGAGCCTGCTCTAGGCTAAACGGGGTTGCCAGATTCTTAGGGACACCAAGGACACAGTGAAGGGGACGAAAACACGGTGATGAGCGAGCACGGTACGGGGGCGGGTACTCCTTTTGCCGATATGACGGATTCCCTGTTGGGCTGGGCCTCGCAGGGGGAGCTGCGGCTGGCGGAGACTTTCGCGCAGCACCCGTATTTCCCGGAGGCGGGCCTCAGCAGTGATGAGATGGAGCGCTATGACAGGCTCTTTGGTCTCTTCCTTTCCCGCCAGGTCACCGCCGGGGCGGACCTGCCGGGATTGTGGGAGGTCACCCCCGTGATGACCTCCGTGACACTGATCTTCCGCGCCAGCCGCCTGGTGGATCGCGCGGAGTTCTACACCGAATACTTTGCGGGCCTGGGCCTGCGTGCCACCGAGGAATGGGTGGCGGCCCTGGATCGGGAGGTGCCCGGCCTGCTGGAGCGGGCGGGCCTGGATACCCCGGAGGGCATGGGCAGCGTGGACCTGCTGTGCTATCACGCCGGGGTGATCTATAGCGAGGTGGCGGGCCTGCTGGAACTGCTCGATCACCTCGATGAGGAGGGCACGCCGGGCGAGGAAGAGGCCCTGGCCGCCGTGGCAGGCAGCGACCTCGCCTCCGCCGCCCTGGAGGTGGCCCAGGCCCCGGAGCGCATGGGCCGCCTCCTTAGCGGGATACAGGCGGTGCGGGCCTTTTCCACCCAGCACCCCACCTCCTGGTTGGATCGGGATCGCTCTCATCTTGAGCCCGCCTTGCCTCGGCTCGTCGATGAAGCCGTGGTGGCGGAGCTGCGCGAGCGCCCCGTGGGCACCCCAGAGCGCGCCACGGCGGTGGGTGTGGCCCCCCGCGAGGTTCGCCCCCGCCTGGTGCTCGATACTCAGCGCGGGCGGGTGTGTCTGCGTCTGCCGGAGCAGCGGGTATCCACCGAGTACGTGGGCGATGACGCACACGCCGAGGTTTCCTGGCGGGTGAGCGTGGCGGGTACCACCCGCATCTTCCGTACCGGCCGCCCCTGGGGCGAGCCCACCTACGCCGAGGCTCTGGACGTGGCGGTGGAAAGCCAGGTGCGCGAGGCCACGGTGCTCGATACCACCAACGGAATCACCTGGGTGGTGCCGGTGGTGGACGCGGAGGATCCCGTGCTCATCTTCGCCGCCAATGGGCAAAACCTCACTGATAAGGTTTCCCTGCACCACTCGGAACTCTTCGTGGTGGTGCCCGATGACGCGCAGTTGGTGGACGCCGTCTCCGGGCAACAGGTGCCGGTGCTGGGTACCCAGCCGATCCTGGGGTGGTCGGGCTGGGAGTGTCGGCGGGTGGAGGCGGCGTCGATAGCCTCCCTCCAGGTGGTGCGCGTGGGGCAGGCGCCGTCCGCGATGTCCCACCTGCGCAGCGTGGACCCCCGCCAGCGCGTGCGCTTTGTGCACCCGGTGGAGCCGGTGGCCAACGTGCGCACGCTCAATCGCCTGCCGGTTCACGCGGAATCCCTGGTGGCGGACTTCCCGGCCACCCTGTCCGGGCGCGAGGAGATCTGGTACCTCTCCATCTCCGCCTACTCCGGGGTGGGGGAGACCGCCGAGGAGATCGCGGAGCCGGAGCCGCTGGAGGTGCCCGCCGAGGGCGGGGCTTTCCAGATCTTTGACCCCGAGGCCTACGATGCCCCCTGGGTGGGCGAGTACCTGGTGCGCCTGCGCGGCCCACGCAACGAGTCCTTCCGGCACCGCTACGCCATCGTGGAGGGCATGGTCTGCGAGACCACTATCGACGCCGCCGCGCACAGCGTGCGTATCCCCGCCCAGGGCGGGCTCTCCCCGGCCTCGCTGGCGGTGGGCCACGGGGAGAAGGACTTTTCCGTTTCCCCGCGCCGCATCGCGGTGGCCTCCCACGAGGCCGGTGCGGACTTTGCGGTGACCACGGACGAGGGCGATAGCCTCCCGCTGCGATTTAGCCCCCCGGCGCTCTCCTTCGAGTTGGGCATGACCACCTATCAGCCGATGTGGCGCACCAGCCGCCTCTACCTGGGCACCCGGCACATCGACCCCGCCGGGCGGATTCGCGTGCGCGCCACCGGGGAATTGGGGCGACCCCGGGTGAGCGTGCGCAATCAGCACGGTTCCCCCGTGCACACCGTGGCCCTGACCAGGGAGGACGCGGTGACCTATTCCGCCCCGGTGAATGCCATCGCGCAGTCCGTGGCGGTGATGCCGGAGGGCCGCTTGGAGTTCGAGTGGACGGACCCCAGCAGCAATAATCGCGTCTCCGTGACGCTGGCGGTGATGAGTTCCACCCCGCACGCCACCGCCGTGAGCGTGGAGGACGGCGCGCTGCGCTTCACCGACCTCATGGAATCGCGCAACCTCGCTGCCTGGGTTTGGCCCGCCACCGCGCCGTGGTCGGTGGCCCGGCACCTGCGCCAGGTCACCGAGGTCACGCCCCTGCCGGAATCGCTTATCGACGCCGGTGATCTCATCGTGCAGCTCTATGCCGGCGATCCCTTTGGCACCCTGCGCGCCCCGCACCACCCCGGGGAGACGGCCTTCCGCGTGGAGCAGCCCGGCTACCTGGCCGACCAGCCGGAGGAACTGGCCCGGCTTTCCGCCTTCCTCTCCGGGGAAGAGGAAACCCCGCCCGCCAGCGATCAGGTGCTGCCGGTGATCTGGGATCACTTTGGTTCCACCACCCGGGAGCGCGACGTGGCACACGCGATCTTCGAGGAATCCCCCCGCGCCGCCCTGCGCGGACTCTCCGGCTCCCTGGTGCCCGCGCACCTGCAACCGGGCCGCATGATCGTCACCGGGCTGGTCAATCATTCCTTTAACCTCGCGGAGGAGGCCCCTGCGGAACGGGAGGACCACCGCAGCCCGTGGATCACCATCATGATGCAACTGGGCGAGGTGGGCGGTGCTCTGGGGCGGCCCGAGAGCACCAAGGAACTCAAGGCCCTGTTGGCGCAATTGAAAAAGACCGCCGGTCCCACCCTGGTAAACACCCTGCTCACGGGGCGCGATTCCACCCTGGACTCCGCCTGCATTGACGCCTCCACCGTGCGCATTGCGCGCATGGACTCCGCGCAGCAGGAGCAGTTGATGAGCATGTTCTTTGCCAACGAGGACATCGTTCCCGGCCCCATCATGGAGGACGGCCCGCGCCTGATGGCGGTCTTTGAGACCTTCCGTAAGCGCGAGGAACTCAACCGGCTGCTCACCTCGGAAGGGCTGGTCAAGCCCGCCGTTTCCCTGCTGCGGGCGCTGCGCAGCACCCACCGCGCCCTGTACTCGGCGGCGCGCGTGCGCTTTGACAAACTCGACGGCGTGAACACCGAGGACAAGGACAACGCCTGGGCCCTGGCCCCGGTGGTGTCCCTGGTATTTGCCCTTTCGGCCCGCATGCACGCCCACGGGTTGATGGGGAAGTCCAAGACCCTGGACGCCGCCGCGCAGGGGTGGTCGCAGTTGGCCGATGTGGTGCCGGATTTGGTCACCGGCGATGTGATCTCCGCCGAGGCGATGGCGCTGGCGGCCTCCGCAGCGAAGGGGTAGTGGCGTAGTTTTAAGGGGTGTAAGGGCCGACACTCGGGGTGTTCCCGAGGGTCGGTTTATTTTTTGAGTGGGGGCGCGCGGGGGTTCAGGGGGTCGTTGCAACACTGCCCCTTAGAAAGGTGTTGCCGTGGTTGACGTTGCCGGTGTGTGACGGGTGTGACTCCCGGGTGTCCCTTGGTGGTGGGTGGTACTTTTCCGGGGTGGTGTGTGACGGGTGTGAATCCGGGGCGTCCCTTGGTGGCGGGGTGGTACCTTTCCTTGCCGGTGTGTGACGGGTGTGAATCACATGCGTCACATTGCGGTGGGGAAGAGTGACGGGGAGGAGCCGTATGGTGTGGCGCGGTGGTCAATAGAGGGGGTGTGCTGCCATGATGGAGGGCATGACTACGGATTTTTGGATCATTGCTGGCATAGCGCTCCTTGTCATTCTCCTTTTGGCGGCGGTTTTGGTACTCATTGGCCGCAAGAACGCGGCCTCTAAGACCGTGACCTTTGAGAAAAAGGAGGAAGAGGAGCCCAAGGAACTCACCCAGCAGCAAAAATCCGGTAATTATCAGGCCAAGGGGGGCTTTAATTTTGCCTCCGGTGGCGCGGCGGACGCTAGCGTGGCGGCCTTTACCAAGAACACCCCGGCCGCCGAGGATAAGGAAAAGGAGCCGGTGCTGCGCGCCGACCAGCAGGTTCCGCAGCGCAACCAGAGTAATCCCGAGCCTCCGGTGCGTCGCGCGGACCCGCGCCCCTCGGCACCGGCAAAGCGGGTGAAGCCCGCCGAACCGGCAAAGCCGATCAAGCGAGAGGAGCGGGTGCAACCGGAATCCATGCAGAAGCCCGTGGCACCGAAGCCGCAGGCCCAGCAGCAGAGCCCGCAGCCGGTGAAGCCGGAAGAACCGGCCGCGCAACCCGTAGCACCAGCGCAGCCCGCAGCAGAAAAGATCGAAAAGCCCCAGCAGAAGCAGCAGGCCCCGGTGGCTCCCGCCCCGGTTGTCCCGAAGGCCACCTCCTCCGAATCTCCCGAGCCGCCGAAGCCGGTGGTCGAGGAGGCTCCGAAGGAGAGCGTGCGGCCGGAGAAGGCCGTGGAGGAACCCGCCCGGAGTGCGGAGCAGGAGCAGCCGGAGCTGATCGAGGCTGAGGCGGCCGAGGCAGCCGAGGCGAATGAGAGCCGCGAAGCCGCAGAAGCGGTAAGGACAGTAGAGGTCGTGGAGCCTGCACCGGCAATCGAGGAGCCGGAAGCGGCCGCAACCGCAGAACCTACGGTTGCGGAGGAGCCTGCTGAGCAGGAGGCGGCTCCTGCGGCCGAGTCCATCGAGTCCGCAGAGCCTACTAAGCCCGCCGCCCCTGTGGAGAGCCAGCCCACCGAGCCCGCCCAGCCGGCCGAGGAGATCAAGGCCGAGGAGGCCGCCGCTGCTGCGGCTGCCACCGCGCGCGCGGCGGAGGAGGCGTTGGCAAGCACCCCCGCCCCGGAGCCGGTGGAGGAAATCCAAGAGGCCCAGACCCCGAGCGCACAGCCGGTAGCGGCGGCGGAGCCGCAGGAGGAGATCGCCCCGGCGGCGGGCCGCATTGGTCGCTTGCGCGGGCGGCTGTCTCGCTCGCAGAACGTGATCGGCAAGTCCGTGCTGGGTATTCTCTCCGCCGGTGACCTCGATGAGGATGCCTGGGAGGAGATCGAGGACACCCTGGTGATGGCCGATCTGGGCACCACCGTGACCACCAAGGTGGTGGAGGATCTGCGCGTGAAGATCGCGGAGCGGGGCGTGTCCTCGGAGGCCGAGGCCCGAGGCATGCTGCGCGAGACGCTGATCGAGGCCTGCCAGCCGGAGATGGATCGCTCGATCAAGGCCATGCCCTACGAGGGCAAGCCCGCCGTGGTGCTGGTGGTGGGTGTCAATGGCACGGGTAAGACCACCACCACGGGCAAATTGGCCCGCGTGCTCGTTTCGATGGGCCACAAGGTGGTGCTGGGCGCGGCGGATACCTTCCGCGCGGCGGCGGCCGATCAGTTGGAGACGTGGGGGCGTCGGGTGGGCGCGCAGACGGTGCGCGGCGAGGAGGGCGCGGACCCGGCCTCGGTGGCTTTCGACGCCGTCGCGCAGGGCGTGGCCTCCCAGGCCGATGTAGTGCTGGTGGATACCGCTGGCCGCCTGCACACCTCGGTGGGCCTGATGGATCAGTTGGGCAAGGTTAAGCGCGTGGTGGAGAAGAAGGCCAAGGTGGACGAGGTGCTGCTGGTGCTGGACGCCACGGTGGGCCAGAACGGCCTTATGCAGGCCCGCACCTTTAGGGAGGTGGTGGACATCAGCGGCGTGGTGCTCACCAAGCTCGATGGCACTGCCAAGGGCGGCATCGTGTTCAAGGTGCAGGAGGAGTTGGGCGTGCCGGTGAAGTTGGTGGGTCTGGGTGAGGGCTCGGACGATCTGGCTCCCTTTGAGGTAGAGGGCTTCGTGGATGCCTTGCTGGGGGAGTCCGCTTAAGGTCTACTGACTCCAACATTGTGGCGCAGATTGCATGATCTGCGCCACATTCTTTTCTATAGGCCACTCAAAAACCCCGCTTCCGGGCTACCTTATCTATATAACGATAGAAACCTGAAAAGTAGGTGCACGATGGCCTCAGAAGTTCTCTTCGTCAACGCCGCGTGGGTGTTGGTGGCAGCCTCCCTCGTCTTGTTGATGACCCCCGCCCTCGCCCTGTTCTACGGCGGCATGGCGGGGCGTCGCGCCGTGCTGAACATGATGATGATGAGTTTTGCCGCCTTGGGTGTGGTCACCGTGGTGTACCTGCTGTGGGGGTGGTCGATGTCCTACGGCACCCGCTCCCTCGGCGGCGTGGTGGCCGATCCCACCGAGTTCTTTGGTCTGCGCGGGATCGACGCCACCACCCAGGGGGATAATGGCTACCCCGTGCTCATCGACGTCGCCTTTCAGCTCACCTTCGCCGTGATCTCCACCGCGATCATCTCCGGTGCCCTGGCTGGGCGCGTGAAGTTCTCCACCTGGCTGGTGTTCACCGCCGCCTGGCCCACCCTGGTGTACTTCCCGCTGGCGCACATGGTGTGGGGTGGGGGATTGCTCTCGGAAAGCGGCACCTCGCTTGCCGCCTGGATTTTTGGCACCACGGAGGAGGGGGAGGCCCTGGTGGCGCCCATCGACTTCGCGGGCGGCACCGTGGTGCACATCTCCGCCGGTGCGGCGGCCTTTGTGCTGGCGCTCGTGGTGGGCAAGCGCCAGGGTTTCCCGCGCCGGGTCACCCGCCCGCACAACCTGCCGATGGTCATGCTGGGTGCGGCGCTGCTGTGGTTCGGGTGGTGTGGCTTCAACGCCGGTTCCGCCCTGGCTCCCGACGCCACGGCGGCCCTGGCTTGGGTGAATACCGCCGCCGCAGCGGCGGCGGGCCTGCTGGCCTGGCTGGCCACGGAGCGGGTGCGCTACGGGCACGCGACGTCGCTGGGCGCGGCGTCGGGAATCGTGGCGGGCCTGGTGGCCATCACCCCGGCGGCGGGCGCGCTCAACCCCATGACCTCCCTGGTGCTGGGTGCGGTGGGCGGCGTGCTGGCCTGCCTGGCGGTGAGCCTGAAGTTCCGCTTTGGGTATGACGATTCCCTTGACGTGGTGGGCGTGCACCTGGTGGCCGGGCTGTGGGGCACGGTGGGCATAGGAATCCTGCTGGGGGACCTCAAGCTCACCGTGGTGCAGATCGTCATTGCCGTGGTGGCAGTGCTGTTCTCCGGCCTGCTCACCGCCGTGATCGCCCTGGTCTTGGAGGCCACGATGGGTTGGCGCGTGGGCAAGGAAGAGGAATACAACGGCGTGGATTACGCCGAGCACGCGGAATCCGCCTATGACATCGCCGGAACAAAGTAGGATTGTGCAGCGTGGACACACCGCTCAAGCGCGAAGGAGAGCAGGAATGAAACTCGTTACCGCAGTGGTCAAGCCCTTTACCTTGTCCGATATTCGGGAGAGCCTGGACGCACTGGGCATTTACGGCATGACCGTCACCGAGACCCAGGGCTTTGGTCAGCAGCGCGGGCACACGGAACTCTACCGGGGCGCGGAGTACGCCACGGAGTTCGTGCCCAAGGTGAAGGTGGAGGTGCTCATCGAGGATGAATCCCTCGACGAGGTGGTCACCGCGATCACCGAGGCGGCGCACACCGGCAAGGTGGGAGATGGCAAGGTGTGGGTGAGCCCGGTGGAGCAGGTGGTGCGGGTGCGCACCGGGGAGCGCGATCACGAGGCCCTGTGAAGCACCTGCTGGAGAGCCTGGAGGTGCCGGAGGGCTGCGCGCTGGCGGCCACCGGCTCCGTGGCCAGGGGAGAGGCCACGGAGTACTCCGATATTGATCTGATTCTGCTGCACCCGGAGGGCAGCTCGCCCAGCCGGGAACAGGTGGAGCGCCTGTGGTATCCCATCTGGGACGCGGGCCAGCGCCTGGATCATTCGGTGCGCAGTCCCACCGACTGCGCGGAACTCATCACCCAGGAGGTCACCGCCGCCCTGGCGCTGCTCGATCTGCGCCACCTGCGCGGGGAGGAGGCCCTGAGCGCGCGGTGCCGGGAGCGGGTGCTGCGCACCTGGCGGCGGGAACTCAGCCGCAACTTCACCGCCGTGGTAGATACCGCGATCGCGCGGTGGCGTCGCTCCGGCTCCCTGGTCACCATGACCCGCCCCGATCTCAAACACGGGCGCGGCGGCCTGCGGGACATAGAACTGTTGCGCGCCCTGGCTCTGGGCAACGTGTGCGATATGCCCGACCTCAGCGCGGAGCGGGCCTTGCTTCTCGACGTCCGCGCGCACCTGCATCGGCAGGCCCGGCGGCGTCGGGACGTGCTCGACCCCGAGTTTGCCGCCGAGATCGCGCTCGACCTGGGCTTTGCGGATCGCTACGCCCTGGGCCGCGCCCTGGCGGCGGGGGCCCGCCGGGTGGAGGAGGAACTCACCGCCGCCCTGGCCCAGGCGCGGGACCTCCTGGTCACCCGCACCCGCAAGCGTATCCGTCGCCCCCTGGATGTGGATGTGGTGGAGGATAGCGGGGAGATCGTGCTGGCCCGCCAGCCCCGCCTGGACGATCCCGCGCTGTTGCTGCGGGTGGGGGCGTCGGCAGCCCGCACCGGATTGCCCGTGGCCCCGCGCACCTGGGCGCAGTTGGCGGTCCTGCCCCCGCTGCCGGAGCGCCTCACCCGCCAGGCGGCCCTGGACTTTCTTTCCTTGCTGAACTCCCCGGAGCATAGCGCCCCGGTGATCCGCCAGATGGACGCGCGCGGCCTGTGGGAGAGGGTGGTGCCGGAGTGGGCGCACATTCGCGGCCGCATGCCCGCCGAGCCCAGCCACAGCCACACCATCGACGAGCACACCCTGGGGGTGTTGGCGCGGTGCGCCTCGGCCAAGACCACGGTGGCTCGCCCCGACCTGCTGCTGCTCGCCGCGCTGTACCACGACATCGGCAAGGGGCGCTCCCGCCCGCACGAACTCGTGGGCGCGGAACTCGTGGCGCGCATGGGCACCCGCCTGGGACTCAACCTCCGGGAGCGCAGTTGCGTGCAGACCCTCGTGGCCGAGCACACGACCCTGGCCCGGCTGGTGGCCACCCGCGATACCGGCGCGGAGGAGACGGTCGATGAACTGCTGCGCGCCGTGCATTATGACCTGCTCACCCTGGAACTCCTCACCGCCCTGGCCCCGGCAGACGCGCAGGCCACGGGGCCGGGGGTGTGGAACCGCCGCTTGGCCCACGGCATCGCGGAACTCAGCGGGCGGGCGCGCCGCCATCTCACCGCGCTTTCGCCCACCCCGCCGCTGGTCAGCGCGCCCGCAAACATCGGTATCCGGGACCGCACCGTGTACTGGCGCTCCACCGAGGGCAAGGGCCTAAGCGACGTGCTCGCCGTGATCGCGGCCAAGGCCTGGACTATCGACGCCGCCCGCATCCTCACCCAGGACACCGGCCAGGTACACGCGGAGTTTGAGGTGCGTTCCACCGTGCACGCCACCCTGGATACCGGGGACTTCGTGCATGCCTATCAATCTGGGGTCTACCGCGACCTGCCCGAGGTGACCTCCCCGCACACGGATACGTACTGGTACGGCGCGGTGGTGGAGGTGCGCACCACCGATAGCGTGGGTGCGCTCGGCGCGGTGGCCGCGGCGCTGGCCCCGGCGCAGTGGCTGACCATGCGCAACGTGGGTGGCACCATGATCGTGCAGGCGAGGCTGGGGCGCGAGCGCGCCGATCACGGGGCGGTGGAACGCGAGATCGCCCGCGCTATGGGCGGTAACGTAGACTAAACCAAGCAGTGAATAACCCGTATTTCTCCGAGGGAGCAGCACCAACGTGTTTGAGTCTTTGTCCGATCGCCTTTCCGGAGCGCTCAGCGGTATCCGTGGAAAGGGCAAACTCACCGACGCCGATATTAACGCCACCGCGCGGGAAATCCGCCTGGCACTGCTAGAGGCGGACGTCTCCCTCCCCGTGGTGCGGGGCTTTATCAAGAGAATCAAGGAACGCGCGGGCGGGGCGGAGGTCTCCCAGGCGCTTAATCCCGCGCAGCAGGTCATCAAGATCGTCAATGAGGAACTCACCGGGATCCTCGGCGGGGAGACCCGCAGGCTCAACCTGGCCAAGAACCCACCCACCGTGATCATGCTCGCGGGTTTGCAGGGTGCGGGTAAGACCACCCTGGCCGGAAAGTTAGCCAAGCACCTGGAAAAGCAGGGCCACACCCCCATGCTGGTGGCCTGCGATCTCCAGCGCCCCGGTGCCGTGCAGCAGTTGCAGATCGTGGGCGAGCGCGCGGGCGTGCCCACCTTTGCCCCCGATCCCGGCACCTCCATCGACTCCTCGGAGCATGAGATGGGCACCTCCCACGGCGATCCCGTGGCCGTGGCCCAGGCCGGTATTCAGGAGGCCCGCCGCGCCCAGCACGACGTGGTGATCGTGGATACCGCAGGCCGCCTGGGTATCGACGAGGAATTGATGACCCAGGCCCGCAATATCCGCGACGCCGTGCAGCCCGATGAGGTGCTCTTTGTCATCGACTCCATGATCGGCCAGGACGCCGTGAGCACCGCCGAGGCTTTCCGCGACGGCGTGGACTTCACCGGCGTGGTGCTCACCAAGCTCGACGGCGACGCGCGCGGCGGTGCCGCGCTGTCCATCCGCGAGGTCACCGGCAAGCCCATTCTCTTTGCCTCCACGGGTGAGAAGCTAGAGGACTTTGACGTATTCCACCCCGAGCGCATGGCCAGCCGAATCCTGGGCATGGGCGATATGCTCTCCCTGATTGAGCAGGCGGAGACCGTCTTTGACCAGCAGCAGGCGGAGGCCACCGCCCAGAAGATTGGCACCGGGGAACTCACCCTGGAGGACTTCCTGGATCAAATGCTGATGATCCGCCGCATGGGGCCCATCGGCAACCTGCTGAAAATGCTGCCCGGCGGCAAGCAGATGAACCAGATGGCGGACATGGTCGATGAGAAGCAACTCGACCGTATCCAGGCCATCATTCGCGGTATGACCCCGCAGGAGCGGGAGAATCCCAAGATCCTTAACGCCTCGCGCCGCAAGCGCATCGCCGCGGGTTCCGGCGTGGAGGTCTCCGACGTGAACCAACTGGTAGAGCGGTTCTTTGAGGCCAAGAAGATGATGGGCAAGATGGCCGGACAGTTTGGCATGGGCGGCGGCATGCGCTCGGCCACCAAGAAGAAGCCCAAGGGGCGCAAGGGCAAGAATGGCAAGCGCAAGCCCGCCAAGAAGGGGCCCACCCCGCCCAAGATGCCCGGTGGCATGCCCGGCATGGGGGGAATGGGTGCCGGAATGCCGGATATGGCGCAACTCCAGCAGTTGCAGCAGCAGATGGAGGCCGGGGGCGGTATGCCCGGACTGGGTGGCCTGGGCAAACTAGCCAAGGGAATGCCCAAGATGCCCAAGGGCATGGAGAACATCGACCTCAACAACCTGGACTTTGGGCAGGGCAAGGGTAAGTAAGGCCAAGTAGCGCTGGGCGCGTCCGCTGTAGTAGTATCTTTCAGGTTGCCCCGCGTGGGCAGCGCGAGAACATTCCTGCGTGACGCTGTTCCCGGCCACGGCCGACCAGCAGGATCACGCGCAGGCTAATCCAAGGGTTGAACCGGCCCGCCCCACCTGGGTGGGTGCCTGAACTGCCCAGTGACCAACAGAAAAGGACACACCAGCATGGCTGTCAAGATCAAGCTCCAGCGCCTCGGCAAGATCCGCACCCCGCACTACCGCGTGGTGATCGCGGACGCTCGCACCCGCCGCGACGGCAAGGTGATCGAGAACATCGGCATCTACGAGCCCAAGGAGAACCCCTCCGTCATCAAGATCGACTCCGAGCGCGCCCAGTACTGGCTGGGCGTGGGCGCTCAGCCCACCGAGCCCGTGCTGGCCCTGCTCAAGGTCACCGGCGACTGGCAGAAGTTCAAGGGCATTGAGGGTGCCGAGGGTACCCTGAAGGTGGCCCCGGAGAAGAAGTCCAAGCTGGACCTGTTCAACGAGGCCCTGGCCGAGGCCAACAACGGCCCCTCCGTGGACGATGTGGTGGAGAAGAAGCGCAAGGCCAAGGAGGAGAAGGAGGCCAAGGCCGCAGCCGAGAAGCTGGCTGCGGAGAAGGCCGCCGCCGAGGCTGGCGAGCAGGACGCCGAGGCCGAGTCCGCCGAGTAATTTCTTTCCCGTGGAAACGGGGAAAGCCGCTCCGGGAGTTCTTTAAGGAACTTTGTGCCGGGGCGGCTTTCTTGTGTTTGCCTTGAAGTAGGGGGACTTACTCCGCGGGCAGGGTTATCCGGTAGAGTTCCGTGCCCTGGGTGGTGAGCAGTTTGACCGTCATTTCTTTGCTCTGGCCGTCAATATCCACCTCACCAAAGTGCTGGAAATCGTCCAGGGGTGATTGATTGGGCTCCTCCGGGGCATGCACGTACATCACCTCCGGGCCAAAGGTGGAATCCATCTCATTCGGACCAAAGGCCCCGGCTTGCAGCGGGCCGGACACAAACTCCCAGAACGGCGAGAACTCCTGGAATGCCGCACGATCCGGGTGATAGTGGTGCGCGGCGGTGTAATGCACATCGGCGGTCAGCCACACGACGTTGCGCACCTGCCTGATCGCGTGCAGCACGCGGGCGATCTCCGATTCACGCCCCACCGGAACACCCGGCCCGCCACTGGCCACGCCCTCCTGATTGCCGCTCTTGCCGTCCGGCACGATGATTCCCAGCGGAAGATCGTTCGCCACCACTTTCCAAGTGGCGGTGGAGGATTGCAGGCCTTGGATCAGCCACTTCTCCTGCTGCTCGCCCAGGATTGCGCCATCGGCCTTGGTACCGCGATGATTCAGTTCGTTATCGTCCTTATAGGAACGCATGTCCAGCACAAAAATATCCAGCAGCGGCCCATAGGAAATCTTGCGATAAATGCGCCCGTCCACCGCCATGCTCTGATCGGTGGGCTGCCACTCGTGGAAAGCCTGGTGCGCCCACCCGGCCAGGGTATTCACGTCCTTTACCTGATACTCCGGGAGATCGAGCACCTCGCCCGGATACCAGTTATTCACCGTCTCATGATCGTCCCACTGCACGATCTGCGGCACGTGGGAATTGAAATGGCGATAATGCGCGTCCATGAGGTTATAGGCGTAATTACCGCGATAATCGTCCAGGCTCTGCGCCACGCGGGACTTCGCCTCCGTGAGGATATTGCGCCACAGGCGACCGTCGGGCAGCGTCACCGATTCCTCGATCTTATTATCCGCATAGATGGTATCCCCGGAATGAATAAAAAAGTCCGGGTTGCGCTCCGCCATCTTTGACCACGCCGTCCAACCCCCAAGATCGGGATTGATACCGTAGCCCTGGCCAGCCACATCGCCCGACCACTGGAAGCGGATATTCCTGCTTTTCGACGGCGCGGTGCGAAACGTCCCCTGCACCGGCTCGGAGAGCAGGCCGGTATCGAGGTCCTGGGCGAACACCCGGTAATGAACATCGGAATCGGTATTGAGGCCCACCAGGCGGAGTTTGCCGGTGTGATCGGACTGCGGGGTCATGGTCATGCCGGTGAAGCGGCGGGGATTATGAAAGGAATCGGTGGGGGAGACCTCCACGATGAGGCGGCTGGGGCGATCGGCACGAGTCCAGATCAGGGCACCATCGGGGCGAATATCGCCCGAGGCCACGCCGTGCGTGAGGGAGGGGCGTTCGGGGATAAGGCCACCGAAAGAGGAGGAGAGCGGGGAGACGGCTTGTGGATTAGAGGAGGCTGCGGTGGGTGTGTGGGGGAGGAGAGTGCTGGCGGTGGCGAGGCCAGAGGAAGCCAGGAAGAGACGACGGGAAACAGTCATGGGGGTGATGGTAGGGGGTGGAGGTGAATGGTGGGTGGACAGTGCGTGAACAGCTTTACCATAAAACTTCAGTATGATACTATCAATTTATGGAGAATCGTAAAGAATCAACCATACTGCATATGGAAAATAGAAATATTAAAGGTAGTAAGTGGGCAACATTTTTAATTTCAATATTGTCTCCCGTTGCATTTTTTCCATTTTTATTTACAAAAGATATAACTAACGGGAGATATATTTGGACTCGACATGGTGGAATATTTGGGTCTGGCTTTGATCTGGGTAAAGTATTCTATATGGAAATTCCGGTAGCAACGCTGGCAACTACTATATCTATAAATCTTGTTATTTATTTTAAAGCATCGACGGGCGCGAGAGGGGGGTTAAGTCAGGAAAATGTAAGAAAATTTTTTCTTGTCAAACATCTAAGGTCATCAGCTATATCGTTATCTATTCTTATGTATTTGATATTATGGATGACGATTGTATTATTCGGGATCCGTAATGATGATATGATTATAATATTTTACTCAATTATATTTTATATATTCTCCATATTTCTTTCATTGTCCTGTCCTTATCCCCGTGACCTTAATGAAGCTATGGAGGTTGTGGAAAGGGGGGAGATCGGATCTAATCTCTTAGAGGCTGTCCAAGATATAAATAGCAAAAATTCTCTATGGAAAAAGTTGAGTAATATTTTCCGGGCATTCTGCAATCAGTCATGCTTTTTATGGTTTAAATATATCCGGTTCCCCCTGGCGGGGTTATCTATGATATCAGCTTATAAAAAAATAAATTTTTGGAGTATTGCTGTTCGAATTTTTGTAATATCGGTTTGCTTGATCGGCCTGGCTGTGACTAAATTTTTTAAATTAGATGAAACCATCAAGGACTGCATTTCCATATCGGTGATACTGGCATTTCCAATTGTTTTGGTAGATGTAATTTTATTTTTCACGGACCCCTTCCGACCTACCTGCAATATATTGTATGTGCCAAAAAAGGTTTTCGGAGTATACTTATGGTACATTCCAGTCTCAAAATCTAACCAAATTGAGGTCGACAGGCCATTTTTGCTAACATTATCCTATATTTTATCTATATTTGCAACACTTGCCTCATTTACGTCACTACTATTACTATTCTCGCTAATTCCTATATCCGACATATTTAAATATGAAACACGCTATTTTATGGTATTGTCAATATTATTCTATACTGTCATTGGGTGGGCATTCCTTGAATCGTTTAGGAGAGCGATTTCTATGATTATTATTTTCTGCCATGCAGAATTAAACGATCCCAGCCGTGGATCTTATTGGATCTTCTGTTTTATTGTCCCTCGTTTGTGGAGGAGTATTCATGGAAGGTATGATGAGGTGATTGTAAATTATAGAAATTAAAGATCGATTATTGATGTTTATTCACAGGACTGCTAAGGTGAAACTTCCACCGATCTTAACCCTGGTCAAGCGACTGTGAAGATGCTGCATTACCGGCAAGTGGGGGCTGTGAATGAACCTCATTGTTTTGGATATGTGATTGGCATTCTGCAATTATGATATTTATTCGGTGATATATGTACGATGAAGAATACTTTGGGATAAGGAAACCCCTGCTGATTGGCGGGGATAGTCTTTCGGTGAATATGGAGTTGGCTGCCTCCTACCCGCAGGGAACCGTTCTGAACGAGGATATTGACCCGCTGCGGGATTTCCGGGATTTCGAGAAAATCCTGGGATTTTCGTGCACCGGGGAGTGCGAGTGGAAGATAAGCGTTGCTCCCGTAGGCTCGGCGGCGCTGTGGGAGGTGCACGATTATCACAATCGCCCGGCGATGTTGGGCGAGGCCCCGGAGGATAGGGAGTGGGCCACTTTTCTTCTCACCGTGGCGGTGACGGGGGATCGTCTACCCCTCCGGCCCTTGTTTGCGGTGTGGTCGCTTGTTCTTTCCTCCATTACCCCGGTGACTCCCATGTCCCTCACCATGAGCATTGGTAGCAAGGATGGTGGTGATTGGCAGCCCTATAGGCCGGAGTATCTGATCCGCTCCCATGCCTATCAGGATAAGGAACCAGATCTGATCTTTCAGGATATTTCGGACGATGATGCGCATGTGCTGTGCCGGGTGACGAACTCGGAGGGAGACACTACCATGGCGAGATGCAAGCAGTTCACGCCCCTGCGGCTGGTGGAGAACTTTGAACTCCTTACACCAGCGGAGACGGAATCTCCGTGGGAGGAGTTTTACGTGCAGGCGGCTTTGATTTAGCGGTTGATGGAGGGCTAGCGGATATGCGCAAAGACTTTTACTCTTGGGTAAAAGAATATATAGCGGACGGGGACTGGCCCTCCCTGTACGATGTATATCGTTTCTTTGACTATGATCCCTTTGAGCCAACCCGGGAGCAAATCGCCGCGTCCATCAACGCGATATTCGACACGGGAAAGCTGAAGATGATGCTGGTGGACCCGGGGATCAAAAAGGTGTTTCTCCCGGGAGAGGTCGATGTGGAGGAGGTGATCGAGGAGGTGGATTCGTATGACCGGACATACTCCATGATGGCCTACTTCATTGATGTGTTAGAGGATTAGCCTCCCGGAGAAAGGAGGGGTGAGCAAAGGGCTCACCCCTCCTTTAAGACACCACCACCCCCACAATCGCCGCGTTGAGCATGTTGGTGAGGAACCCGGCGAAGAGCGCACGCAGCCCTAGTTCCGCGACGTCGGAACGCCGCTCCGGGCAGAGCGCCCCGAATGAGCCGATCTGAATGGCGATGGAGGCGAGGTTGGCAAAGCCCGCCAGGGCGAAGGTGCTGAGCATAATCGCCTTGTCGCTCATGGTGTCCACGTGCTCGGAGAAGCTGGTGTAGCCCACAAACTCGTTCAGGATGGTCTTTTGCCCGATGAAGTTGCCCACCAGGGAGGCCTCGTCCCAGGGCACGCCGATGGCCCAGGCCACGGGGCTAAAGAGGATTCCGAAGAGACCGTCGAGGGACCAGTTTTCCTGTCCAAAGAGGTTCCCGATTCCACCCAGCGCCGCCGAGGCCATGGCGATGAGCGCGATGAAGGCCACCAGCAGGCAGGCCACGGTCACGGCGATGCGCCCGCCGGAGAGCGCCCCGGCCCCCAGGGCGTCGATGAGGTTGCGGTTCTCGGTGTCCCGAATGTCGCGCACGTTGGCGCTGGCCACGGATTGTTCCGTCTCCGGCATGAGTCCCTTGGCCACGATGAGGGAGCCGGGGGCGTTCATGATGGAGGCGGCCAGCAGGTATTCCAGGGGCGCGCCCAGCAGGGAGTAGCCGATGAGGGTGGAACCGGCCACGGAGGCGAAGCCACCGGCCATGCAGGCGAAGAGTTCGGAGCGGGTGAGTTTGGGTAGCCAGGGCTTGATGACTAGGGGTGCCTCGGATTGGCCGAGGAAGATCACGGTGGAGGCCCACACGGATTCGAGTTTGGAGGTGCCCAGGATCTTGTTCAGTGCGGTGCCCACGATCTCCACGAACCACTGCAAAACGCGCAGGTAGTACAGCCCGCCGATGATCGCGCCCAGGAATACGATGATGGGCAGCACGTTGAGGGCGAACACAAAGGAATTGCCCTCGGTGTCAAAGAGGGAGCCGAATACAAAGCTGGTGCCCTCGTTGGTGAAGTCGATGAGTTTGGATATTCCGTTGGCGGTGGCCTTGAGGGCCTGGAATCCGGGTTCCCACTTGAGCACCAGGAGGGCAAAGATCGCCTGGAGGGCAAAGCCCACGCCCAGGGTGCGCCATTTAATATCGCGGCGGCTGCTGGAAAAGGCTACGATGATAGCAAAGATGCAGGCAATGCCGATGAGTCCTTGAAAGCGATCCATTGTTTATTCTCCCTGATTCTGCGGGGGATTCTTCGGAGCGGAACTTAATGCCTCGGGGCCAAAGGAATGGGGCAGGATCTCCTCAAAGTCCACGATGATGGGTTCGCCGGAGGCGTCCTCCACGATCACGTAGCGGCAGTGGAACTCGCGCAGCACCTGGCGGCAGGCCCCGCAGGGCCAGCAGGGCGCGGCGCGCAGGCCCACCACAGCCACGGCGGCAATGGCCGGGGGAGCGGCCCCCTCGGGGCGCTCGGTGGTGGCGACCATGCTGGTCACGGCGTTGCGCTCGGCGCAGATGGCCTCGCCGTAGGCGGCGTTTTCTACGTTGCAGCCGGAGATCACCCGATCCTCGGCGGTGAGCACCGCCGTGCCCACGGGGAAGTGGCTGTAGGGAACCCAGGCGCGGCGGGCTGCGTCGCGCGCGGCGTGTAGGAGCCGCCGGGCGGTATCGGGGGAGGGCGGGGAGGTCATGGTTTCTCCTGGTCAGCGCGTGCGGAGGTGGGTGAAAGTCACCATAAAAGCCAAGGATTACGTTTTGATAAAGATGATAAACTTCAATACGGCAACCGGCCAACTTAATCCGCGCCGAATGAGCGCGAGGCACGGTAGGCAACCGCGAGAAAAGAAGCCGCGAGGAAACACCGGGAAGGGGCCAGGCACGATCATGAGCAGCACCGAGCAGTTTGATGTGGTGGATATTATCCGCGCCAAGCGCGATGGTGGCCAGTGGACGGAACCTCAGATCGCCTGGGTGGTAGACGCCTATACGCGCGGGGTGGTGGGCGAGGAGCAGATGGCGGCCCTGGCCATGGCGATCTTCCTGCGGGGTATGAATCGCCGCGAGATTGCGCAGTGGACGCGCGCGATGATCGCCAGCGGAAGCACCCTTGACCTGCGCACCTTGAGCAAGAGGACCGTTGATAAGCATTCCACGGGCGGCGTGGGGGATAAGGTGACGCTGCCGCTGGGCCCGCTGGTGGCGAGCTTTGGGGTGGCGGTGCCGCAACTTTCCGGGCGCGGCCTGGGGCATACCGGCGGCACGCTGGATAAGTTGGAGTCCATCTCCGGCTGGTCCCCGGAGATGAGCACCGGGCGCATGCGGGAGATTCTGGAGGACGTGGGCGCGGTGGTGGCGGCCGCCAATGGTGATCTTGCCCCGGCGGATCGGAAACTGTATGCCCTGCGGGACGTCACGGCCACCGTGGATTGCATACCCCTGATCGCCAGTTCCATCATGAGCAAGAAGATCGCGGAGGGCACCTCCGGGCTGGTGCTGGACGTCAAGGTAGGCTCCGGGGCCTTTATGCGGGACGTGGACTCCGCGCGGGAGTTGGCGCGCACGATGGTGGACCTCGGTGCGGACGCGGGCGTGGCCACGCGCGCCTTGCTCACGGACATGGAGGTGCCCCTGGGGCGCACCATCGGCAACGCCCTAGAGGTGCGCGAGGCCGTGGAGGTGCTCAGCGGCGGCGGGCCGGCCGACGTGCGCGAACTCACCTGCGCCCTAGCGCGCGCCATGCTGGAGCTTGCCGACGTCCCCGACGCCGACGTGGAATCGGCCCTCGATAGCGGCCGCGCCATGGATACCTGGCGGCGCATGGTCACCGCCCAGGGCGGCGACCCTGACGCCCCGCTGCCCACCGCGCGGCACACGCACGAGGTGCGCGCGGAAGGGACGGGGTTCGTCGATAAGCTCGACGCCCTGGCCCTGGGCGTGGGTTCCTGGCGACTGGGCGCGGGACGGGCGCGCAAGGAGGACGCGGTGCAGGCCGGTGCGGGCATAGAATTGCACGTGGATTACGGGCAACGGGTGGCACCGGGGCAACCGATTGCGACGCTGCACACCGATACCCCGGAGCGCCTGGAACGCGCGCTGGAATCCATCACCCCCGGTATCCACATCGGGGAGCGGCCGCCCGCCCCGCGCACGCTCGTACACGACGTTATTTCTTAAAACCACTAGGAGGAAACCCCATGAGCACCATCGCCCGCATGATCGACCACACCCTGCTCAAGCCCGAGGCCACCGCGCAGGACATCGCGGAACTCATCACCGAGGCCGCCGACCTGGGCTGTTATTCCGTGTGCGTATCCCCCTCGCACCTGCCGCTGACCGCCGACCTCCCCGAGGGCCTGCACCTGGCGGTGGTGTGCGGCTTCCCCTCCGGGGCGCACCACAGTTCCATCAAGGCCGCCGAGGCCGCCCTGGCCGCCGCCCACGGTGCCGAGGAGATTGACATGGTGATCAACATCGCCGCCGCCAAGAATAATGACGCACAGGCGGTGGAAAGCGATATTCGCGCGGTGCGCGAGGCCGCCCCCGGCGTGGTGCTCAAGGTGATCATCGAGGCCGCCGCGCTGAGCGACGAGCAGATCGTGCTGTCCTGCCGCGCCGCCGAGGCCGCCGGGGCGGACTTTGTGAAAACCTCCACCGGATTCCACCCGGCGGGCGGGGCCACCGAGCACGCCGTGCGCCTCATGCGTGAGACGGTGGGCGAGCGCCTGGGGGTCAAGGCCTCCGGCGGTATTCGCGACACCGCCACCGCTCGCGCCATGATCGAGGCCGGAGCCACCCGGCTGGGTTGCTCGTCGAGCCGCGACGTGGTGGAGGGCTAAGTGACCTCGACTTTGCAGCAGGAGGTGCTTGATCGTGCCCGCCGCTGGCGCGATCACGATCCCGACCCGCACACCAGGGCGGAACTGGACGCGCTGATTGCCCGGCGCGACCCGGAATTAGCGCGGCGCTTTGCCGGGCCGCTGACCTTTGGCACCGCCGGGCTGCGCGGGCGGCTGGGCGCGGGGGAGAGCCGCATGAACCTGGCCACCGTGATTCGAGCGAGCCGGGGCCTGGGCCGCTGGCTGAGCGAGCGCGGGGAGCGCGAGGGCTGGGAAACGCGCCCGCGCGTGGTGGTGGGCTGCGATGCCCGGCACGGCTCCCGCGAGTTTCACCGCGCCACGGCGGAGGTGCTGGCCGCCGCCGGGTGCGAGGTGCTGCTGCTTCCAGGTGAACTCCCCACCCCCGTGACGGCCTTTGCGGTGCGCCACCTGGATTGCGAGGCGGGAGTGATGGTCACCGCCTCGCACAATCCCCCGCAGGATAACGGTTACAAGGTGTACCTGGGCGGCCGCGCGGTATCTGCCGACGCCGCCCGGGGCGTTCAACTCATCGCCCCGAACGATAGCGAGATCGCCGCCGCGATCGCGGCCGCCGAACCCGCCGACGAGGTGCCGCGCCGGGGGATTGAGGAACATGAGGGACGTGCGGGGAGCGCGGGGGCTGAGCGGAGCGAATACCCGGTGCCGGTGGGCGAGGAGATCGTGGAGGCCTACGTGCGGCGGGTACTCCGCGGTGCGCTGCCCGGCGGCAACCCCGTTGCCTGCGATCTGCCCATCGTGGTCACCGCCCTGCACGGGGTGGGCGGGGAGATCCTGGTGCGCGTGCTGCGCGAGGCCGGGTTTAGCGCGGTGACCCCGGTGGCGGAGCAGCAGCGGCCCGACCCGGATTTTCCTACCGTGGACTTCCCCAACCCGGAGGAGCCCGGTGCCCTCGACCTCGCCTACGCTACCGCCAAGGCCACGGGCGCGAGGTTGATCCTGGCGCTGGACCCGGACGCCGATCGGTGTGCGGTGGCCATTCCGGTAGATGTCGGCTGTGGGGCGGACGGCTCGGATAGCCCGGAGGGGGCAGACGGCTCGGGTAGCGCGGCGGGTAAGGCGGGCAGGGAACAACCCTGCTGGGAACAACTCAGCGGGGATCGCGTGGGGGCGCTGCTGGGGGAGGAGGCCGCCAGCGGTGCCGCCGGGGAGGGTGCTGCGGGGGTGCTGGCCTGCTCGATCGTGAGTTCTCGGCTCCTGGAGCGGATCGCGCAGCGCCACGGCCTGGGCTTTGCGCCCACGCTTACCGGCTTCAAGTGGATCGGCCGGGTACCGGGGCTGGTGTTCGGGTACGAGGAGGCCATTGGTTATTGCCCCGATCCCCAGGCGGTGCGGGATAAGGATGGCATCGCCGCCTGCCTGCGCGTGGCGCTCTTAGCGGCGCGGTGCGCTGGCCAGGGTGAGAGCCTGCGGGAGTACGGCCAGCGTATTGACGCCGCCTACGGGGTGTACCTCACCCGGCCGCTCACGGTGCGCATGGATTCCCCGGAGCAGGCCGCAGCGGCGGTGGAGCGATTCCTGGCTGCCCCGCCGGACGCGCTGGACGGAACCAAAGTCACCGCCGTCCATGACCTCGGCGCGGGGTACCGGGGCCTGCCCGCCACTCCCGGGGTGGTGTTATTCACGAAGGCCGATGATCGGGTGATTCTGCGCCCCTCCGGCACGGAGCCCAAGCTCAAGTGCTACGCGGAGGTGATCGCGCAGGAGCGCTCCCAGGCGCAGGAGCGCATGGCGGCGCTCCTCGGTGATCTGGAGGTAGCGGTGGGAGCAATCGCAGGAGTCGGCCGGGGCTGAGCCGTAACCGAGCCGGGACGCCCCACCGGGGGCGCCCTGCGCTTATCTTGCCCGATCAGAGCGCCGTCTGATTAGAGAGCCACCAGGGGCAGGGCCAGTTCCATCATGGCGGTAAAGGAGGTCTGGCGCTCCTCCGGGGTGGTGGAGGCCCCGGTGAGGATGTTATCGGAGACGGTAAACAACCCCAGGGCCTCCACCCCGGCGCGGGCCGCCACGGCGTAGAGCCCGGCCGATTCCATCTCCACGCCGAGCACCCCCATGCGCGACCACCGCTCCACGGCGGTGTCGTCGTCGCCGTAGAAGGTATCGCTGGAAAGGATATTGCCCACGTGCGTGGTGATCCCCTTTCTGGCGGCCTCCTCCTGGATCGCGGAGAGCAGCCGCCAGGAGGCGATGGGGGCAAAGGTGCCGGGTACCTTGTACTGCTCCAGGAAGCGGGAGTCCGTGCAGGCCCCCTGGGCCACGATGATCTCGTAGGTATCCAGGTGCTTTTGCAGCGCCCCGCAGGAGCCCACGCGGATGAGTTTCTTGGCGCCAAAGAAGTGGATTAACTCGTACGCGTAGAGGGAGATGGAGGGGATTCCCATGCCGGAGCCCATCACGGAGACCTCCAGGCCCCGGTAGGTGCCGGTAAAGCCGAGCATGTTGCGCACGGAATTGAACTGCACCACGTCCTTGAGGTAGGTATCCGCGATGAACTTGGCGCGCAGCGGGTCGCCGGGCAGCAGGACGGTTTCCGCGATGGGCGCGCCGTGGGGCTGGATGTGCGGGGTGGAGGTGGTGGACATGCGTTTTCCTTATAGCAGTGGGATGAAAGTGGGATAAAAACAGACGTGTACAGATTACCGTCCCCCGGGCGCTGGGGTCTGTGTTGTGCGCTCTGGCTAGACTGCTAGGTCATGGAGCTGATGATCGGAAGGGTAATCAAGTCCCACGGTATCCGGGGGGAGGTGTCCGTGGAGGCCACCACGGACGAGCCGGAGGAGCGCTTTGCCGTGGGGCAGGTGCTCACCGGGAGGCAGAACAAGAAGGATCGGGAACTCACCGTCAGAGCCATGCGCCCGCACAAGGGGCGGCTGCTGCTGATGTTTGAGGAGGTGCCCGACCGCACGGCGGCGGACTCCCTGCGCGGAATGCAGTTTTTTGCCGAGCCCCGCGAGGACGGCGATGATGAGGGCTTTTATGATCACGAGTTGGAGGGCCTGCGCGTGCTGCACTCCGGCGCGGAGATCGGCACCGTCACGGGGGTCATGCACGGCCCGCACCGCAACCTCTTGGAGGTCACCCTGGAATCGGGCAAGGAGGCGCTGGTGCCCTTTGTGGAGGCGATCGTGCCCGAGGTGGACTTGAGCGCTGGTACCGTGACGATCACCCCGCCCGAGGGATTGCTGGAACTCTAATGCGCCTGGACGTCATCACGATCTTCCCCGAGTACCTCGACCCCTTGCGCCACGCGCTACTGGGCAAGGCCATCGAGCAGGGCCGCCTGGAGGTGGGCGTGCACGATCTGCGCGCCTGGGCCACGGACGGGCATAAGTCCGTGGATTCCTCCCCGGCCGGCGGCGGGCCCGGCATGGTGATGAAGCCCCAGGTGTGGGGCCCGGCGCTGGACGACGTCGCCACCGGCACCGCCGCCACCCCCATCCTGGAAAGCGCGCTGCCGCACCTGGATCGCGCCCGTCACGACGAGTTGGAGGGCGTGGCCGAGCACCGCTACGAGGAGCGGGAGGAGGATAGCGACCTGCCGCTGCTGATCGTGCCCACGCCCGCCGGAAAGCCGTTCACGCAGGCGGACGCGCGCGCCTGGTCGCACGAGGAGCACGTGGTTTTTGCCTGCGGGCGCTACGAGGGCATTGACCAGCGGGTGCTCATCGACGCCACCCGCCGCTACCGCGTGCGCGAGGTGTCCATCGGGGATTACGTGCTCATCGGCGGGGAGGTGGCGGCCCTGGTGATCGCGGAGGCGATCGTGCGGTTGATCCCCGGCGTGCTGGGCAATAGGCGCAGCCACGAGGAGGATAGTTTCTCCGACGGGCTTTTAGAGGGGCCCTGCTATACCAAGCCCCGGCAGTGGCGGGAATTGGAGATACCGGAGGTGCTGTTTTCCGGGAATCATGCGCGCGTGGATCGGTGGCGCAGGGAGCAATCCCTGCTGCGCACCCTGCGCGTGCGCCCGGAGCTTCTTCGCACTGCGGAGTTGAGCGCGGCCGACCGCGCCTTTCTCCAAGAACAGGGGTGGGCCGGTGAGTGAGATCGCCACCGATCTTCAGGCGCTCCTGCTTCCTGCCGAGTGGCGGCGGTGTGCCGAGCAGATGCCGGAGGAATTAGGACGGCGCGGTTATGAGGTGTCCGGGATATGGGCGCAGGAGGTGGATCTGACCTGCGAGCCGGATAACATGCTGGCCACCCAGTACGCCCAGGTGGAGGGGCACCCGCCGATAGCGGAGGTGCTGCACCACATCGTGATCAACGGGAGCAGCGAACTTGACCTGCGCCAGGCCACCGCCGCCGTGGTGGCCTGTCTGCCGGAGGGCGCGTACTGGTATGGCACCTCCGTGGCGGGGCACCTTAATCCCGGCGGGGTTGCGGCGTGCGCGTGGCAGCACCCACGGGAGCCGCAGCGTAGGAGTTAAGCACGGCGGCGGCATACTCGGCGTGCTCAGTGTCCGTGCAGCTGACCTCGATCACTTTTCCGGTGCGCAGGCGCACCCGCAGTCCGGTGCCGCCGCGCAGCATGAGGGCGCGCCCGCGCGAGGAGATACGCCACCCCCAGCCGCCCCAGTCGGCGGGATTGAGATTGGCGACCTCCGCGTGCTCGATCTCGTCGATGGCTATGTTTAGGCGCGGCCAGCCGAGGAGAGAGCGGAGAGCGAGCCCCCGGGAATCGGCGCGCACCTGCCAGGCGGCGGTGCTCAGGGTGAGCAGAAACACGAGCAGCCCGGCGGGCAGAAGCCACGGCTCAAAGAGCACCCCGCACAGGAGCAGAGTGGCGGCGGCAAGACCCAGTAACAGGAGCAGCGGCAGGGGCAGGGAGGCGGTGCCGATCCAGGCGGTGGCCCCGCCGGTGGGAATCTCCAGCGCGCCGGGTATCACCGGGGAATCGACGCGGGGCGAAATGGGCCGGGCGATCAGGGCGATGAGGGTTCCTCCGGCCACGGCGCCGCCCAGGAGAATGAGGATCGGGGCGGCGGTGAGGGGAGTGCCTGGCTCAAGGCGCAGGAGCGTGAGCACCGTCCCGGAGACGAGGAAGCAGCCAAAGGCCATGCTCGCGGCGTGGACGCGGGCGGCGGCGCCATAGGCCAGCCCACGCGAGGCGGCCCGGCAGAAGAACCCCAAAATGACGATCACCAGAGCGAGGGAGCAGGACCAGAGCGTCCACGGGGAGGCGAAGCCATCGGGGGAGGAGCCAGAGAAGTGCACGGCGAGGGGATTGGGTGCCTCACCGAGGAGGAGAAGCGACCACCCCAGCAGGGCGGCGCTGATGAGGCCGGTGGGTAGGGCGGTGCTGAGTAGAAAGCGAGTCATTGCAGACCTCCTTGGGAAAGTAGCTTGGTCACGGCATCGAGGGAGAGGCGGTGACGCTGGGCGACGTCGATAAGCGCTTGAACGCTGCGTTGTACCTCCTGATCGATGGCGGGTTTGGGTGGAGCCAGGGCCACGGCGCCACGGCCCCGGCGCAGTTCCACCAGGCCGCGATCGCGCAGCAGGCGGTAGGCCTGAAGCACGGTGTTGCGGTTGAGTTCCAGCGAGGCGGCTAGTTCCGTGGCGGCGGGGAGGCGCTGAGCGGGGGCGATCTGACCCGAGCGGATCTGGTGCTCGATCTGCGTGACGATTTGTTCGTAGATGGGTTGGGGATCGTGGGGATCGATAAGAACTAGCACAACTAGTAAAACTAGCACAATGGCGTCGAGGGGGCTACCGCTACAATGAACCGAATGATCGCAGCCACCATCGCTCAGGAGATCGGCGCGGGGCAGGAGCAGGTCGAGGCCGTCCTGCGCCTGCTCGGGGAGGGCAACACCGTCCCCTTCATCGCGCGCTACCGCAAGGAGGCCACCGGAGGCCTCGACGACACCGCCCTGCGCGCCATCGAGGAGCGCGCCACCTACCTGCGCGAACTCCAAGACCGCAAGGAAACGGTACTGGCCGCCATCGAGGAACAGGGCAAACTCGATGACACCCTGCGAGCCCTGATCGCGGAGTGCACCACCAAGGCCCGCCTGGAGGACCTCTACGCGCCCTTTAAAAAGCGCCGCAAGACCAAGGCGGACAAGGCCCGCGAGGCAGGGCTGGAACCGCTGACCGACGCCCTGATTTCCGATACCTCCCTGGATCCGGAGGAGGCCGCCGCGACGTACCTCACCGAGGGCTATGCCGATACCAAGGCCGCGCTCGACGGCGCGCGGGCCATCCTCATCGACCGCTTCTCCCTCAATGCCGACCTCGTGGGCGAGGTGCGCGAGGAGGTATTCCGGCGCGGCGAACTGCGCTCCGGGGTGATCGAGGGCAAGGAGGCCGAGGGTGCCAAGTACAAGGATTACTTCGAGTTCTCCGAGCCCTTGCGCGCCCTGCCCAGCCACCGAATCCTCGCCCTGCTGCGCGGGGAAGCCGAGGGAGTGCTGCGCCTCGATCTTGACGCCGGCGAGGACGAACTCTACGAGGGCATGATCGCCCGCGCCTTCGATCTGGACACCCACGCCTCGCGCTGGCTTGCCGACGCCGTGCACTGGGGCTGGCGCACCAAACTAGAGGTATCCTCCGGCCTCGACGCCCGCACCCGGCTCAAGGAACGCGCAGAACAAGGCGCGTTGGAGGTCTTTGCCGCCAACCTGCGCGACGTGCTGCTCGCCGCCCCCGCCGGGCCCAAGGCCGTACTCGGGCTCGACCCCGGATACCGCAACGGCGTGAAGTGCGCGGTGGTGGACGCCACCGGCAAGGTTCTCGATACCGCCATCGTCTACCCCCACCAGCCGCAGAACCGCTGGTCCCAGGCCTTAACGGAACTTACTACCCTGTGTACCAAGCACGGGGTGGAACTGCTCGCGGTGGGCAATGGCACCGCCTCGCGCGAATCGGAAAAACTTGCCCGCGAGGTGGCCGAGGCCGCCGCCACCGCCGGTGGGGTGCGCCCCACCCCCGTGGTGGTCTCCGAGTCCGGGGCCTCGGTGTACTCGGCCTCGGAACTCGCCGCCCAGGAGTTCCCCCAGATGGACGTCTCTCTGCGCGGCGCGGTCTCCATCGCCCGCCGCCTCCAGGACCCCCTGGCGGAACTGGTCAAGATCGACCCCAAGGCCATCGGCGTGGGTCAATACCAGCACGACGTCAATCAAACCGCCCTGGCCCGTACCCTCGACGGCGTGGTGGAGGACGCCGTCAATGGCGTGGGCGTGGACCTCAACTCCGCCTCCGCGCCCCTGCTCACCAGGGTGGCCGGGGTGTCCGCCACCGTGGCGGATAACATCGTGGCCTACCGCGACGAGCACGGGGCCTTTTCCACCCGTAAGGAACTAGGAAAGGTGCCGCGCCTGGGGCCCAAGGCCTTTGAGCAGTGCGCGGGCTTCCTGCGCATCAACGGGGGCACGGAACCCCTCGACGCCTCCGCCGTGCACCCCGAGGCCTATCCCGTGGTGGAACGCATCGCCGCCTCCCAGGGCTGCGCGGTGGCTGACCTCATTGGTAATTCCCGCCTGCTCGGGGGCCTGCGCCCCGGAGACTACGCCGACGAGACCTTTGGTATCCCCACCGTCACGGGCATCATTGCGGAACTAGATAAGCCGGGGCGTGACCCCCGCCCGGAGTTCACCACCGCCACCTTCAAGGAGGGCGTGGAAAAGGTCTCCGATCTTCAACCCGGCATGATCCTAGAGGGCACCGTTTCCAACGTGGCGGCCTTTGGGGCCTTCGTGGACATCGGAGTGCACCAGGACGGGCTGGTGCATGTTTCGGCCATGTCCAAGAACTTCGTCTCTAATCCCCGCGACGTGGTGCGCTCCGGGGAAGTGGTGCGCGTGAAAGTCCTAGACGTGGACGTGGAACGCAAGCGCATATCGCTCACCCTGCGGCTCGATGACGAACCCGGTGCCGCGCGCGGGGAAAAGGACGGCGGGAAAAACGGGCGCGGCGATAACAAGCGCGGCGGCGATAAGCCCGCACGGCCCGGGCGGAATCAACGCGGGCGCGGGGGCCGCCAGCGTGGCGGTGCCGGTTCTTCTGCCGGAGGCTCGATGGCCGAGGCCCTTAAGCGCGCCGGGTTTGGTGCTTAGGTGCTTTCTTCCGTGGTAGCGGAATGAAGCCCCAGAGTTTCCGGGGTTTCGGCAGGAGCCTCGGGGGTGTGCGGCCGACCATGTAGTAATACTCGTCGGGAACCTCGACATCAATGCGATCGGCGATGTTTGTTTGGATACGGGCGTATGAGAGTTCGGACCTGGGTGACAGCGGATACACCATGATCTGGTTCCTTTCTCTTAGAGCTATGGCCATCGTACTTTTCCACGGAGCAGGGCGTCCATTGGCCGTCGATGGGTAACCAAAGAACAGGACGGGGATGGAGCACCTGGGTACCGGACCGTACCCAATATAATTCCGTGGGCGTCAGCAGAGCACTGCCGCTGAGTTCCTCCAGCGCGTTCCATCCCATTTCCCGGAGCAATGTGGAAGGGTCCTGGGTTTTATCCACCGCCCAGATGAACCGCTGCCACCACTCGGCGCGATTATCCGCTAGCACCTTTTGAATATGCGCCTTGGTGTTCAACCGGATCGTCCACACCACCGCGATGAACCCCAGGACGGACACCGCCACCTGTGCCCCGCGCCAGACCAGATCCCAGTTCCAGTCCGCCGTGTAACTATGAACCGCGCCGATGAGCGCTTCCCCATGCTCCAGCATTGTCCCTACCCCCGATAAGTTTTTCCCCGATTATGCCCCAATCAGGGGCGCGGCACTCCGCCGGGCAGGTTGAGGAGGTCATACCCCAGTTTCTGCGCCAGGGCGGAATAGTTACGCACGAACTCCGCGCTGCGCCTCCCGGAGGCGCAGTACACCACCACGCGCCGGGTGGGCAGCGCGCCCAGGGCGGCGCGAACCTTCTCCTCCTCGGCATCGTCGAGGGTGCTCAGCGGCAGCCGCCGGGGGAGTATCGGGGCGGGGAGGTCGGCCAGCAGGGATTCGTGTGGTTCGCGCACGTCTAGCGCGGTGGCGGTGCCCGCCCGGAGTTCCTCAAGGAGTGCGTGATTGTCCGCAGGGGCGGGCAGGGCGCAGGCCTCCTCGTAGGAATCCCGTAATTCCCGCGCGCGGGGCCGGGCGGGATCGGCGGAGACGGTCACGGTGCGCAGCGTGGTGTTCAGGGCATTGTAGGAGGTCATGCGCCCCGGTTCCACGGGGTGCAGGCCGCTGAGGTACTTGATGGCCTCGGTGGCCATGAGGTTGCCCACCACCGCCGTGGTGGCCCCGAGCACGCCCGCGGTGGCGCAGTCGGGGGTGAAGTCGGGGCCGGGTTGGGTGGGAAAGAGATCGCGCAGCCCCACGCCGCCTCCCGGGGTGCCCGGCCCGGAGTGCCACAGGGCCACCTGCCCGGCAAAGCGCAGCACCGTTCCCCAGAGCAGGGGAGTGCCGGTGACCTCGGCGGCGTCGGCGCTGAGGTATTTGGTGGCAAAGGTATCGGAACCATCGATCACCAGGTCGGCGGCACGAACCAGGTCAAGGGCGTTATGGACGTCAAGGCGCGTGCGCAGCGCGGACACGGAGATACCCGATTGCAGTTCCCGCAGCCGGGCGGCGGCCACCTCCACCTTGGGTTTTCCCTCGTCGGAGGCCCCAAAGAGGATCTGGCGGTGGATATTGCTGAGGTCCACCACGTCGTCGTCGATAATGCTCAACCGCCCCACCCCGGCTCCGGCGAGGGATTGCAGCAGCGGGCACCCCAGGCCACCCGCGCCGATGACCAGCACGCGGGAGCGGTGGAGGCGTTCTTGTTGTTCCATACCAAAGCCGGGCAGGGCCAGCTGGCGGGCCACGCGGCGCAGTTCCTGTTTATTCATGGCTTGTTAGAGCACCTGATCCGCCCACTCGGCCAGGCCCTCGAAGGTGGAGGAGGCCTGGGCGTGGCGGCGCTGGGGGATTCGCCCGGATTGCCGCGCCAGGTACCCGGCCTCTACGGCCAGTCGCATGGCGCGCGCCATGCCCACGGGATCTTGGCAGCGGTTGATCGCGCTGGCCAGCAGCACCCCGGAGCAACCCAGTTCCATCGCCAGGGTGGCGTCGGAAGCCGTGCCCACCCCGGCGTCGAGGATTACCGGAACCGTGGCGCGCTGGCAGATGAGTTCGATGTTGTGTGGGTTGAGGATGCCCAGCCCGGTGCCGATGGGCGAGCCCAGGGGCATGACGGCCGCCACGCCGATGTCCTCTAGGCGCTGCGCGGTCACGGGATCGTCCGAGGTATAGGCCAGCACCGTGAAGCCGTCTGCGATGAGGAGTTCGCAGGCGTCGATAAGCTCCGCGGTGTCGGGCAGCAGGGTGTGCTCGTCCGCGATGACCTCCGCCTTGACCCAGGAGGTTCTCAGCGCCTCGCGGGCGAGTTGGGCGGTGAGCAGCGCGTCGCGCGCGGTGCGGCAGCCGGCGGTATTGGGCAAAGGGTCGATGCCCAGGCGGCGCAGCAGGTCAAAGATGGATTCCCCGCCGCCGGGGGTGCGCGCGGAGTGGCGGCGCATGGCCACGGTGGTCAGCCGCGTGCCGGAGGCCACCAGCGATTCCTCCATGATGCTTTGCGAGGTAGCCCCGCCGGTGCCCATGATGAGCCGGGAATCAAAGGAACGATCCGCGATGGTGAGCACGGCTAGCCTCCCTGCACGGCGGTGAGAATATCCACCACATCGCCCTCGGAAAGGGCTTGATCCCAGCGGGAGGCGGGGATCACCTGGGCGTTGATCGCCACGGCGACGCCCTCGCGCGAGCCCACCTCCGCGTCTACTAGTTCCGCCACGCTGAGGGCTTCGCCCGTGCGCGCGGTGCCATTGACGGTGTACTGCATTATTGCTCCTTGTGTGGTTGCGAGTGATGGTGCGCGCGGTGCCGCCGTGGATCGCAGGCGCCGAGGTCAAAGCCGGGGGACTCGCCCAGCGCCAGGCGCGCGCCCGCCAGCCCGCCGAGGGCAGCCAGCAGGATTCCGTGGCGGAAATAGCCGGTGGAGATCACGGTATTACCCACCCGCCCCAGGTACGGCAGATCGTCCGGGGTGCCGGGGCGCGCGCCCGTGCCCCATTCCAACAGATCGGCCTCCTCCAGGGCGGGCACGATCCGGCAGGAATCCCGCAGCAGATCGCGCACCGAGCCCAGCGGAGTACCGGCGCGGTGATCCTCCCGCGAGGTCGCTCCGATGGCCACCGTCTCGCCCCGGGGAATGAGGTAGACGGGACGATCCTCCACGAAACCCCGCACCACCCGCTCTATCAGGCCGGGGGCGCGGGCGATGAGAATATCCCCGTACACCGGGCGCAGGGCCAAGCCCTCGGTGAGGCGGGCGGCCCCCAATCCTGCGGAGAGCACCACCCGCGCGCCCCGCGTATCGACGCCCCCGCGATCCGTGCGCACTTCATTCTCACCCATCCTGGTGACGGTGGCAGGCAGGAACGTCACGCCCCGGCGGCGCAGCGCGTCCATGAGCGCCGCCGCGAACAGCCTCGGGGCCACCTGGGTATCGCCGGGAATGGACACCGCCCCGGCCAGGGCGGGGGAGAGCGCGGGTTCTACCTTGCGCGCTTCCCGCACGGTCAGCGGCTTCACCGCCATGCCGTGCGCCTGCTGGTGGGCGGTGAGATTGCGCAGGTGGTGCGCGTCGGCGCGGTCGGCGGCCACCACCAGGGTTCCCTCCTCGCGGTAGCCGGTGGGCAGATCGGTGGCGGCGGACACCCGGCGGATCAGGCTGGGGTACAGCCGGGCAGATTCCAGCATGAGGGGATATAAGGCCTCCTGGCGATACTGCACCTCGGCCACCGGGGCGAGCATGCCCCCGGCGTAGTGGGAGGCTGCGCCGACGGGGTGGGGGTCGATGACGGTGAGGGAGAGATCCTTTCCGGCGATCTCCGTGAGCTCAAAGGCGGTGCACAGGCCCACGATCCCGGCCCCCACCACGATCACCCGTTCCGGTCGGTGTGCGTTCATGACCGGGCCCCGGGGTGAAAGGCTCCAACGACTTCACGGGCCGTGGCCTCGGGATTATCCGCCCGCATGAGGCCCCGGCTCAGCGCCACCCCGGCCACCCCCGTGGCGGCCAGGGCCGGGGCATCGGCGGCGGTGACATCCCCGATGGCCACCACGGGCACCCGGGAGGCGCGCACCAGCGGCTCGTATCCCGCCACGCCCAGGGGCGGGCGGCCGGAATCCTTGGTGGGGGTGGGGCGATACGGCCCGGCGCCGATGTAATCAATGACCTCGGCTACCTCGTTGGCCGCCTCCACCAGGGGCAGGGTGCCGGTGGTCAGCCCGATGATGGCCCGGGGGCCGAGGATCGCGCGGGCGTCCCGCACGGGCAGGTCCTCCTGGCCCAGGTGCACCCCGTGGACGTGTTCGCCCCGGTGCATGAGCGCGGCGGCGATGTCCACGCGGTCGTCGATGAGCACCCTGGTGGCGGGGTTGGCCTGGGCCACGGCGCGAGCCACCTCGGTGGCCAGATCCAGGAGGTCGCGGGGATTGATGGGCTTGCTGCGCACCTGCACCACCCCGGCCCCGCCGCGCGCGGCAGCGGTGGCCACCCACGCGGCATCCCCCGGGCCGGTGACCAGGTAACACCGTAGATCCAGCATGATTCTCCTTGCTTCCTTCGCCGGCATGATCCGGGCAGGTTCGACGGTCCGCGCGGCAGTGAGGCGCGTTCTCAGCCCGCTTGGCCGCGGGCTCCCGTGAGGCTGTGGCCAGTGTAGCGCGGCGGCGGGGCGCGGCGGGTGAGTTTGGCGATCGCCGGGGCATAGTGGAATAATGAGCGGGTTGCTTGCTCTGCTTTGAGCACGCGGCGAAGATATGTCACGGATATGAACCGGCCGAGCGCCCGTCATGGGAAGCGCCGCCAGGGTCCTCTTTCCCGAAATGTAAGGATTGTTTTTCCATGAACATTCTCGACAAGGTCGATGCAGCACAGCTCCGCGATGATATTCCGGACTTCCGCCCCGGTGACACCCTCGGCGTGAACGTCAAGGTGATCGAGGGCTCCAACGAGCGTACCCAGCTCTTCACCGGCGTGGTCATTCGCCGCCAGGGTTCCGGTATCCGCGAGACCTTCACCGTGCGCAAGGTGTCCTTTGGTATTGGTGTGGAGCGTACCTTCCCGGTGCACTCCCCGAACATCGCCTCCATCGAGGTCACCCGCCGTGGTCGCGTGCGCCGCGCCAAGCTGTACTACCTGCGCAACCTGCGCGGTAAGGCAGCCCGCATTAAGGAACGCCGCTAGTTTCTTATTGCCCACGCGCCCCCGCTGCTCCTGGTTTTCTTCCTGGGCAGCGGGGGCGTCGTGCATAGTAGGGGCTTATCGACGCCCCGGTGGTGACTCTTGGCGCTGATACACGGGCCGCGCGGTTGGGCATCGGGAAGCCTCGGGTGCCGCCTGCTAAAGTCGAAAACCGTGACTGATTCTTCTCGTGCTTCTCTCTCCGCCGATTCTGCGGATTCCGCGAACACCTCGGATGAGGCTAAGGCCAAGAAAGAGAAAAAGGAACTGCCCTGGTATTTGGAGATTCCGCTGATTATCGGCGTGACCTTCCTGATCGTCTTTTTGGTGCAGACTTTCGTGGGGCGCGTGTACATGATTCCCAGCGGCTCGATGGAGCCCACCCTGCATGGCTGTGATGGCTGCGCGGGGGATCGTATCGCGGTAGAGAAGGTTTCCTACTACTTCTCCGAGCCCAAGCCCGGCGACGTGGTGGTCTTTGCCGGTACCCCCTCCTGGAACGAGCAGTACGTATCCCCGCGCTCGGATAACCCCGTGGTGCGCGGCTTCCAGGAACTCGGTTCCTACGTGGGGCTGGTGGCCCCCGATGAGAACAACCTGGTCAAGCGCGTGATCGCCACCGAAGGTCAGACGGTTTCCTGCCAGGAGGGCGATCCGGCCGTGATGGTGGACGGCGAGCCCACTGATCAAACCTTTACCCTTGACCCGCCGCAGTTCCCGGTCGGTGAGCGCGAAGGTGGCTCCGAGGCCTGCGGCGGCTCGTACTTTGGCCCCGTGACGGTGCCGGAGGGCAACGTGTGGGTGATGGGCGATAACCGCACTAATTCCGGCGATTCCCGCGCCCATATGGGCGACCAGTACCAGGGCACCATTCCGGTGGAGAATATTCGCGGCAAGACGGTGGCGCGGATCTGGCCCCTGAACCGCATTGGCCTGGTGGATTCCCCGGATATTCACAATGACGCCGCCGCGCAGGAGGCAGCCGCCTAATCATGCGTCGCCTGACGCAATTGCGCACGCTAGAGGTGGCGCTGGATCGCGCGGGCCTGGGCCCGGTGGCGGGGGTGGACGAGGCCGGGCGCGGCGCTTGCGCCGGGCCCCTGACCATCGGCGCCTGCGTGCTCCCGCCGGGCACCATCGCGGAGTTGGACCGCCTCACCGATTCCAAAAAGCTCACCCCGGCCGCGCGCGAGCGCCTTTTCCCCTTAATCAAGCACCACGCGCTTGCCTGGGCCGTGGTGGTGGTCAGCGCCCAGGACATTGATTCCTACGGTATCCAGCACGCCAATGTTTCCGGTATGCGCCGCGCGGTGGTGGCCCTGGATACCGTGCCCGGATACGTGCTCAGCGATGCCGTGAAGATTCCCGGCATGCGCCAGCCGCACCTGCCGATCATCGGCGGGGACGCCGCCGCCCGGTGTATTGCGGCGGCGAGCGTGTTGGCCAAGGTCACCAGGGATCGCATGATGGCGGAACTGGACGAGCGCTATCCGGGGTATGGCTTTGCGGGGCACAAGGGATATGGCACAAAGGCGCACATGGACGCGGTGCGCCGCCACGGGGCGAGCCCGGAGCATAGATACACTTACTCCAATGTGAGCGCCGCTCACTCCCAGTGGCTCCACGCCCAGGGCGCGCGCTGAGCGCATCGAGTTCCGTGGTGCTTCTGCGGGACAAGGGGTGAGCGTTGAGATGAGGAAGGAACAGGAGAGCGATGAGTGCCGAAGAGCTGGAAAACTATGAGGCCGAGGCGGAGTTGTCCCTTTACCGCGAGTACCGCGATGTGGTCAGCCAGTTCTCCTACGTGGTGGAAACGGAGCGCCGCTTTTACCTGGCCAATGCCGTGGAGTTAATTCCGCACGGCAACGGCGCGGATGTGTATTACGAGGTGCGCATGTCCGACGCCTGGGTGTGGGACATGTACCGGCCCGCCCGATTCGTGCGGTACGTGCGGGTCATTACGTTCAAGGACGTGAACATCGAGGAACTGGATAAGCCAGACCTGGTGGTGCCGGAGTAAAACCGAGCGTCCAGGGTGTGTGGATAACCGGGGTTATCCACACACCTTTTTGCGTCCTGCGGTGAGGACCGGTGCGGCGGGGCAGGCTGGCGGTCATGGCAAAGACAACAGCAATGACATTGGGCCAGCAGGGGGAGGCCTTCGCCGCGGCGTATTACCGCGAGCGCGGGGCGCGCGTACTGAACATGAACGTGCGGTGCGCCTCGGGGGAGATTGACCTCATCGCGCGCGAGCCCGGGGGAACCGTGGTGTTCGTGGAGGTCAAAACCCGCAGCGGGCGCGATTTCGGTGCTGCAGAGGCGGTGGATCGCCGCAAATTATCGCGCATGCGCCGTGCCGCCGCCGAGTGGTTGCGCGATAAGCCCTGGGCGCAGGTGCGTTTCGACGTCCTCGCGCTCACCGTGGTGGGGCGGCACCGGGATTCGCGCTGCGAGCGCCTGGTCTTTGACGCCCAGTGCTACGAGGGGGTGGATTCCGGTGCCCGCTGGTCTGCTGAGTCCCTGCCGCCTGGGTAGAACGCACACGATGGCCCTGCACGGCGTGCGGGCCCACCCCGTGACCGTGGAGGCAAATATCGGTCCCGGTCTGCCGGGAATGTACATGGTGGGGCTTGGCGACGCCTCCGTGCGCGAATCGCGCGACCGTATCCGCACGGCGGTAGCGAACAGCGGCCTGGCCTGGCCGCGCACCAAGATCATCGTCTCCCTTTCCCCGGCCTCCCTACCTAAATCGGGAGGGCACTTTGACCTCTCGATCACCCTGGCCGTTCTCAGCGCGATGATGGTGGGAGAGCAGGCGGAGGAGGCGCGCCGACGCCTTGGTTCCACGCTCTTACTGGGCGAGGTGGCGCTCGATGGTACCCTGCGGCCCGTCTCCGGGGCGTTACCCGCGCTACTAGGAGCGCAGCGCCAGGGGCTTAGGCGCGCGGTGGTGCCGCCGGGCAATGAGGCGGAGGCCGCCTTGGTGGGCGCCACGGAGGTGTTGGTGGCCCCGAGCCTGATGGCGGTGGTGGAATGGGCGCGCGGCGAGCGGGAATTACCGCGTGCGCGGCGGGAAAGCGGTGGCCCTGCGGCGCAGAACCTCGGTGACTTTTCCGAGATCGCGGGCCAACACCGAGCGGTGCGCGCCGCCGAGGTGGCCGCCGCCGGTGGGCACCACTTCATGCTCATCGGGCCGCCCGGTTCGGGAAAATCCATGATTGCCCAAAGATTACCCACGATTCTTCCGGCCTTGACGCAACGCCAAACGCTAGAGGCCACGGCGGTGCATTCGGTGGCCGCGCCCTCCTTTAGCGGGCCGGTGTCTTACCCGCCGTTTATCGCCCCGCACCACTCCATCAGCAGGGCGGGGCTGCTGGGCGGCGGCAGCGGGATACCCCGCCCGGGTGCGGTGACCCTGGCCCATCACGGGATTCTCTTCCTCGACGAGGTATCCGAGATCCCCGCCGCGGTGCTCGACGGGCTGCGTACCCCCTTGGATAACGCCCAGGTGCGGTTGATCCGCGCCCACCGCGAATATCTTTTTCCCGCACGATTCCAACTGGTGCTGGCCGCCAATCCCTGCCGGTGCGCGGCCAATGATCCCCAGGCGTGCCGATGCCTGCCCCGGCAGCGAGCCACCTACCTGGATAACCTTTCCGGCCCGCTGCGCGATCGCCTGGACATCATCGTGCGCACCAGCGCCGTGGGTGCGCATCTGCGCACCGATTCCTCCCGCAGCAGCGCGGAGTTAGCGGCAAATGTAGCCCAGGCCAGGCAGCGTTCCCGCGCGCGGTGGCGCGCCGCCGGGAGAGACGAGCGGTGCACGTCCGAGGTCCCTCCTCCGGTGCTGCGGCGGCATTTTCCGGCCACGGAGGAGGCCATGTTGCTTCTGGAGGCATACCTGGCTCAGGGAACGCTGAGCCAGCGCGCGGTAGATCGCGCCCTGGCCGTGGCCTGGACGCTTAGCGATCTGTCCGGGGGAGCCCAGCCGGGGATAACGGAAGTCTCGGAGGCAATAGACCTCCACGGATCGTTAAAGGAATAATCACGATGTTTTCTGAGCAGGAACTGGCCTTTGCCTATCTTTCCCGCGTGGTGGAGGGTCCCTCCCGGGAACTCACCGACCTCTTGGCCCAGGGGCGCGAGGCCCCGGCCATCGCGGAGGGGATACGCAGGCGCAAGAGGTGGGTGGGGGATCTTTTGGGCCAGACCGCCACGCGCTATGACTGGGATAGGGCGGAGCAGGATCTCATTTTGGCGCGCGAGCGCGGTGCTCGCTTGATTCATCCCGGACACCCGGAATGGCCCGAGCAACAACTCGATCATGCCTTTGGCTTTGCCCGCAGTGGGGTAAGCACCCACCTGCGCACCTACCAATCCGACGCCGTGGCTCCCCATGCCTTGTGGGTGCGGGGTGGGAACCTCAGCCACCTCTGCGCGCAGGCCGTGGCCGTGGTGGGCACCAGGGCACAATCGCGTTATGGCGCGCAGGCCACGGCCCACCTGGTACAGGGGCTGGCCCAGCACAAATGGACGGTGATCTCCGGCGGGGCCCTGGGCATTGACGCCGAGGCACACCAGACGGCGTTGCGTTGCGGGGGAGCCACGGTGGTGATTGCCGCTTGCGGGATAGACCGGACCTATCCAGCCCGGCACGCCAGGCTTTTCGACGCCATCGCGCAGACCGGTGCGGTGGTCACGGAGTATCCGCCGGAGGTTCCTCCGCAGCGTCACCGCTTTCTTACCCGCAACAGGCTGGTGGCGGCCTTAAGCCAAGGAACCGTGGTGGTGGAGGCGGCCTGGCGCTCTGGGGCCCTGAACACGCTGAGCTGGGCGGAGGGCCTGGGGCGGATTGCCATGGCGGTGCCGGGCCCGATTACGGGCGTGGGTTCTTTGGGCTGCCACGAGCGCATTAGAGAGGGTCGAGCGCAGTTGGTCACCAGCGCGGATGATATTCGAGGGCTATTAAGCGCCGTGGGGGCCGTGGACGTGGCCGAGCAATACGAGTTGAGTTATGCGCCCGATTCCATTCAAGCCCTCAGCAGGAACGAACTGCGCGTTTTTGATGCCCTCCCCGTATCTGGTGGCGAGGAGACACAGGAGATTGCCCGGCAGGCAGGGCTCTCCCTGCCGCTTACCGTTCATCTATTGGTGGAGTTGAGCACCAAAAACCTGGTGACCTTGACCGGAAATCAGTGGTGCCGCGTGATGGGAGGCGGGGGAAACACTGATTGAGGGGTCGGGCAGGCTTTGAGGCAGGCGTTGTATGGAAGGAAAAGCCGAGGGAACCTAAAATAAGCACCCATGAGCGAGGCTGTGGCGACTCAGGTGCGTGAGGCAGTGGAGGACTTTGCCGAATACCAGCGCTTGGTGTTGGGCCGAGCGGAGGCAACTATCCGTGCTTATCGCAACGACCTCCTAGATCTTGCGGAATTAGCGCCCACTTTTGCGCAATTAGACCTCAATCTTTTGCGCACGTGGCTGGGGATCGCCGTGGAGAAGGGCATGAGCCGATCCACCATTGCGCGGCGAACGGCAGCCGCGCGGGCCTTTTCCCGCTGGGCTTTTGATCAGGGACACGTGGAAGCAGACGTGTCCGTGCGGTTAAAGACACCGAAGATTCACCGCACCTTGCCCAGGGTGCTGAGCACCGATCAGGCCCAGGACCTGGTGGAGGGGAATTATCTTTCGGGCGCGGCACATGGGGAATCCGCCTCGGACGCTTCCGAGTTACCAGAAACGCCCGAGGGCCTGCGTAACCGAGCGATGGTGGAATTGCTCTATGCCACGGGTATCCGAGTATCGGAATTGTGTGGTTTAGACGTGCCCCGGCTTGATCTCCGAGGGGGCACTGTGCGCGTGTTGGGCAAGGGAAATAAGGAGCGCGTGGTTCCCTTTGGGCAGCCCGCCCGAGCCGCATTAGAAAGGTGGCTGGCGGAGGGGCGCCCGGAGTTGGAGCGTAAAAATACCAGGGTTGGCGCGGGTGGGAAGGATTCCGAGGCGCTCTTCCTGGGCAGCAGGGGCGGAAGGATCAATCCCCGCCAGGTGCGCCGGATAGTGGAGGTGGCCGCCCGGGGAGTGGGGGCGGAGGGGCTTACCCCGCATGGTCTGCGGCATAGTGCCGCCACTCATCTCTTAGAGGGCGGGGCGGATCTTAGGGAGGTGCAGGAACTATTGGGACATTCCTCCATGCAGACCACGCAGATTTATACCCACGTGAGCACGCAACGCCTGAAAAGGGTGTATGAGCAGGCGCACCCGCGTGCGTGATCCGCTGCTCTTACTAGGCGCTCCGATCGGGGGAGAGCGGCTTGAGCCGAATCGTGGGGGTGGGGAGGAGAATGAGCGGATTGATGTAGCGGTCATCGGTGGGCAGAATGCGCGCTCCCCAATGCAAGCCGCTCGTCACCTGATGGCGTGGAGCGGGTTGGCCTCCCATGTGTCCGATCATCTCACCCTCGCGTACCCTTTGCCCCTTTTCCACGTGGGGGATCACTGGTTGGTAGGTGGTGCGGATGGTGATTTCTTGCCCCACGGCTGGGGCATCGGATGCAGTCGCAGCCGCAGGCAGCGGCTCCTCGTGGTCGATGGAGACGGTGGGGCTTCCGGCCACCACGCCGATAAAGGCCACCGTGCCATCGCCCGCCGCGTAGATGGGGGAGCCGGGTGTCGCCGCGAGGTCCACCCCTCGGTGCCCGCTGAGCCAGTTGTGTTGGGGCGGATTATAGGCCTGGTGTACCACGCCGGGGGAGGGCCCATGAGTGGTGGGGGAAACCCAGGCAAAGGCGTGTGGGGGAGCAATGGAGGAGAAGAGGAGGATCAGAACGCAGAAGAAGCAGAGAAGCAAGTAGATGCGGTGTGGATTCATGGCCCCATCGTGCCGGTGCGTGGCATAGGCGTGGAAGCCGCATCGGTGCGGACTGTGGATAACGGTACGGGAGTGAAAGGGGTGATTTACCTGTGGAAAAGTCCGGCGGTGGGTTTGATGTGCGGGCTAGAGGGGGATAGTATGGCATGCAGCAGTGTGTCTATCCCCGCGATGGGCTGCTGACTACGCGCGGAATACGCAATGTACCCCGACGTGGTCCCGGCTAAGCCGGGTGTTGGAGTGATGAGGCGTACCCGCCAGGGCGCAGGACAAAACAACAAAACCTGTTGCAGTTTCAAAACCGAAAGACAATATAAGAAAGGAAGCACACCATGGCAGTCGTGACCATGCGCGAGCTTCTGGACTCTGGTGTTCACTTTGGCCACCAGACCCGTCGCTGGAACCCGAAGATGCGTCGCTTCATCTTCACCGATCGCAACGGCATTTACATCATTGATCTTCAGCAGACGCTGACCTACATCGATGAGGCCTACGAGTTCATCAAGGAGACCGTCGCGCACGGCGGCAACATCCTCTTTGTGGGCACCAAGAAGCAGGCCCAGGAGGCCATTCAGACCGAGGCTGAGCGCGTGGGCATGCCCTACGTCAATCACCGCTGGCTCGGCGGTATGCTCACCAACTTCCAGACCGTGTCCAAGCGCCTGTCCCGCATGAAGGAACTTCAGGCCATGGACGCTGCCGAGGACGGCTACAAGGGCCGCACCAAGAAGGAAGTTCTCATGCTCACCCGCGAGCGCGTGAAGTTGGAGCGCGTTCTGGGCGGTATCGCTGAGATGACCAAGGTGCCCTCCGCCCTGTGGATCGTGGACACCAACAAGGAGCACATCGCCGTCCACGAGGCGCACAAGCTCAACATCCCGGTGGTGGCCATCCTGGACACCAACTGCGATCCCGATGATGTGGCTTACCCGATTCCGGGCAATGATGACGCCATTCGTTCCGTGAACATCCTCACCCACGTGGTGAGCGAGGCCGTGATCGAGGGCAAGAAGTCCCGCGAGGAGCGCCAGTTGGCCGCCGCTAAGGAAGCCGCTGGGGATACCCAGGAGAAGGAAGCCCAGGACGCGCAGAAGGCCCAGGAGGCCGACGCCGCCGAGGCAATCCAGGAGGCTTAATCCTCTCTCCGGGTATTGTGCCCGCACAAGCGTAGGCCCCAGGTGGATACACCCAGGGGCCTCTCGTTTTGTTTTCTCTTTATATAACCCCGCCGTGAGGAATCGTATCGGTGGCCGTGCGCGCTGCGAGTTGTCGTGGCTCAACGCGCTCGGTATTTCTCCGCTACGATTTCTAACGGTAACTGTTTCTACACAAGGAGGATCGCCCCAACAATGGCGAACTACACTGCTGCTGATGTGAAGAAGCTGCGCGAGATGACCGGCTCCGGGATGCTCGACTGCAAGAAGGCTCTCGATGAGACCGACGGTGACTTTGAGAAGGCCGTGGAGAACCTGCGCATCAAGGGCGCCAAGGACGTCGGTAAGCGCGCCGAGCGCAACGCTCTGGAGGGCCTGATCGCCGTTTCCGGCAACACCATGATCGAGGTGAACTCGGAGACGGACTTCGTGGCCAAGAACGCCGAGTTCAAGGACCTTGCCGCCAAGATCGCCGAGGCCGCCGCCGCTGTCAAGGCTAACTCCGCCGAGGAGCTGGCCGCCGTGGACGTCGATGGCAAGCCCGCTTCCGAGGTTTTGCAGGAGCTTTCCGCCAAGATCGGTGAGAAGCTGGAGCTGCGCCGCGCCGTCACCCTGGAGGGCGAGAAGATCTCCGTGTACCTGCACCAGCGTTCCGCTGATCTGCCCCCGGCCGTGGGCGTGCTCGTGGCTTACGAGGGTGAGGACGAGAAGGCCGCGCACGCGGTGGCCATGCAGGTGGCCGCGCTGAAGGCGCGTTACCTCAACCGCGAGTCCGTTCCCGCCGAGGTGGTGGAGAAGGAGCGCTCCATCGCTGAGCAGATCACCCGCGAGGAGGGCAAGCCGGAGCAGGCTATCCCGAAGATCGTGGAGGGTCGCCTCAACGGCTTCTACAAGGACGTCGTGCTGCTGGAGCAGGCTTCCGTGGCCGATGGCAAGAAGTCCGTGGGCGACGTGGCCAAGGAGGCCGGCGTGACCATCACCGGCTTCGCCCGCTTCGAGGTTGGCCAGCAGTAATTTTCCCGCAGCAGACCTGCGCCCGGTAGCACGTACCGAGCGCAGGTCTTTTGCTTTATGCTAAGCGACGCCGAGGGGTGGCGTCGGTAGTGCAATCCCGCAGCCTGTGGCGCAGCGCTATGCGGCTCGCGCGGCACGGTAGACTAGCCGGAGGAATACAGCCATCACGTGAAAGAGAAGGAGTCTCCCGGTGACCTCTCCGCAGGATAACGCCAGAAGCGAAGGATACCGCCGCGTCATGCTAAAGCTCGGCGGTGAGATGTTTGGCGGCGGTCAGGTGGGCATTGATCCCGATGTGGTGGAGAACGTGGCCCGCCAGATCGCGGAGGTGGCCCGAACAGGGGCGGAGATCGCCGTGGTGATTGGCGGCGGCAACTTCTTCCGCGGGGCGCAGTTGCAGCAGCGCGGCATGGATCGCGCGCGTTCCGATTACATGGGAATGCTCGGCACCGTGATGAACTGCCTGGCCTTGCAGGATTTCCTGCTGCAAGAGGGTGTGGAGTGCCGCGTGCAAACGGCCATTAACATGGCCCAGATCTCGGAGCCGTATCTTCCGCTGCGCGCCGCGCGCCACCTGGATAAGGGGCGCGTGGTGATTTTTGGTGCGGGCATGGGTATGCCGTATTTCTCCACGGATACCACCGCAGCGCAGCGCGCCCTGGAGATCGGCTGCGAGGTGCTGCTCATGGCCAAGGCCGTGGACGGCGTGTACTCGGACGATCCGCGCACCAACCCGGAGGCCACCCTCTACGATGAGATCACCCCGCGTGAGGTCATTGAGAAGAACCTCAAGGTGGCGGATGCCACGGCGTTTAGCCTGTGCATGGACAATGACATGCCGATTTTGGTGTTCAACCTGCTCACCCAGGGCAATATCGCCCGCGCGGTGGCCGGGGAGCGCATCGGAACCCTGGTGAAGTCCTAAAATTTCCGTGCTGGACGGGGCGCTGTGCTGATAGATTTGATCCTGATATAGCGCGGCCGTCGCTCGTCGATAAGCCGAAGCTACTTTGCGCCCGTGCCCTCATCATGGGAGCGCGACGCCGTGCCCCTAATAGATAGTTATTCAAAGAGAAAAGGATGAACCATGATTGATGAGATTTTGATGGAAGCCGAAGAACGCATGGGTAACACCGTGGAGCACACCCGCGAGGATCTCACCACGATCCGCACCGGGCGCGCCAACCCCTCCATGTTCAACGGCGTGATGGCCGAGTACTACGGAGTGCCCACCCCCATTACCCAGATGGCCTCCATCTCGGTGCCGGAGCCGCGCATGCTGCTCATCAAGCCCTACGAGCCCTCCATCATGGGCGAGATCGAGGACGCAATCCGTAACTCCGACCTCGGCGTGAACCCCACCAACGATGGCCACGTGCTGCGCGTGACGGTGCCCCAGCTTACGGAGGAGCGCCGCAAGGAAATGGTGAAGCTGGCCAAGTCCAAGGGCGAGGACGGCAAGATCGCTATCCGCAATGTGCGCCGCAAGGGCATGGAGCAGCTGAAGAAGCTGCAAAAGGATGGCGATGCCGGTGAGGACGAGGTAATCGCAGCCGAGAAGGAACTGGATAAGACCACGCAGGAATACGTGGCCAAGGTGGACGAGGTTGTGTCCAATAAGGAAACGGAGCTGATGGAGGTTTAATTAAGCAGGTCCCTGATCACCGTCGAAAGGAGCTTATCGTGGCCGGAACCCTCAGCGCCGAGCGGTTTAAACCCAAAAATAGCGCGGGGCGTAACCTCCCGGTCGCGGTGGCCGTGGGGGTGGGCCTGGGAGCCCTGGTGATCGCGGCGGTGCTTTCCGGGCCGCTGGGTTGGTATTTACTGGTGAGCGCGGCGGTGGGCCTGGCCACCTGGGAGGTCACCACCCGCCTGATGGAGGCGGATTATCTGATTAGTCGCCCGGTGCTGATCATCGGTGGACAGTTCCTGGTGTGGCTTACCTGGCCGTGGGGGGTGGGGGGCATGGCGGCCTCCTATGTGGCCGTGGCCCTGGTGGTGATGTACGGCAGGCTCTTTGTGCAGGTGGATAGCGCGCGGGCGCGTAATTACGTGCGTGATGTGGCGATCTCGCTTTTTGTGCTCACCTGGATTCCCATGTTCGGTGCCTTTGCGGCCTTAATTTCGCGGATCGATTCCGATTTTGCCGCGGCGCCGTTTTTCATCGTCACCTTTATGGCCTGCGTGGTGGCCTCGGATACGGGCGGCTATATCGCCGGGGTGTGCTTTGGCTCGCACCCCATGGCCCCCGCGGTGAGCCCCAAGAAGTCCTGGGAGGGCTTTGCCGGTTCGCTGATCGGCGGGGCGCTCGTGGGGCTGCTGTGCGTGGTGTTTTTGCTAGAGCAGCCGTGGTGGTTGGGCGTGGCGATGGGCCTGCTCATGGCCGTGTGCGCCACCCTGGGCGATCTGGTGGAATCCCAGTTCAAGCGGGATCTGGGGATCAAGGACATGTCCGCCCTGCTCCCGGGCCACGGCGGCATGATGGATCGCCTCGATGGCCTCCTGCCCGCGGCGATGGTGACCTGGCTTTTGCTCAGCCTGGTCACCCAGGGGCTTTCCTAAAAAGCGTTAGCGCGAGTTCTTCTTAGCAATGCGCCGCAGCTCCAACATGCGCACGCCACCCACCAGGGCCATGATGAGCGCGCCGGCAATGGCGGCGAGCAGGAATCCCACCCCGGCGGGGAAACTAAACTTCCACGCAAAGAGCGTGAGTTCCACGGACTGCTGATTCTGCATAATAAAAACGAGCAGCAGAATCAGCAGCAGCGCGCCCACGATGAGGGCTGCCCAGGTGGTGGCGGCAAAGGTGCGTTGCGGCTTGGCGGAGGCGCTTTGCGACGCCTTCGGGGGAGCGGCGGGGGCGGTGGTTTCTGTGTTCTTGGTGGCCTCGGCGGGGGCGTCGAAAGTGTTATCGGTGGGGTCGGTATGTGTAGCCATTCCTCTATTCAATCGTGTGCATGGGTGGGGAGTCCACCCGAGGATTAGATTCACCGTGTCTTAGGTGGAACAATGGTGCTCATCATGGCTGAACCAATCAAGCTCCAGTTCGCCGCGCCCAAGCGCGGTATGCCCCCCAAGCACTTTGCGGATCTCGACGCCGAGGCCCGCGTCGCGGCGGTGACCGACCTCGGGTTACCGCGCTTCCGCGCCAACCAGATCGCGCGGCACTATTACGGGCGATACGAGGCCGACCCGAGCACGATGACGGACCTCCCGGCCCCCGCGCGCGAAAAGGTGCGCGAGGCCCTTTTCCCGCCGCTCATGCGCCCGGTCACGCAGACCGCCACCGATGAGGGCGAGACTCAAAAGACGCTGTGGCGGCTCCATGACGGCACCCTGCTGGAATCCGTGCTCATGCGTTACCCGGATCGCGCCACGCTGTGTATTTCCTCGCAGGCGGGTTGTGGCATGAATTGCCCGTTCTGTGCCACGGGCCAGGGTGGGTTGGATCGCAATCTCTCCACGGGTGAGATCGTGGATCAGGTGCGCAACGCAGCGGCCACGATGGAGGCCGAGGGCGGGCGCCTATCCAACGTGGTGTTCATGGGCATGGGCGAGCCGCTGGCCAATTACAAGCGCGTGGTCTCTGCGGTGCGGCAGATCACCAGCCCGGTGCCCGAGGGCTTTGGTATTTCCCAGCGCAATGTCACGGTATCCACCGTGGGGCTGGCCCCGGCGATTCGGAAACTCGCGGACGAGGACATGTCCGTGACCCTGGCGATTTCCCTGCACACCCCCGATGATGAATTGCGCGATATCCTGGTGCCGGTGAATAACCGCTGGCCGGTGGCGGAGGTCTTGGACGCCGCGCGGTATTACGCGGATAAATCCGGGCGCCGGGTTTCGGTGGAATACGCGCTGATTAGGGACAAAAACGATCAGGATTGGCGCGCGGATATGCTGGGCAAAAAGCTGCACGCGGCTCTGGGGTCTAAGGTGCACGTGAATGTGATTCCGCTGAATCCCACCCCGGGTTCGGAATGGGATGCCTCGCCCAAGGAACGCCAGAATGAGTTTGTGCGCAGGGTGATTGCCCAGGGCGTGCCGTGTACGGTGCGCGATACCAAGGGCTCGGAAATCGCGGCGGCCTGTGGGCAGTTGGCGGCGGAGGAACGCGAGGGGGATACAGGGGCCGATAAGGAGAAAATGATCACTGCTTAATCGTTTGTTCACTTTTCTTCTATAGGGTGAGAGGCACGATACTTCTTTAAGGAAAGGACGTGTCTCTACGTGTTACAGGAAGATCCCACCACGCAGGCCCTCGCGGTGCGGGGGCTGTGCAAGGCGTTTAGCGGCAAGGTAGCCGTCAATGAGATTGATCTGAACATTCCCCGGGGTTCCATTTACGGCATCGTGGGCCCCAACGGCGCGGGTAAAACCACCATGATCTCCATGATCGCGGGCCTTTTGCGTCCCGATCGCGGCGATACCTGGGTGGCGGGGTATCACACCTGGAAAGAACCCCTGGAGGTCAAAAGAGCCATGGGGCTTTTGGCCGATGGCGTGCCGGTTTTTGATCGCCTCAGTGGCCCGGAACTACTCAGTTATATCGGCGCGCTGCGCGGCATGGACACGGCCACGGTGCAGGAACGCAGCCAGGAACTCCTCTCCGCCCTGGGGCTTGAGGAGGCCGGGGATAAGCGGGTGGTGGATTATTCCGCCGGCATGACCAAGAAGATCCTGCTGGCTTTGGCATTGCTGCATAATCCCAAGGTATTGATCCTCGATGAGCCCCTGGAGGCCGTGGACCCGGTTTCCGGGCGCACCATCCAAAATCTCCTGCGCAGTTACGCCGCCTCCGGCGGGACCGTGGTGATCAGCTCGCACGTGATGGAATTGGTGGAGGGCCTGTGCAGCCACGTGGCCATCATCAATCAGGGCCGGGTGCAGGCCTCCGGGAGCGTGGAAGAGGTGCGCGGCGGGCGCTCCCTCACGGATGTCTTTGTGGACGCCGTGGGTGGGGAACGCGGTGGCGAGGGGCTTACCTGGTTGGGAGGTGAGCCCACCGCATGACCAAGACGATCATTAAACTCCACACCACGCTGTGGGGCCGCACGATCAAATCAAACCCTTCAGTGCTCATCATGGCGCTGGTCATGGGTCTGTACGTCGTCCTTGGCATGGCTTCGCTGGGATTGCTCATGTTCTTCGAGGTACAGGAGGGGAATACCTTTGTGATCCCCGTGGCCATCGCCACCGGGATCTTCACCTACGTTCTCCTCACTGCGATGATGCCCTCCGGGGAGCAGCAGGTGACCGCCCGCGATCTGGCTATTCTGCCGATTACCCCCAAGCAGGTGACCTCTGGGCTGTGGTGGACGCTATTCCTGCATAGTCGCGCGTTCATGGCGGTGTTCTGCACGGTGGTCACGGCGCTTGTGGTGTGCCTGGCGGCGGGCTCGATAACCGCCGTGCTCGTGGGCATTCCGTTCTTTGTTGTTTCGCTTCTCACCACGATTCTGGGTGGCGAGGTCGTGGGGCGATTTTTGGGCCGAGGGGCCACGGGCAAGGATCGCCTGGCCGCATTGGGCACCCTGGGCTTGGTGGGCCTCATCCTGGGCTTTAACGTCGTGGTGAACAACGGTAACGAGGTTCCCCTGGATACCCTGGGCAAGGTGCTTGCCTGGACGCCTTTCGGCGCGGTGGGTGGAGCCGTGGGGGCGTCGATAAGCGGGCAGTGGGCCATTGCCGTGGCGCAGGGGGTAATCGCCCTGGTGACCCTGGGCGCGGTGCTGTGGCTATGGAATCGGGGAGTGGCGCAGGATATGCGCGAGCCGCAGATTCACAGCGCGGCGGCGAAGAAAAAGAAGAAGAAAGAGCGCACGGGGAAAGAGGGGCTGCCCACCATCTTTTTGCCCGGCCTCAAGCACACTGCGGGTGCCGCTATTTTCTCCCGCGCGCTGCGATATATGCGCAGGGATAGCCGCATGATGGGAAGCCTGCTGCCGCTGCCTTTTGTCCTGGTGTTCTTCCTATACCGCGCCTATGAAGATGGCGGTATGAGCGGGTATATGGGTGCGTTTATTTTGTCCTTTGTCCTCTCCGCCAGCGCCGCCAATGACATCGGTTATGACGGCCCCGGCGGTTGGTTGCACATCGTGAGCGGCGTGCGCGCCCGCACGCTTTTGCTGGCGCGTCATGCGGGAACGCTGGCTATTATGGCCGTGCTAATGGTGCTGTACTACGTGGTTTTGCTGCTTATCTTGCCTGATCGGGGTCTTACTCTCACGATTCTGCCCGCGGTACTGGGCTATGCCATCACGGGGGCGGCCACCAGTTTGTACTTGACCGTGTATAACCCCTTTCCCACGTCCCGGCCGGGTACTAATCCCTGGTCCGACCGCTCCGGGTATTCCTCCGCGGCGATGCTGAGCGGTTTTATGTTCCTGCTTACCGGCTGGATTCCCCTGATTCCGGGAATTGTGGGCCTGGGCATGGGCAGGACTCAAGATATGCCGTGGGTGACGGTGCTGGGCGGAATAGCCGCGGTGGTGATTCCGCTGGTGATCTACATCGTGGTGATTCGCCGGTGCGTGGGTAAATTGGAAAAGAATTGGCCGGAGATTTACGGCAAGGTGCGTTCCTGGGTGAATTAGCGATGAATGGGGGATAGGAGGGTGGCGCCCCGGTGAATGTAATAACACCGGGGCGCCTGCTTTTTTTTGGGGGGGCAAGGCAACGCCCAAGGGGGTCGGGTTGTCTTAGGGGATATAGGGGATAGGGGTGAGGACGTCGCGATATAAGGACACCATTCATTCCCCCAGGTCTTGCTCCTTGGCCGAGCGAGGCTGCCGCATAGATAAAAACGCTCGCAGTCCTATCCCTGCGCCGTCATCTCGGGGTACAACCCAACCCGGGGCCGGGGCGCAACCGCACAACCCTCAGAGCGCAGACCTAAACCTACAGCCCAACCGCAACCGGACAACGCAGCCGGACAAGACAAAAGTGGCGGCCCCTCTTCACCAAGGGGCCGCCACCGCGATGGGAAAGCTTAGTTCTGGGGGAGAGCGCGCAGGTGCTCGACGCGAGAGGGCTCGATGTTGAGGGCGCGCAGCTCGCTATCGCTCAACTCGGCGTAGGGGCCCTGGAGGGTGGCCTGGAGGTAGGCCCACTCCGGCTCCTGGTGGCCCACCGGCTTGTTGTGGGAACTCAGAGTGCGTACCTGGCTGAGCTTGGGGCGGAAGGCGTGGAAGAGCAGTCCCACGGCGATGAGCGCGGCGCAGGTGAACAGCCAGATGGTTTCCACGTGGCCCTGGTGGTTACCAAAGTTGTAGCCCAGCAGGAAGATGACGGAGATCCAGCCGGCGAGTTGGGTGGCGCGGAATCCGATGTTGTGCCAGCCCCAGGCGGCCGAGGGCTCATCCAGGGTGGACACACCATTGTGGATCTCGGGCTCGATGTGGTGGGAACCAGCCACGGTATCTCTCCTTATAAACGTGCTTCGGGCTTGAACGCTGGAACAGCGCGTAGATAGCGCTGGAACACTGTTCATTATTGTGCCACAGGGGCGAGCGTGGGGAGAACTCATTGCCGCGCGCCGCCCCTGGTGAGGCCCGCATATCCATCTTTTGGTTGCCCCTGGAACGCCTGCGGGGGAGGGGATAATGCCAAGCCGTCCCGGCGATGGTGAACAATGGTGCTCGTGGCACAGCGCATTCTTATTCTCGGCTCCACGGGGTCCATCGGCACGCAGGCTTTGGAAGTCATCGCGGAGAACCCCCATCTCTTCGAGGTGGTAGGCATCGCCGCCGCGGGTTCCTCGGCCCGGCAGATCATCGAGCAGGCACGCAGCCTGGGGCTCCCGCCGAGCCGGGTGGCCGTGGCCCGCCCGGAGTCCGCGCGGGAGGTATCTGAGACCCTTGGCGGCACGGTGCTCGACGGGCCGGACGCCGCTCGCGACCTCGTGCAGGCTCTCGACGCCGCCCGGGGCATGGACGTGGTGCTCAACGCCCTGGTGGGCTCGATGGGGTTACAGGCCACGATGGCCAGTCTGCACGCCGGGGTGCGCCTGGCACTGGCGAACAAGGAATCCCTGGTGGCTGGCGGGGAGGTGGTGCTTGGCAGCGCGGCGGAGGGCCAACTGGTTCCCGTGGATTCCGAGCACTCCGCGATGGCGCAGTGCTTGCGCTCCGGCACGCGCGGGGAGGTGGAGCGCCTGGTGCTCACTGCCTCGGGCGGGCCCTTCCGGGGCCGCAGCCGCGAGCAGATGTGGGAGGTCACCCCGGAGCAGGCGGCCGCGCATCCCACCTGGTCGATGGGGCAGATGAATACCCTGAACTCTGCCACGCTGGTGAACAAGGGCCTGGAACTCATCGAGGCCGCCCTGCTTTTTGGCGTGGAGCCCAGCGCCATCGATGTCACCGTGCACCCGCAGTCCATCGTGCACTCGATGGTTACGTTTAGCGATGGAGCCACCATCGCCCAGGCCTCGCCGCCGTCGATGAAGCTCCCCATCGCCCTGGCCCTGGGCTGGCCGGATCGGGCGCCGGGAGCGGAGGCCGCGCTGGACTTCAGCCAGGCCTTTTCCTGGGACTTCGAGCCGGTGGATAATGCGGTTTTCCCAGCCGTGGAGTTGGCGCGCGCGGCGGTAGAGCAGGGAGGCAGCCACCCGGCGATCTATAACGCCGCCAATGAGGAGGCCGCGGCCTCGTTCCTCCACGGCGGAATCCGTTTCCCGCAGATCGTGGACGTGGTGGAACGGGTGCTGAGCCAGGCCGATGGCTGGGCGATCCGCCCTACCACGGTGACGGAGGTGCTGGAGGTGGAGGCGCAGGCGCGGCGTCGTGCGCAGGAGATCGTGGCTACCCTGGCGCGCTGAGGCGCAGGCGATAGGAATAAAGGAGAGGCTTTATGGCGGGATACCTCATGGGAATGGTGCTCTTTGCCCTGGGCATTGCGGTGACCATCGCCCTGCACGAATGGGGGCACCTGGCGGTGGCGCGCGCCTGCGGCATGAGGGTGCGGCGCTACTTCATTGGTTTTGGGCCCAAGGTCTTTTCCTTCCGGCGCGGCGGAACGGAGTACGGGCTCAAGGCCCTGCCCTTTGGCGGGTTTTGCGATATTGCTGGCATGACGGCCCAGGATCCGGCCCTGACCCCGGAGGAGGAGCCCCACGCCATGTACAAAAAGGCGTGGTGGAAGCGCATTGCCGTGCTGCTCGGCGGCATCACCATGAATCTCATCGTGGGGCTGCTCATTCTCTACGGCGTGGCCATGACCTCCGGCCTGCCCAATCCCAAGGCGGATCTCACCCCCACCGTGGCGGAAGTACACGCTGGCCCGGCCCAGGAGGCGGGAGTGCGCCCGGGAGATCGGATCGTGGAACTCAATGGGCAGGCCACGCAGAACTTTGGGCAACTGGCCGAGGATATTCGCCAACGCCCGGGGGAAACCCTCACCCTGACCATTGACCGGGAGGGGCAGCGCAGCCAGGTAGAGGTGGTGGCCGCCACCGGCGAGCGGGGGCAGGGAGTGATCGGCGTGGCCTCCGCCCCGGTGGAAAATGCCATTGCCACCTTCGGCCCGGTGGAGGCCGTGGGCGTGGCGGCTACCTATGCCAAGGATCTCATGGTGTCCACGGTGCAGGCCCTGGGCCAACTCCCCGCCAAGATTCCGGGCGTGGTGGCCTCCATCTTCGGCGCGGAGCGCGCGGCGGATAGTCCGATGAGCGTGGTGGGAGCCTCGCGCGCGGGCGGGGAATTCGTGGAGCGCTCCTACTGGGGCATGTTCTGGATGCTGCTGGCCAGCCTCAACTTTTTCCTCGCAGTATTCAATCTGATTCCGCTGCCGCCCTTCGACGGCGGGCACGTGGCGGTGGTGCTCTATGAAAAGGTGCGCGATGCGCTGCGTCGGCTGCGGGGCCTGGCGCCTGCGGGCCCGGCAGATTACACCCGGCTCATGCCGCTGACCTACGCGATAGGTGCGGCGCTGCTGACCCTGGGTTTGGTGTTTGTGGTGGCCGATGTGGTCAATCCGGTGCGGCTCTTCCCCTAGTGGTGGCGCGTGTATGCTCGTGGTGTTGGCAGAGAGCCTGAGAGTGTTGATTCGAGGGCGGTGCGCGCGGGCCGAGGAGGTCATGCTGCGTACTGCCTTGCAAGGAGTATGAGAACTTGTCCATTCCCGTCGGACTAGGTATGCCTGAAGCCCCGCCAGCCACCCTGGCGCCGCGCCGCAAAACGCGCCAACTCATGGTGGGTTCGGTGGGCGTGGGGTCGGATTATCCGATCTCGGTGCAGTCGATGACCACCACCAAGACGCACGACGTCAATGCCACCTTGCAACAGATCGCGCAGCTCACCGCCTCCGGCTGTGACATCGTCCGCGTGGCCTGTCCCAAGACCATTGACGCAGAGGCCCTCCCGGCCATCGCCAAGAAGTCCCCGATCCCGGTGATCGCGGACATTCATTTCCAGCCCAAGTACATCTTCGCGGCTATCGACGCCGGCTGCGCTGCCGTGCGCGTGAACCCCGGCAATATCCGCGAGTTCGATGGCCGCGTCAAGGAGGTGGCCAAGGCCGCGGGCGATGCGGGTATTCCCATCCGCATTGGCGTGAACGCCGGTTCCCTGGATAAGCGCATGCTGGAGAAGTACGGCAAGGCCACCCCGGAGGCCCTGGTGGAATCCGCGATCTGGGAGGCCAGCCTCTTCGAGGAATATGGCTATGGGGACATCGCCATTTCCGTGAAGCACAATGATCCCGTGGTGATGGTGGAGGCGTATCGCCAACTGGCGGCCAAGACGGATTACCCGCTGCACCTGGGCGTGACGGAGGCCGGCCCGGCCTTCCAGGGCACTATCAAGTCCTCCGTGGCCTTTGGCTGGCTGCTGGGCTCGGGCATCGGGGATACCATTCGCGTCTCCCTCTCCGCCGATCCCAAGGAGGAGGTGAAGGTGGGCGATCAGATCTTGCAGTCGCTCAACCTGCGCCCCCGGGGATTGGAGATCGTGTCCTGCCCCTCGTGCGGGCGCGCCCAGGTGGACGTGTACACCCTGGCCGAGGAGGTCACCGCCGCCCTGGAAGGCATGGACGCGCCGCTGCGCGTGGCGGTAATGGGGTGCGTGGTCAATGGTCCCGGCGAGGCGCGCGACGCCGACCTCGGCGTGGCCTCGGGCAACGGCAAGGGGCAGATCTTCGTCAAGGGCGAGGTGATTAAGACCGTGCCGGAATCCCAGATCGTGGAGACGCTGATCGAGGAGGCCATGCGCATCATGGAGCAGATGGACCCGGAGGAACTGGCCGCCGCGCAGGCCGCGGGCGTGGGTTCTAAGGTGCGCGTCACTCAGTAAGCGGAGGGGCTGGCGCTGCTAGTCTTGGGCGCTATGAAAAGGTTGCCCGCTTTGCTCTTGGCGCTGGTCACGGCGTCGATAAGCCTCGTGGCCTGCACGCCGAAGCCGGCGGATGCGCGCCCCGTGGCCCAGGACTTCCTCGACGCGATCGCCGGGCAGGATTGGGATGCCGTGGGGCAGTACCTGGACGATCCCACGGCCGCGTTGCCGCTGATTAAGGCCAGCGTGGAGGGGCTGCAAGCCGAGGGGCTCACGGCCACGGTGGACGAGGTGGACTTGAGCGAGCAGTCCGCCACCGCCCGCTATCGCATGGAGTGGCACCTACCCAGGGAGCGCACGCTCAGTTATGAATCCTCCATGCTGCTCACCCGCCAGGACAGGGCGGATGCGGAGTGGTCGGTGCGCTGGCAGCCCACCATCATGCACCCCACCCTCGGCGCGCACCAGCACCTGGAGCTGCGCCCGGTGCCCGCAGAGCGCGCCAGCGTGGTCAGTTCCGATGGCGTGGCGCTGCTGAGCCCGGGGGTCACGCAGCGCCTGCTGGTCAATGCCGATGAGGTCACCGATCCCGCGCGCACCGCGCGCACCATCGAGGCGGCGTTGAACAAGGCCAAGGAGGCCGATCCCACCGTGCGCACCGTGGCGGCCTCCGAATTGGCGGGGACGCTGCGCGGCGCGCGCGGGGAGTATTCCGTGACCACGCTTCCCGACGCCGTGACCCAGCAGGTCACCGAGGCCCTGGCCGGTGAGCCCGCGGTGCGGCTTAACCCGGAGGCCGCGATGGTCACCCCCAAGCCGGATTTCGCCCCCGATATTATGTCGCGCGTGCGCAGCATCGTGGAGGATGACCTCGACGGCGCGGCGGGGTGGCGCGTATCCGTGGTCAATGAACAAGGATCTTCCCTTGACGATGTGGAGTATCACGACGCCCAGGTGGCCCCGGCGGTGGGTGTGAGCATTGATTATGACGTGCAGCGCGCCGCCGAGGAGGCGGTGAATACCCGCGCGGGGGATAAGGCCATGCTCGTGGCCATTAGGCCCTCCAGCGGGGAGATCCTGGCGGTGGCCCAGACCGCCGAGGCGGATAAGGATGGCGATATTGCCCTTAGCGGCCAGTACCCGCCCGGCTCGGTGTTCAAGATGATCACGGCCACCGCGGGCTTTGAAAAGCAGGGGCTGAGCGCGGATTCCATAGTGCCGTGCCCCGGAACGATGGATATTTATGGTCGCACGGTGACCAATTACAACCAGTTCTCCCTGGGTAGCGTGCCTTTGGAGCAGGCCTTTGCGCAGTCCTGCAACACCAGTTTTGCCGATATTTCCACCAAGCTAGAGCCCGGCCAATTAAAGGACACCGCCAAGCAATTTGGCGTGGGGCTGGATTATGAGATTCCCGGCCTGGATACCATCACGGGTTCCGTGCCGGAGGGGGAGAGCGCGCTGGATCGCACGGAGGCCGGATACGGCCAGGGCCTGGATCTGGCCAGCCCCTTTGGTCTGGCGCTCAGCGCCGCCACGGCCGCCGCCGGGCACACTCCCACCCCCACCCTGATCACCGGGCACGAGACCACGGTGAGCGAGAAGGTGGCCCCGCCCGCCCCGGAGGCCATCGAGTATCTGCGCCGTTCCATGCGCAGCGTGGTCACTCAGGGCACCGCGCGCGGCATGAAGTCCGAGGGAGATATTTACGGCAAGACGGGTGAGGCGGAGATCAATGAGGGCTCGCATGCCTGGTTCGCCGGATACCGCGATGATATTGCCTTTGCCACACTTGTGGTTTTGGGTGGCGGCTCCGAAGTCTCGGTGCAGATTACCGATCACTTCCTGACCACGCTGGATAAGTACAAAAACCCGGAGCCGGAGGAGAATCTACTTTAGTACCGTATTTTCCGTGTTATAGGGGCCGGTCCGGGAGAAAGCCCAGGGTAACCTCATAATGGGGGTTGTCAGACCTGCGGGGCATTGCTATCTTCGGGTAACTGTTAGCGCGGCGAACTGCCGCGTTGTGCTTTGTTACCACTATTGCCAACGGGAAAAGGGAGAGATGGTTGTGCGCCACAGCGGGCGAGGCGTCCTCGGGCTCGCATTGAGCACCACCCTGCTTGGCGCGGGGCTAAGCGCGTGTTCCACGGGGGATGATGCGGCGGCCATCGCGCACCACTCCCAGTGCGAGGTCACGGACGCCGATACCGCCGCCCAGGCCGCCGATTACATGGCCGCCACCACGCACCCCGAGGCCACCCGCGCGGCCTGCGATGTGCTGGCCGAGGGCGGCAGCGCCGCCGACGCCCTGATCGCCGCCCAGGCGGTATTGGGTCTGGTGGAGCCGCAGTCCTCGGGGCCGGGCGGCGGAGCCATCGCGCTCTACCACGACGCCGCCACGGGAAAGACCCGCGCCTATGATGCGACGGTGCACAGCCTGGGCAACGATGACGAGGCCGCCGCCGGGGCCGAGGAATCCGTGCGCAGCATCGGCGTGCCGCAGACCCTGCGCCTGCTGCGCCAGCTCCACGAGGATCACGCCACCATGCCGCTGGCGGACCTGGTAGACCCCGCCTATCGGCTGGGTACCTCGGGGTTTTCCGCCAGCGCTCGGCTCTCCGGCGCGATCGACGGCAATCAACGCCCCTTTCGGCTTTCCCAACCGGGGGCGGTGCTGCGCAACGCCAGCGGCGATCGCCCCGCCGAGGGCGATGAATTGAGCAATAAGCCCTACGCGGAGTTCCTGCGCGGGTGGGCTCACGAGGGGGGACTGAGCGAGGAGATGGTGGCGGACATGCGTGCCGAGCTGCTCGATCAGGCCGGGGGAGAGGAATACGTGGACTCCCTACTGTCCGAGTGGCAGCGGGAGACGTTAGCCCCGGTGGGATCGCGCGACGCCCTGTGTACGGACTTTGCCGAGTCCAGCGTGTGCGGTAATCCCTCCACCGCCACCGGCATGATGGTGGTGGCGCAGGCACTGGGGATCATGCGGCACCTCGACCTGGGCAGGCTCGATCCCTATTCCGAGGAGGACACACAGGTGGCCCGCGCCACGGCGGCGCACCTGATGACGGAAGCCGAGCGCCTGGCCTTCACGGACGCGAACACCTGGATGGACGATCCTCACTTTTATCCCGAGCGCGCCCAGGCCTACCTGAGCCAGGTGGTGACCAACGAGGATTATCTTCGATCCAAGGCCGAAGAGATCAAGCAAAAGGCCAGCGTGGACGATCCCCAGCCCGCCGACCTTGAGGGCTTTAACCACCACGGATATGAGGATTCCCAGGAGGAGGGCACCGCCCAGATCACGGTGGCGGACAGCCAGGGCAATGTGGCCTCCATGACCACCACGCTGCAACGCAACTTCGGCAGCGGGCTGATGACGCAGGGCTTCTTCCTCAACAACTCCCTGGACAACTTTGCTGCCGACGCCGCCCCCGAGGCCCCGAATGGGCGTCGAAACGCCGCCCAGCCCAGGACGATGATGGCCCCGCTGATCGCACGCACGGGGGACTCCGTGCTGGGGCTGGGTTCCCCCGGTGGACGCAAGATTCCCTCCTACAATCTCAAAAACCTCGTGGCCATGAATCAGTGGGGGCTAAGCCCCGCCGAGGCGATCGCCATGCCGAACTTTGGCGCCGATAACCGCAACGGGGCCTACGCGGAGACCATGTACGGCGAGGAGACGCTCTCGCACCAGGGCTCGCTGCAAAGGCTGCTGCGGGAATGGGGCCAGCCGCTCAGCGTGGGCGAGGCCGATAGCGGTGCCGGAATCGTGCGCAGCACTCCCGACGGATGGGAGGGCGGTGCGGACTCACGACGCGGTGGTGCCGTGGCTGGCGGATAAACACAGCACGATCTTTTACTCCTCTCAAGAATCAGGAATCTCAGATACATGCTTGCTTTCCTCGCGATGTCCGGCGCCCTCGCCGGTGCGTCCATGACCTACTTTCACCGCCACGAGCGCGAGCACCGCGCCCGGCTCGATGGCCTGCGTTACCACGTCCACGTCAATGGAATCCGCGGGAAATCCACGCTCACCCGTATGATCGGCGGCGTGCTGCGGGAGGCCGGGCACAACACCATCTCCAAGACCACCGGCACCTACGCCTGCGTGATCGACGGCCAGGCGGAGGAACACCCCATCCGCCGCACCGGCCCGGCCAATATCAACGAGCAATATCGCTTTGTCAAGGAATGGATTACCCCGGAGATTGATGCCCTGGTGGTGGAGTGCATGGCGGTCAAGCCCAAATACCAGCGCATTTGCCAGGACACCATCCTGCGCTCGCCCATCACCGTGATCACTAACGTGCGCCTGGATCACCAGGAGGACATGGGCGATACCTTGGAGGAGATCGCGGCCTCCCTGTGCAATACCGTTCCGGAGAACGGCGTGGTGATCACCGGGGAACGATCCCCCAAGTTGGTGGAGATCATCCGCCGCCACGCCGAGGAACGCGGCAGCCGCCTGATTGTGGCCGAGGAAACCGAGCTTTCCCACAGCCTGGTGCCGCGCTTTAGTTATCAGCAGTTCGAGGAAAACATCGCGGTGGCCCTGGCCGTGGCGGAGGAATTGGGCATTGATACTCAGACCGCCGTGCGCGGAATGATCAAGGCCGCTCCGGATCCCGGCACCACCTCCGTCACGGAGATTCACCAGGGCGAGGACTCGATGTTCTGGGTACCCATGTTCGCCGTGAATGACTGGGAATCCACCGTGAGGGTATTCGATAGCGTCTCCGAGACCTTCCTCCCGGACTCCTGCCGCCGCGTGGTGGCCCTCAATAATCGCTCCGATCGCACCGACCGCGCCGCGATGTTCATCGACCTCGTTTCCACCGACCTGCGCGCGGAGATTGACCGCGTGGTGCTCTACGGAGATTTACAAGAGGTGGTGCGCCAGCGCCTGATCGACCAGGGCTTTCCCGAGGCCGGGATCATCACCACCGCTGACTGCGAGGTGGAGGACGAGACCGAGGATGGTAAGGAACTAGTGGCTCGCGCCAGGCGCGGCTTCGAGGGACACGACGTGGCGATCTTTGGCATGGTGAATATCCACACCGATCACGTCACGGCCATGCGCCGCTACATCTCCGACGTGGTAGAGCACGAGCCCGCCCTATCCTCTGCGTCCACCTCCTCATCCACCACCGAGGCGGAAAGTGAGGCCGCAGCCCAGTGATCAGCGTGGACTTTGGCTCCTACTACTTCCTGGTAGACCTCATTCACATCACCTTCCTGGTGGGCCTGGTGGTGAGTTACCTCTACTTCCGCTCCCGGCAAATCTCCGTGGGTGGCTCGCTCACCGTGGGCTACCTCGCGGCCTCCCTGTACATGCCGTGGAACGTGATCTTCACGGTGGTTGTCTCCGTGGTGGCCTGGCTGCTCATCAAGTACGTGATCCTTAAGATCTGGTTGCCGCGCCCCCGACAAATCTTTGCCATCGGGCTCTTTGTGGGTGTGCTCTGTGGGGCGCTGTGGGTGATTGGCAGCGAATACCTCTTTGGCACCCAAGTACACGGCATGGAGTTTGCGCTCATCGGCGTGATCGTGCCCGGTATGCTGTGCAACTCCCTGGTCAAGCAGGGGCCACGCCGCACCCTGGTTCCGCTGGCCTGGATGGTGCCGCTCTCCGGGGTGATCGGCCTGGCCATCACCTGGCTCACCAGCGTGGTGCTGCCGCTTTCCTTCTCCAGCGCGCTCTTTGAGCAGATACCGCGCTCCGAGCCCAAGTTCTTTGGCATTGCAGCCGCCTCCGTGCTGTGCGCCATTTTGATCCAGGACGGCTTCCTCAAAAACCTCAAGTTGCGCACCGGCGGTTACATTACCGCCGGCCTGCTGGTGGCCAGCTCCATTCACCCCCGCTACATCGCCGTGCTGGCGGCCTCCGCCGTGGTGGTCTGGGCGATCTATAGCCTGTATGCGCGCCGGGTGCCGTTGTTTGGCAAGGACCGCTTCATCGTTTTGTGCGCGCTTTCCATTCTCACCGTGATCGCCCTGGAGGCCCTGGTGGTGGTGCTCACGGGGCACCGCGTGGGCGGGGCGGAGAACATCGTGTTTTGTATCCTCCCGGCGATCGTGGCCAATGACCTGGTGCAGCACGGCTGGAAGCGCACGGGCGGGGGATTGGCCCTGGCCGTGGTGGTGTGCGCGGCGATTGCCGCGCCGGTGGCGGCGCTGTCCTCTTAACGGCGCTTGCCTCGGGGCGGAATTTTTCGCGCCGCTGTGTGACTGGTGTGATTCACTCGCGTCCCACAACGCAATGAGGGGATCTTTTCCTACCGCTGTGAGGAAAAAGTGACTCCCACCAGCCACACAGCGCCCCACAAGAACCCTTCCCCACCACCGTGTGACAGGAGTGACTCCCACCCGTCCCACACCACCCCCCCAAGAAACCACCCCCAAGAACTCACCCCCGTGCGGTCAGCCACTCGCCCGGCCCCAAGGGCCGGGCCACCAGGCGCGTTTCCCCGATACCGCCCACCCAGGGGGTATCGGGCTTCCCGGCCCAGATGGAGGCCCCGATCAACCACGGTTGGTGGGCGGTAGCCAGCCCACTAGCCCCGAGCACGTCGCGCAGAATGGGGGCGTGATCCACAAACATCTCCACGGTGTTCCGCACGGGATCATTGACCACCGCCACGTGTAGCCATGTCCCCACGGGAACCTCATGCGACCAATTAGAGGTGCCGGAGGTATCCCCGCGAGTAGCCACGGCGGACCATTGCACCTCGCGCAGGGAGGATACGGCCAGCAGCGCCGGGGGTTCCTCTGGTTCCTCCCCGCCGCGCTCGCCCATGCGGCCCAGGGCACCCATCCAAAAGTTCTCCTCGCCAAAGGAGGGATCGAGGTAGAGGAAGGTCTCTAGGGTGTAGCCCTCCTCGAAGGTGAGGGAGTTCAGCGGGGCGTCGGGGGCGGTGCGCAGCCAGCTGCGGTGTGGGTGCGTCCAGGAAAGCGCCATGCCGTCGGCGGAGAGCGGGTGGGATTGGGGGATCACGCTCAGGCCACCGGGCTCGGGGGTGGTGGCGTGATTGTTGTTGCCGGAGACGTCGATAAGCCTTCCCGGAGTGGAGGCGCTGGGCCGCCAGTGCGCGGCGGCGGGCACGTGCGGATAATCCTCGGCGGAGTGGGGGAGCAGGCCGGGGTCGATCGCCGGGGCGGTGTACCCGGTGGTGATGAGGGAGCGGGTACGCGCGGTGTAGTCCGGGGCGGAACCCGGCTGCTGGGGCAGCCGCAGCGGGAGCGTCCAGGAGTCGGGCTCGCCCAGGAGCACCTCATCGAATTGGTTGAGGGTGTCGGCGGGCTTGGCGGACACCCAGGGAGAGAGCGCGGTCATGGTGAGGGTACCGGCGGCGAGGTCGCAGTGCAGCATGCCGAGCAGCCCGTTTCCGCCCTGGTAGGCCATCTGATAGTCCTGCAAAACGTGGATCACCTCGTGGCCGTGGGTGTTGCGCAGCACGGTGTATCCCGCGCCGTGGTGGTGCCCGGCCAGGGTGAGAAAGATCTGATCGTTGGGCGCGATGAGCCGTTCCCACAGGTGTTCGCCGTATTCCTCGGTGAGGAATACCTCGCCCTGCGGGGTGATTCCGGTAATCTCGTGCGAGGTGAGAATGGTGGGCACGCCGGGGTGCGCGTCAAGCACACCCTGCGCCCAGTCTAGGGCGGCATCGTCCGCACGCCAGGCGAGGGCGAGCACCAGGAAGTCCCGCCCGGCGGCGCGGAAGAGGTGGTACTCGCACTCATTATTGGCTGCGGGGTAGCGTTCCCGGCAGGTGCTTCTCGACGCCGGGAAGTGCGCCGAGAAGGGCGTGGGGCGCTGCTCGGAGATGTCGTGGTTGCCGGGCAGGACGGAGTAGGGCAGGGCGGCGTCGTCAAGCACACTCATGGCGGCGCTGGCCACCTCCCACTCCTGGGCCACGTCCGCCTGATCCACGATGTCTCCCAGGTGGGTGACAAAGGCGATGCCCAGTTCCTCGCGGTGGCGGGCCAGCCAGCGGGTTTGTTCCAGGTACGGCTCCACGCCGTAGCGGGCGCGGTAGAGGTTTCCGGTGTCCGGGGTGGCGTAGCGGGAGTAGAACTGCGTATCCGGCAGCACCCCGATGGTGAATCCCGATCCCGCCTGCGCGCTCGCTTGGGCCCGGGCCAAAGCGGGGTGGAGGGCCAGCGCGCCCAGGGCGCTGAGCCGGAGAAACTGACGACGCTGCACGGTGCTCATGGTCGGCAGGGTAGAGCGGCGAGGTGTCGGTGGCGTGACGGGTGGGTTACCTCCGGGTAAACAGCGCCGGGGAGTGGCCCGGGGACTAGCATGGGCAGCATGTCTGTTACCCGCGCCAAGCTGACCCCCGGAAAGCCCACCCCCATTCGCGCCGTGCCCGAGCACATCGCTCGCCCGGAATACGCCTGGAAGGACGAGGTACAAGAAAATATCGGGGAGCCCTTTGTGCAGACCCCCGAGACCATCGAGGCCATGCGCGAGGCCTCCACCATCGCCGCGAATGCGTTGGCCGCCGCCGGTGCCGCCGTGAAGCCGGGCGTGACCACCGATGAGATTGATCGGGTGGCCCACGAGTACATGATCGACCACGGCGCGTACCCCTCCACCCTGGGGTACATGCACTTTCCCAAGTCCTGCTGCGTCTCCCTCAACGAGATCGTGTGCCACGGTATCCCCGATAGCACGGTGATCCAGGACGGGGACATCGTGAACATCGACGTCACGGCCTTTAAGAACGGCGTACACGGGGATACCAACGCCACGTTCCTCGCCGGCGACGTCTCCGAGGAGCACCGCCTGCTGGTGGAGCGCACCCGCGAGGCCACCATGCGCGGCATTAAGGCCGCCAAGCCGGGCCGGGAGATCAACGTGATCGGCCGGGTGATCGAGTCCTATGCCAAGCGCTTTGGGTACAACGTGGTCACGGACTTCACCGGGCACGGGGTGGGCACCACGTTCCACAACGGGCTCATCGTGCTCCACTACGATTCCGATTCCTACCGCGACGTGCTAGAACCCGGCATGACGCTCACGGTGGAGCCGATGATTAACCTCGGCGGGTTGGACTATGACATCTGGGAGGACGGCTGGACGGTGCAAAACCGCGACGGCAAGTTCACCGCGCAGTTCGAGCACACCATCGTGATTACCGAGGACGGCAACGAGATCCTCACCCTGCCCACCGAGGGCTAGAGCCGCCTAGAACTCCAGCCCCAGCAGGGCGTTTTCCACCACCTCGGGCAGCGCGGGGTGAATCCAGTATTGCCCGCGCGCCGCCTCACGAACGTCAATATCAAAGGCCATGAGCGTGATGAGCTGCTGGATCAGGGTGGAGGCCTGGGGGCCCATCAGGTGCGCGCCCAGGAGTTTTCCGGTGGAGCGATCCGCGATGAGCTTCACCAGGCCGGTGGTGTCCTCCATCGCCCAGCCATAAGCCACGTGGCCGTATTCTTGTACCTTAACGGTGACCTCGGCACCCGTCTCGCGGGCCTGTTCCTCCGTGAGCCCCACGGTGGCGATCTGCGGGTGGGTGAACACCGCCGCCGGAACGTGCTTGTGCGGCAGCGGGCGCAGATCCTCCGGGTGGCGCAGGTTGTGCCAGATGGCGCGGGCCTCCGCGTTGGCCACGTGCTTGAGCAGGTAGGGGGAGGAGACGTCGCCCAGCGCCCACACGCCGGGGGCGGTGGTGGAGCGGCCGTACTCGTCCACATCCACGCTGCCCTTGGTCACGGAGACGTTGCCCGCCTGGGCATCGAGGCGATCGCCGTTGGGCACGCGGCCGGTGGCCACCAGCAGGTGCGTGGCCTGGGCGGTGGAGCCGTCGCTGAGCGTGGCGGTGATGGTGCCCTCGGCCTGAGTGAGTTCCGTGATCTCGGCGTTGAAGCGGACGTCGTAGCGCTCGGCGGCCAGCGCGGTGAACTTTTGGCTGATTTCCTTATCCAGGTGGCGCAGCAGGGAATCGGAGCGATTCACAATGGTCACCTTGGTACCCAGGGCCTCAAACACGTGGGCGAACTCCATGGCGATGTACCCGCCGCCCACGATGATGAGGGATTCCGGCTGCTCGGGCAGCCGCATGATCGTCTCATTGGTCTGGTATTCCACCCCGGATTCCGCGATCGCGTCCGGGATCATGGGGCGCGAACCCGCCGCCAGCACCACGTTATCGGCGGAGATGATGGCCTCCTGATCACCCTGTCCGGTGCGCAGGGTACGCTCGCCCACGAACACGGCGTGCTGATCGTAGACGTCGATGTTGGGGGTGCGGGGGCCGCGCCGGTATTCCTCCCCGGCCTTGGCAAAGCGATCAATGCGCTTGTCAAACACGCGGGAGACGATGCTGGGCCAGTCCACGGAATTAACCTGCGCGTCTATGCCGAGCCGGGCGGCCTGGCGGGTTTCCAGGGCTACGTCGGCCGCGTAGACGTACATCTTGGTGGGAATACAGCCTACGTTGAGGCAGGTGCCGCCAAAGCGGGCCTCCTCCACGAGGGCGATGGAGAGATCGTCGAACTCGGGCGGCAGGGTATTGCCGGAACCCGAGCCGATGACGATGAGATCATAATGCTTGGTGGGGGAACTCATGTGGGTTATAACCTCCTGGGGGTGGGGATTATTTCCGGGCCTGGTTGAGAGACTCATCTAGCCACGAGAGGGTCACCTCAAAGGCCTCCTCGCGCACCATCGGGGTGGAGAGGAACACATCATGGCGGGCGGAATCCAGGGGAATCACCGTGGAATCCTCCGCCAGGGCCGGAGCCAGGCGCTGAATCTGCTCCACGTCCAAGACGGTATCGGCGCTATCGGAGGCCGCCGAGTACTCGTGTCCCAGCCAGGACTTGGCGGAGCACAGGGTGAGCAGGGGCATGGGTAGCCTTCGTTGGGAACACGCGGCGGCCTGCCCGGCAAAGATCGCCTCGATCCACCCATAGTATTTTCGGTGCCCGCCCAGGGGCTTGAACGTGGTGTCATAGTCCCATTCCCCGCCCATGCTGCGGTGTAGGGACTGCCCGTAGGCGCTGATTTCCTTTTGGGGGAGGGAGAGCAAGGGGCGCACCTTGCCGATGGTGCTGGTGAGCGCCTTGGTTGCGGCCACCACGGCCTTGGGGAAGGGCATATCCAGCCAGGGGCTATTGAGAATCGCCGCGGGAACGCTCCTTAATAATGTGGGGTCGGTGCTACGCAGGTGATCCAGCCAGAGCACGGTAACCAGACCGCCGGTGGAGTGCGCCAGGGGGATCACGCCGCCGTGCTGCGCGCTGAGGAACCGGGCCGCCGCGGTGAGTTCGGGGTAGTAGTGGCGCAGATCGCTGGTGTAATGCCAGTGCTGGCCCTCGCGGTGGGAGCGCCCGCACTTGCGCAGGTCGAGGGCGTAAAAGGCGTAGCCCTGCGCGGTGAAGCGCTCCGCCACGTGCTTGTGAAAGAAATAATCCGTCATGCCGTGAATCCACAACACGGCGGGTTTTTTCGCTGCCTTGCCCTCGGGAGCGGGGGCCGTGGGGGCGTCGGCACGCACGAGGGTGGCCACCGCCTCACCCTCTCCATCGGGGTCGCGCCCCAGGCTCAGCGTCGCGGCGGAAAAGCCCTCTCCCAGTATGTCCTTATCCCAATGCAGCTCTTCGTCGGCGATGTGATCCATGTCGAGCCAGTGTAGACAGTTCCATCTCTCCGTTCTATCCCCCGTGGCGGGGGAGGTGGCGGGGGTACCATCCGGTAGCCGTGGCGTGGCAGAACACCCGATTGGGAAAGAAAAGGCGTGCCATAGTGCGGGACTTTCCTCCCCGGGGGCGTAAGGTGTAGGTCACTGACTGCGGCCCGTGTTGAGCAGATAGCGGTGTCGCGGGGTTGCAGGAGTCAAGCGAGGCAGCCGCCAGCGCAAAGAAAAAGAGGTAAAGAGCAAGTGTCTGAGAATGCAAAGATCAGCGACGAGGTGGATGTCGCACTCATCGGCGCGGGGATCATGAGCGCCACCCTGGGGGCCATGCTGCGAGAGCTGGAGCCCACATGGACGCAGATGGTGTTCGAGCGCCTCGACGGTGCCGCAATGGAATCCTCTTCCCCCTGGAATAACGCCGGTACCGGCCACTCCGCGCTGTGCGAACTGAACTACACGCCGGAGAAGAACGGCAAGATCGACGTCACCAAGGCCGTGGCGATCAACGAGAAGTTCCAGGTATCCCGCCAGTTCTGGGCCCACCAGGTCACCAGCGGCGTGCTGCCCTCCCCGAGGGACTTCATTAACCCCGTCCCCCACGTATCCCTGGCCCAGGGCGAGGACCAGGTGGGCTACTTGCGACGCCGCTACGAGGTGCTGTCCAAGCACACCCTCTTCCCGGACATGAAGTTCACCGATAACCGCGATGAGTTCGCAGAGAAACTGCCCCTCATGGCCGCCGGGCGCGACTACTCCGAGGACGTGGCGATCTCCTGGACGGACGCCGGAACGGACATCAACTACGGCTCCCTGACCCGCCAGTTCTTCGAGGCCGGGCAGCGCGCCGGGACGCAGTTCCGCTACGGCCACGAGGTCAAGGGCCTCAAACGCGAGGGCAAGAAGTGGCGCATTACCGTCAAGAACGTGCACACGGGTGACCTCTCCGTGGTGCGGGCGAACTTTGTGTTCGTGGGCGCGGGCGGTTACGCGCTGGATCTCCTGCGCAAGGCCGGCGTGGCCGACGTGCGCGGCATCGCAGGCTTCCCGATCTCCGGCATGTGGCTGCGCTGCACCAACGAGGAACTAATCGAACAGCACCAGGCCAAGGTGTACGGCAAGGCCCGCGTGGGCGCCCCGCCGATGTCCGTGCCACACCTGGACACTCGCGTGATCGACGGCAAGCGCGGCCTGCTCTTTGGCCCCTTCGCCGGGTGGACGCCCAAGTTCCTCAAGAAGGGCTCCTACCTGGATCTGTTCAAGTCCATCCGCCCGGATAACATCCCTTCCTACCTGGGCGTGGCCGTGCAGGAGTTCGGCCTGACCAAGTACCTGGTCACCGAGGTGCTGAAGAACTTTGATAGCCGCGTGGATACCCTGCGCGAGTACATGCCCCTGGCCGAGGGTAAGGACTGGGAGACCGTGATCGCCGGGCAGCGCGTGCAGGTGATTCAGCCGACGGCCGCCCCGCGCTTCGGCTCCCTGGAGTTTGGCACCGCCCTGGTCAATGACACCGACGGCTCCATCGCCGGTCTGCTCGGTGCCTCCCCGGGAGCCTCCATCGCCCCGGCGGCGATGGTGGAACTGCTGGAGCGCTGCTTTGGTGAGCGCATGATCGACTGGGGCGACAAGCTCATCGAGATGATCCCCTCCTACGGGCACAAGTTGGCCGGTGAGCCGGACATGTTTGCCGAGGCGTGGGAGAGCACCCAGCGCACCCTGCAACTGGAGGACTAGGTTCTTTAGCCGCTTGGTGCGTGCCAGCGCCGCCGCTCCTTCTCACGAGGTGAGAGGGGCGGCGGTTTTGTGTGGGTGAAGTGTTCGGGCGGTGTTGTTTTCCCGCCGGTGTGTGACGGAAGTGAATCCGTGGTGTTACTTAGCGGCGAGGTGGTACTTTTCCTTGCCGGTGTGTGACTGGTGGGACGAACACCGGAACCACAGCGCAAAGAAAGTACCTTTTCCTGCCACTGTGTGATGGGTGAGAACCACACCAGCCACACAACCCCAGGGAGGTGGTGAAAAATCCCGGATCGCCGCCCCGCGCGGGGTACACTCAGTGCCCATGACCGCAGCGCACCAGCAATCCACCCCCGGCCACGTGTACCTGGTGGGCGGTGGCCCGGGTGCCTGGGACCTCATCACCGTGCGAGGCATGCGGGCCCTGCAAAGCGCCGAGGTCATCCTCACCGATCACCTCGGCCCCACGGCGGAACTGGACAAACTCTGCGATACCTCCGCCAAGACGATCATTGACGTCTCCAAATTGCCCTACGGAAAGCAGACCGCTCAGGAAAAAATCAACGATCTGTTGGTGGAGCACGCTCACGCCGGGGCGGTGGTGGCTCGCCTCAAGGGCGGCGATCCCTATGTGTTTGGCCGTGGCTTCGAGGAATACGAGCATTGCCTGCGTCACGGGATTGATTGCGAGGTCATTCCCGGAGTGACCTCGGCGGTGGCGGTGCCGGAGTTGGCGGGCATACCGCTTACGCAGCGCGGACTCGTTCATTCTTTTCATGTGGTCTCCGGGCATCTTCCGCCGGGGCACCCGCGCTCCCGGGTGGATTGGTCTGCCCTGGCCCGCAGCGGCGGTACCATCGTGGTGATCATGGGGGTGCGGCAGGCGGGTGCTATCGCGGAAGCGCTTATCGACGCCACCCTGGCCCCCACCACGCCCTGCGCCATCGTGCAGGAGGGGAGCACGGAGCGAGAACAAGTGTTCCGTTGCACGCTGGGGGAACTAGAGGAGACGATGCGCAATAATCAGGTGCAGTCTCCTGCGGTATATGTGATTGGTGAGGTGGCCGGGTTGGGGATAGATCAACCCTGGGGTTGAGGCCGCGATGGGATCAACGCGCTACGGTGAGGAGGTTATGGGATTACTGAAGTGGATAGCGTGGCCTGATGTCAGCTGGGTGGGGAATCTGTGGTGAGTCATAGCTCTCAGTGCGTGGACGGTATTTTCCTATCTGAGCCTCGTCGATGCGAGGGTTTCTACTTCGGTCATGATCGTTGCGCTAGGGGTAGTGTTATTGATAGTGCCCAGGTCGCCAGATTTATTTTTAGGAGTGGCTACCCTCATATCTTTTGTTCTGTACTGGGTATATTATGAGTATTCTGCCATATCGTTCGGTTATGCGGTGATTTTCTACATGGCCTACCTGGCTGGGGAGAGATCTCAAAAGATTTCTCCAAAAATGTGGTTGATCATTATGGTTGTGGGATACTCCGCAGCCTCGTTGAGCTGGATGGGGGAGATGCTTGGTGGGGGAGTGTTCGGATTATCGCAGAGCACATTATGGGGGCGTTTGTGTTGGTGGATGTGTTCATTTTATTTTTCTGGATTTCCGGAAGCAACAAGAGAACCGTGAAAGTGCAGCGGCAGATCCTTCAAGAGAAGGCTGCCCTTGCGGGCACCTTGGAGCGCACTCGTATCGCGCGGGAGATGCACGATATTGTGGCACACAGTCTCTCCGGGGTGATCGCTTTGGCCGATGGTGCGCGCTATAGCGCGGCCAAGGAACCAAAGGTAGCGGTGAAAACTCTAGAAACCATCGCGGAGACTTCCCGGGAAGCCTTAACTCAGATGCGAGGTTTGCTTTCTGTACTGCGGGAGGACGGACAACGCGATACGAGGTCGGCTCCCGGTGTGGCGGATCTTTCTACGCTGGTGAGGGAGGCTCGCCGTAATGGTTTGGAACTCACGGTGATGGGGCTAAAAGATATTCCCGAGGATCTTCCTGTGCTTACGCAGTTCATCATTTATCGCACCGTGCAAGAGTTGCTGACCAATATGTTGAAGTATTCCAGTACCGCTACGGGCGGTCTCACGGTGAAAATAGAAAACCGTGCGGTGGTAATTCATTCGCGTAATCCTATGCAGGAGAATAAAGGTGAGAGCGGTTATGGCCTCATCGGTATGGGGGAGCGTGTGCGCGCCCAAGGTGGCACCCTGGATGTGAAAAGGAAAGACGGCGAGTTCCTAGTGGAAGCAAGGGTGACGTGGTGAGTGAGAAGATCACGGTGGGCCTGGTGGACGATCAACCCCTGGTGCGCACGGGTTTTGCCATGCTGGTGAACTCCCAGGAGGACATGGAGGTCTGCTGGGACGTTAATGACGGTGACCAGGTCCCAGGCCAAGAGCCCGTGGACGTGGTGCTCATGGACGTGCAAATGGCCAGGGTGGATGGCATTACCGCCACGGAAAACCTGCTGCGGGAACAACCATCCACCAAGGTCATCATGCTCACCACCTTTGACGATCACGAGTTCGTGCGTGGGGCCATTGACGCGGGGGCCAGCGGGTTCCTGCTCAAGGACGCCCAGCCGGAGGAATTGTTGCGCGCCGTGCGGGTGGTTCATTCCGGGGAGGCGATTTTAGCGCCCAAGGTGACCGCGAATATCCTGCGCGATGTAGCTGCGGTGACCTCTGGGGCGTCGATAAGCGCCACGGTGAGTACGGTGGAGGAACTGACCCAACGGGAAACGCACGTGCTGCGCCTGATGGCCCTGGGGCTGAATAATCAGGAGATCGCGGAGCATGAGTTTGTCTCTATGGCCACGGTGAAAACGCATGTTCGGCATATCCTGATGAAAACCTGTTCCAGGGATCGGGTGCAGGCGGTGCTTTTTGCGTACCGGCGTGGGGTGGTGACCCCGGAGGAATTGCTCAATCATCCCCACGGCTGATCTGGTTTTTTCACCCCTGGGGGCGATGTGCTGAGAACGTGGGTGCAGCACGATGGGGTACATGCTCGAAGTAAAGAATCTGACCAAAACGTATAAGAATAAAAGGGCCGTGGACGATCTCTCGTTCACCGTTCCCGATGGGCTCGTCACCGGGTTTCTCGGGCCCAATGGCGCGGGAAAGTCCACCACCATGCGCATGGCCGTGGGGCTAGAGCGTCCCACCGCCGGCACCGCCATCTTTGACGGCACGGAGTTCCGCAAACTTACCCACCCGGCCAAGGTCGTGGGCACGCTGCTCGACGCCACCTGGTTCCACCCCGGCCGCAGCGCCCGCGCGCACCTGGGCATGATGGCGGCGCTGCAAAACGTCCCCATGAGCCGCGTGGACGACGTGCTAGAGCGCGTGGGAATCATCAACGTGGCGCAGAAAAAGGTGGGCGGATATTCCCTGGGCATGAAGCAGCGCTTTGGCCTGGCCTGTGCGCTGCTGGGTGATCCGAAGCATTTGCTTCTCGACGAACCCGTCAATGGCCTCGACCCCGAGGGCGTGCATTGGATGCGCGATCGTATTCGGGAATTGGCTGCCGAGGGGCGTTCCGTGCTGGTGTCCTCTCATTTGCTCTCCGAGATGTCGCTGACGGCAGATCGCCTGGTGGTGATCGGGCGTGGCCAAATGGTGCGCGAGGGCACCGTGGCGGAGTTCGTGGGCACCAGCGGGGAATCACTCGTGGAGGTGCGGGTGGATCGCCCCGATGAGTTGGAGGACGCCCTGACCAGCAACGGAATCCGGGTGGAACGCGGCCCAGAGAACCAATTGAACGTCTTTGGTGTGGAGGACCCGGTGGAGGTCGGAGCGATGTGCCGGGCGCTCGACCTCACGGTGTCGGGCCTCCAGCGCCGCACCCCCTCCCTGGAAGAAGCATTCTTGGCTGCCACCGCTGATTCCGCCGAATACCGGGCGGCCTAGCCCCTTAATCCGTAAAGGAGTACATACCGCAATGTCACTTTTTCTTAGCCAGTCTCGCGCCCTTTTTTCCTTGCGGGCTACGTGGATATACCTCACTATCATCGCTTTGGGTATGACGCTGACGGACGTGCTCATGGCGTTAGCGATGGGCAAGGAACACACGATAGGTCTGAGCGATATTCTGGGGGTTCCTCATCAACTTGCACTCATCGTCATGATCTTCGGTGGAGCCATGATCGGTGGTGCGGAGTTGGCCAAGGGCAGTATCGGGTGGCTCTACCTTTCCACCAATCGCAGGGTATTGCTTGTAGTGGCGCGCATGGTTTTGTTGGTGGTGGCTTTTGCCCTCGCTGCCACCGTGGGCGCGGTGTTGGGTACCTTGATCCTGGCGGCGCTGGGATACCGGCTTGACCTGGGCAACCTTTGGGAAAAAGACACCTTGCTGGGGGTGGCTTCCGTGTACGGCACCTGGGTGATTTTCACGGTGCTGGCGGTTTTGCTTACCTATGCGCTGGGGCGAGGCGTGTACGCGGCCATGATTTTGATGGTGGATACGTTCTTGGTGGAGACCGCCCTGCTGGGCTTTGATCCCTCCTGGGGGCAGTTCCTGGCGCGTATTCTGCCGCTGGCGAATGTGCAGGCGATGACGCTGGGCGATGACTCGGCTTTTGCGGCGGCGCAGAACGGGCATCTGGGTGCCATGCTGATTTTGGTGGTCACCGTGGCTCTGCTGTTGGCTCTTGCGGCCAGGGCGATCAATCGCCGTGCGGTGAACTAATACTCCTCATTCACACTCTCGGAAAGGAAGAATAACTATGAAAAGGATGACTCGCTTGGCTCTCGTAGCCTCTGTGGCTTGCTCAACCATTGTACTTGCGGTTCAGGCTAACGCTGCCGAGGTAGCTCCGGGGGCGCCTATGCGCATGGCCACGGATGGCCTTGACAGTATTCAGGAGGAGATCGGGGAGGTTCCCCTGGAAATCGCCACCACGGCTTCATGCTCCCAGGGAATACCGGGGACAGTAACGCTTGAAGATGGTTCCCAGAAGAATGTGTTGGTGAGCGCTGGGCACTGTCTCTACGGTATTGCAGGAGAAGCGGAAGAAACGTATCCCGAGGTGTATGCCCCGCTGCCCGATGGCCGGAAGCTCATTGCCCAGCGCGAGCACGGAGATAAGGTGTACCCGGTCTCGGAGGGAGGGGGAGTAGACGCGGTGATCCGGCAGTTTGATGGGCCGGACTGGTCTACCGCTGAAGTGGCTCATGACGTAGAAATGAGCCGCGTGGCTGATTCCGTGGATCAATACGGGCGCAGGCACGGTGAACCCGTGGTGCTCACCGGGGTGCGTGACTACCGCGATCTTGGGCAGTGGGAGGTGGACTTTGATGACTTTGGCCAACCCATCTGCAAGGACGGGCAAACCTCTGGGCGTACTTGCGGGATTCAACTCATGCGCACGAGTAATGGTATCTGGCACACGAATCTCTCCCTATCAGGTGATTCCGGTGGCGTGAACTTTGATCCCGTTACGGGCGAAGCACTGGGCGTTACTTCGATGGGTTTCTTTGGGCTCGGGGGCCGTGCTCAGCCTATCGACGTGGCCTTGGAACAGGCCTGTGGTATTCCCGATGGGCAGGTCAATGAGCGCTTTACTTTGCCGGAATCTACGCAGGAGCACTCCCCGACGTACACCCTGGAAGAGGATACGGAGCAGACCCGTGAATGGGTAGAACAGAACATTCCCGAGGACATGTTTGCACCGGAAGAACCTCTGACCTTGGAGGACGCGCATGATCAGGCTTGGAGCAATCTGGAGGCTGGAGTGGGCGAGGCGCGGATTCAAACCCAGGACACCATGAACCGTCTTTCCGAGGACCCCACTCAGGTGGACACGGTGGTGAATAACGCCGTGGAGACTGCCGAGTATGTGGGTGGCTTGGTGGAGGAGACGGCCCAGGCCTATGGCTCGGCCTTTGAGAATCTTCTGGCAGAAGAAGGAAAAGAGGAAGAGTAATGTCGCGTATTCGTTATGGCTCTGTGGCGGTGTGTCTGGTGGGAATTGCCACTGGCATGGTCGCGCCCGTTACCACCGCTGCGTCGGCCACCGCTGCCGAGGTCGCGCCGGGCGCACCCATGCGGACCAAGGTAGAGAACTTTGATGAGGTCCCCGTCGAGATTCCCCTGGAGATCGCCTCGCCCGCTTCGTGCTCCCAGGGCGTGTCCGGCACGGTGACCCTGCCCGATGGCTCCCAGAAAAACGTGATGGTGAGCGCGGCGCACTGCTTGTATGGGGAAACCGGAGACGAGGTTGATCTGGCCCCGGAGGTGTACATTCCCCTGGAGGAGGGGCGCAAGGTGATCGGTACTCGCGATCATGGGGAAGAGTTTGATTATGACGGTACGCAGCGGGAATTCTTCGATCCGGATAACTGGGATCCGATAAAGAATGATCCCCAGGACTGGGCCACGGCGGAATTGGTCGAGGGGGTGGAGATGACGCGAGTGGCGGACTCGGTGGATCAGTATGGCCGCCGCCACGGGGACCCAGTGGTGCTCACGGGGGTGCGCGATTACCGCACTCTTGTGGAGGGGGAGGTCTCCTTTGATAACTTTGGCCAGCTCATCTGCAAGGACGGCCAGACCACGGGCCGCACCTGCGGGGTGCAGTACCTGCGCACGCGTAACGGCCTGTGGTACGTGGGGCTGGCGCTACCGGGCGATTCCGGCGGGGTGAACTTTGACCCCGTCACCGGGGAAGCCCTGGGTGTTTCCTCTACCGCCGGGCTGGGGTTGTTCGTCCGTGCTCAGCCTATCGACGCCGCCCTGGAGGAGGCCTACGACATTCCTGATGGGCAGGTAAACGAGCACTTTGCGTTGCCGGAATCCACCCAGCCGCACACCCCCATGCGAACCTTGGATGAGGAGGTGACCTACCAGGAGCAGTGGTGGGAGGAGAACTTCCCCGGGGAAATCGAGGAGCCAGCGCCGCAGACGCTGGAGGAGGCTGGTGACGTGGCCCAGGCCAATTGGTCCGCCGGTGTGGGTGAGGTGACCCTGCAAACCGCAGATGCCGTGAACCTTCTTTCCGAGGATCCCATTCAGGTGGACACGGTGGTGAATAACGCCGTGGAGACTGCCGAGTATGTGGGTGGCTTGGTGGAGGAGACGGCCCAGGCCTATGGTGAGGCTCTGGATAACCTCCTCGCGGAAGAAGTAACTGAATAACTCACACCACCAGGGTGAGTTGGGTGGGAGAGTTTTCCTCCACCGTCATGCCCGCTTCCCGCGCCACCTCGGCCACTGAGGCGGCGTCGGTAGGCGCGGCGTCGCTAAGCGCCAGCACGCGGGCCAATTCCCCCTTGTAGTGCTTATTAAAGTGGCTGACTACCTTGCGGCTGCCATCCTCGCGCACGGATTCCACGCGCACGGTAAGCGCGCCGGGGCAGGGGCCTAGTTGCTGGTAGCCGCCGGAGCGCAGGTCGATCACCAGCCCGTCCACCTCGCTGAGGGCCCGGGTGATGGTCTTGCCCCAGCGGGACTTCATGGTGGGGAGGTTGCCGTCGGCGTCGGGGAGTTTGGTGCCGGCGGAGAGGCGGTAGTGAGGGATCATGTCCCCGGCGCGCACCACCCCGAAAAGCGCGGAGCCCACCGCCAGGCGCTCGCGTGCGGCGGGCGGGAGGGAGGGGGCATCGAGGGCGTCGTAAAGCACCCCCGTGTAGCGCTCGATGGCGGGCATGGTGGGCCCGGAGAACAGGCGAGTGTTTTCCTCGGCCTCGGGGCGCAGTTTCTCCGAGATTCCGAGGATTCCCAGCGCCTCGTCCACGGGTAATCCGGCGAGGTCGGCGGCGATGCTGCGCCGCTGGGCGGCGAGGGAGGCAAAGGAAAGGGAATCCCAGTTCAACGGTGCGCCATCGCCCCCGTGGGCCTTGGTCTCCGATGGGGGTAGGACGATCAACATGTGCTCTAGCCTAACGGGTAGAGTCTGAGGTCATGATTACTCGCTTGTCCACGCTCTTTTTGCGCACTCTGCGTGAGGACCCCGCCGACGCCGAGGTGCCCAGCCATAAGCTGCTCGTTCGCGCCGGATACATTCGCCGCGTCGCCCCCGGTATTTACTCCTGGCTCCCGCTGGGCCTGCGCACCCTGCGCAAGATCGAAACCGTGGTGCGCGAGGAGATGGACGGCATCGGCGCGCAGGAACTGCTCTTCCCCGCGCTGCTGCCGCGCGAGCCCTACGAGACTTCTCAACGCTGGACGGAGTATGGCTCCTCCCTGCTGCGGCTCAAGGACCGCAAGGGGGCAGATATGCTGCTTGGCCCCACGCATGAGGAGATGTTTACCACGGCGGTCAAGGACCTCTATTCCTCGTACAAGGACTTCCCCGTCACCCTCTACCAGGTGCAGACCAAGTACCGAGATGAGGAGCGCCCCCGCGCCGGTATCCTGCGTGGCCGGGAGTTTGTGATGAAGGATTCCTATTCCTTCGACATGGACGATGCCGGGCTGGCGGAGTCCTACCAGCGCCATCGCGGCGCGTACCAGCGCGTGTTTGATCGCCTGGGTCTGGAATACGTGATCTGCGCGGCCACCTCCGGGGCGATGGGTGGCTCGGCCTCCGAGGAGTTCCTGGCCATTTCCCCCAACGGCGAGGACACCTTTGTGCGCGCCACGCAGGGCGATTACGCCGCCAACGTGGAGGCCGTGGTGACCCAGCCTGGCCAGGAGCGCGAGATCGAGGGGCAGCCGGAGGCCCGCACCTACGAAACCCCGGACGCCCCCACGATGGAGACCCTGCTGGACTGGGCACGCGCCGAGGGGCTGACTATCGACGACCGCCCGGTGCAGCTCAGCGATACCCTCAAGTGCCTCATGGTCAAGGTCACCCAGCCGGGAGCCGAGGAGGCGGAATTGATGGGAATCCTCATTCCGGGCGACCGCGAGGCGGACATGAAGCGTCTGGAGGCCTCCTTTGAGCCCGCCGAGGTGGCCCTGGCGGAGGAGGCGGACTTTAAGAACAATCCCTTCCTGGTCAAGGGGTACATCGGCCCGCGCGGCCTGGCGGCCAACGGGATCACCGTGCTGGCCGATCCCCGCGTGGTGCGCGGTACCCGCTGGGTCACCGGGGCCGATGAGAAGAACCGCCACGTGGTGAACCTGGTGTGCGGGCGCGACTTCACCCCGGACGGATACGTGGAGGCCGCCCAGATCAAGGAGGGCGACCCCGCCCCGGAGGGCCAGGGCACCCTGACCCTGGAGCGCGGCATCGAGATCGGCCACATCTTCCAACTGGGGCGCAAGTACACCGAGGCCTTTGACGTGCAGATCCTGGACGTGAACGGCAAGCGCTCCGTGCCCACGATGGGCTCCTATGGCATTGGCGTTTCCCGCGTGATGGCGGTGCTGGCCGAGCAGATGCACGATGACAAGGGCCTGCGCTGGCCGGTGGCGGTGGCCCCCTACCAGGTGCACGTGGTGGCAGCGAACAAGGATACCGCCGCCGTGGAGGCCGCTGGTGCCCTGGCGGAGGAACTCTCCCGGGCGGGAATCGAGGTGCTCTTTGATGATCGCCCCAAGGTGCGCCCCGGCGTGAAGTTCAAGGACGCCGAACTGCTGGGTATGCCCTTTGCCGCGATCCTGGGCCGGGGTTACGCCGAGGGCAAGATCGAACTGCGCGTGCGCGGCGGGGAATCCGTGGAGGTACCGGCTGAGGAGGCCGCGCAGACCCTCCTGGAATGGGTGCGCGGCTGAGTGGCTGAGCCTTTCCTGGGCCTCTTTAGGCTCCGGGGCGGGGTGGAGCTCGGGATTAGCGGAAGCGCCCCGCGTGGGCGGCTCCGGTCACCGCGAGTTCCAGCCACCCGGCTTCATCGCTGGGGGCGGCGGCCGCGGCGGCCTCCCAGGAATCCGCAGCCTGATTGATGGCGGCGGAGACGAACTCCTGGGCGGAGGCGGCGTCTGTGGGGGAGGGAACCCCGGTGATGAGGTATCCGGCTTCGGCCACGGGGACGTCCCCGGTGGGTTCGAGCGCGGTGGTCAGGGCCGCGATGCGCTCGTTGATCGCGGAGGTGAGATCGGCAAGGTCGCTCGCGCCAAAGGCCTTGGCCACCCCCACCCCGTAGGCCAGGGCGTGCTCCCGGCGCAGCACCTCGCGGGCGGCGTCGGCGGCCGTGGGGCTGGCGGTGAGGTCGGCCTTTTCGGCGGCCTCGGCAACGTCGGTGGTGTCGGTGGCCTCAGCCAGAATGATCGCCTGCTGGGCGGCCAGGGGGCGCGACTCCTCCGGGAGGGAAGCAAAGCTCAACAGGATTTGTTCTAGGCCGGTGTGTTCTAGGGGTTCGGTTTGCTCCGCCTGGTCGGTGGTGCAGGAGGCCGGGGTGCTGCCGTCCTCCTGCGTGCCGCAGAGCCGGGCGACCTCGGCGTCGAAAGTCCGGGCCTGTTCCTCCCGCAGCGCGGCGAGGTGGGGATCGTCGATGGAAAGCCGATCCGCGTCCGCGCGGGCCCCGGCGGCTAACTCGCTCACCGCGGCGTTGGGCCGAGGGCCAAAGAAGCGATCCACCTCGCAGCCGCTGAGCAGTGGTGCGGCGGCGAGGCTGAGGGCAAGAGCGAGGCTGGCGCGGGAAACAGACACGTGCATTGACCATACCGGCTCCGCGCTAGGCTTGGCTCATGCCATTCCCCACTTCGGAAGAAATTACCGCCCTCGCCCGCCCCGTGGTGGAGGCCCACGGCCATCCCATCGAGGGGGTGCGCATCAACCGCGCCGGCAAGAAATCCCTGGTAGCCATCATGGTGGACGCGGACTCGGACACCCTTGAGGCGATCTCCAACGAACTATCGGGGCTTTTCGACGCCGCCGAGGCCGCAGGCGAGTGCAGCTTTGGCCCCGGCTACACGCTGGAGGTGAGCACGCCCGGCGTGGATACCCCGCTGAGCGCCCCCCGGCGCTGGCGACGCAACCGGCATCGCCTGGTATCCGTCACTCTCGCCGGGGAGGATAAGCCCATGACCGGGCGCATTGGGGCGCTGGCGGACGACGAATCCGCCGTGATCCTCGTGCGCGGCAAGGGCAAGAGCGTGGGGTTGGAGGCCCTGCGATTGGATCAGGAACTCACCGCAGTGGTACAAATTGAGTTCGCAAAGCCGCCGGAGGAGCAGATTGCGCTCACCGGCCTCACATACGAAGAAGCCACGCGGTGGCAGGAGGAGCACAAGTGAATATTGATCTGGGCGCGCTTCAGGCGATCGAGAACGACCGAGGCATTCCCGTCGATGACCTCCTCCAGACCGTCGCCAAGGCTCTGCTTTTTGCCTATCGCGGCTACCGGGGCACCGAACCCACCGAGACCGAGCGCGCCCGCGTGGATATTGACTCCATCACCGGCGCGGTCAGCGTGATTGTGACCGAGTACGAGGAGGATGGCGCCGTCTCCTCCGAGTACGACGACACCCCCGAGGGCTTCGCCGGAGTGGCCGCCCCCGCCGTGCGCACCGCCCTGATCAAGCGCCTGCGCGAGGCCGAGACGGGCGTGGCCTATGACAACTACCAGGAACTCCAAGGCAAGGTCGTCTCCGGCGTGGTGCAGCGCGACGCCTACGCCAACCAAAAGGGCATCGTGGTAGTGGAACTGGGCACGGAAATAGAGCACCAGGACGGAATCCTGCTGCCCGCCGAGCAGCTCCCGGGCGAAAAACTCAGCCACGGCGATCGCGTGAAGGCCTATGTGGTGGGCGTGAATCGCGGCGGCCAGCGCCTCCAGATCAACCTCTCGCGCACCCACCCGGAACTGGTGCGCGGCCTCTTTGAGCTGGAGGTGCCTGAGATCGTAGAGGGCTCCGTGGAGATCGTGGGCATTGCCCGCGAGGCCGGACACCGCTCCAAGGTGGCCGTGAAGGCCCGCTCCAAGGGACTCAACGCCAAGGGCGCCTGCATCGGGCCGCGCGGCCAGCGCGTGCGCAACATCATGGAGGCCCTGGGCGGGGAGAAGATCGACATCATTGATTACTCCAAGGACCCCAAGAAGTTCGTGGCCAACGCGCTTTCCCCCTCCAAGGTGGTGCGCGTGGAGATCACCAATGCCGAGGAGCAGGCCGCGCGCGTGGTGGTGCCGGACTATCAGCTCTCCCTGGCCATTGGCAAGGAGGGGCAGAACGCCCGCCTGGCGGCGCGCCTGACCGGCTGGAAGATCGACATCCACTCGGACGCGGAGTAGATCTGCCGTTTGACCTGTGGGAATAGAAGTGGCCTCGGGGGTCTGCGATCCCGCAAAAATCCCTCTCCCGGGAATAGATCAGCGGCTGCGAAGTTATTATCTACTTAACAGAGATCAAGTAACTCCGCAGCCCCGGCGATCCCTTCCAGGCTGAGTAGCTCAGTAGACCAATCTCGATCCCGGCGTAGCACATCGGCTACGTCTTTCATAGGTACATCAGGATGAATCTCATCGGCGTTGACCTCCCAGAATGTATCTGTGGGGCTGCCGGTGGCCAGGAGAACCTGAATCTTCATCTCGCCTTGGGCATGAATCAACACGGGTATGAGGAAGCTCGTCTCACCGGCTTCCTTACGGCGATGGACGGTTGTGAGAACTTCGTGGAAAGGGGTATCCCATTCACAGGGAATGATGGCGCTGCCGGGGGTCCAGCCGTCTTCTTCCAGATGGGTGCGGTAGGTAGGATTGCGCAGTTCTAGGGTGAGCCTACGGGCTGTGAGGAGGCGTAACTTTGTGCGAAGTTTGCGCTCCATGGAGCGTTTAATCATGACCACGAATCCCACCTTTCGAGGTATGCTTCCCAGTTTGACATGATCAGGGCGTAGCAGTGATCGTAGCACTCGTCGATGATCTTTTCTGCGCTTTGCTGGTCGGGGGAATTCTTGAGGGAACGGATGACGTAGTACTTGGGATCCTCGTCGCCGTTGGCATAGAACTGATGCCTGTGGACTTCAGAGTGACAGCAGTCGATCCTGGCAACGTCATGGTTTTGGACGTAAGGGTAACGGGGGTGATGATGGTTGATGTGTTCGTTGAGGGAGAAGTCGATGATGCGTCCTTGGAAGTAGGACTCTCGCATGGATAGTTCACACCCATCGGAAAGGTCGATGGGTGTGGTCACGGTGGTATCGGCTTCCTGCGGAGTGTAGATGAATGTGGGTGGTGGGGTGGACATATCGGCAAGATTGCGGTGCTTAGGATTTGGATTGAGGCCCATAGAGAGATGATAGGGCACGGTTGATGAAGCGTGGGGGTGTTTTGCAGGTCATTATCCTGGGGATACGGGCTCGCCCCGTGTCGATGCACTCCGTTATCCTGTTTGGCCGGTCAAGGACTGACCACTGTTAGCATGCAACTCCATTTTCATCGTGTAGCGGATTGCTGAGGCTGTGGCTCCACCCATTGACGAGCCTCCCCGCGTGCCTTACGGTGGAAAATTGTTAGTGTTCCGCCACAATCGTGAAGGAGAATTCGTTATGTCTAAGTCTTTGCGTCGCGGCGTTGCCGCAGCCGCTGCCTCCGTTCTGGCCCTCGGCTCCACCGCCGTGGCCTCCGCCGTGAGCGAGCCGCACCCTGGCTATGAGGAGCACCTGTTCTCTGGCTCCTCCACCTCCGTGGCCGCCTTTGAAAACTGGTTCGCCGGTGGTGAGTTTGTGCAGCCGGAGTATGAGACCCGCGATCTGCGCAGCCTGAAGGTCAATGAGCACGAGACCGCCGAGGCTGGCGATACCGTGTACAAGGACGATCAGGGCCGCTTCTGGGTGAAGCAGGACGCCGTCGTTAAGTAAAAGTAGTTCTACCGATTCCCCGCGCGCGGTTATTGCCAGCCTGTGCGCGGGGAATCGTGCTGTGCGGGGGCGTCGATAAGCGGGGGAGTACCTAACTACAACTTCCGGGCCTCGTCGCGTACACTGTACTGCGGCCCTGGTCGTCACAGGGTCTGGTTCGTCATGGCAGATTATAAGGAGGCATGGGGCAGGTTGTCGCAAGCAAAGCCAATCCGCACCTGCGTTGCCACTCGGCAGCGCCGCCCCCATACTGATCTTCTGCGCATGGTGATAGCCCCACAGGGAAACCGGAGGATCGTTCCCGATCCGCAGTGTGTTCTCCCTGGGCGCGGGGCGTGGATTATCCCAGACCTTGAGGCGTTGGAGCTTGCGCAAAAGCGCCGCGCAATCCAGCGCGCGCTGAAGGTGCCCGTGGACACGGACACGAGTGAAGTTCATGCCTACCTGGAGGGCCGTCTGGCGATGCCGGGCACCTCCACGGTTCGGGGAACGGAACGGATACAAGGAAAGAAGACCGAACACTGATGAGCACACGATGAAGCATCAGCGATGAACGTCAAGAACCAGGACTAGGGACTGGAAGTATCCTTAAAAAGACTTTTACGGGTACTTCTCGGTTCCTAGCACAACGCTAAGGAGAGAAGTGCCCGGAAAGCTACGTGTACACGAGCTGGCCAAGCAACTCGGTATTACCAGTAAGGAACTGCTCGCCACGCTCAAGGAGCAGGGTGAGTTCGTTAAGACTGCCTCTTCCACCATCGAACCCCCGGTGGTGAAGAAGATGCGTGCGCATTATGAGGCGTCCTCCGGCGAGGGAGAAAAGGCTGCCGGTAATGCGGCCGCGCCGAAGCCCGGTGCTGGCGCTAAGCCCGGTCCGAAGCCGGGCCCCGCCGCAGCCGCGAACAAGGCGGATAAGAAGCCCGCCGCCCCCAAGCCCGGTGCGGCTGGTACCGCTAAGCCCGGCCCGGCCGCTCAAGCAGGCGCGCCGAAGCCCGGTGCTGGCGTGACCAAGCCCGGCCCGAAGCCGGGCCCCGCCGCAAGCGTGGGTGCCAATAAAGCAGCCGCGAACAAGGCGGATAAGAAGCCCGCCGCCCCCAAGCCGGGTACCGGTGCCGCCGGTGCAGCCAAGCCCGGCCCGACATTCCAGAGCGCGCGCAGCGCGCAGAACCCTGCGGCAGGCCAGGGTGTTCCCCGACCTGGCGCTAAGCCTGGCCCGAAGCCGGGCCCCGCCGCAAACCCAGCCAACGCTGCCAAGCAGGGGAAGCCCGCTCCCAAGCCGGGCCAGGGTGGGCAGGACATGCCCAAGCCCGGCCAGCAGCGCGCCAAGCAGGGCGGGGGCGACCGCCCCACCCCGCGTTCCATGCCTAAGCCCGGCCCCAAGCCGGGTGGTCGCGCCCCGCGCGTGGCCAATAACCCGTTCTCCACGGGCGGTAGCGATCGTCCGGCACCGCGTCCCGGTGGCACCGGCGGTAATCGCGGCGGCGCTCCGCGCCCCGGCCAGCAGGGCAAGCGCCCCGGTGGTTCCCCGCGTCCGGGTGGCTCGGGCAAGGCCCCCACGCCGGCGATGATGCCGGCGCACCCGAACCCGAATCAGATGCCCGCTACCTCGGCCAATCGCGGTCGCGGTGGTCGCGGCGGCAACAACCGTGGCAGCGGGCCCGCCGGTGGCGGTTTCCGTGGTGGTCGCGGCGGGCGTCGTGGCGGCACGGCGGGTGCCTTTGGGCGTCCGGGTGGCGCTCCGCGCAAGGGGCGCAAGTCCAAGCGGCAGAAGCGCAATGAGTTCGAGGCAATGAAGGCCCCGAACGTGATCGGTGGCGTGCACCTGCCCGATGGTGGCGGCAAGAAGCTGCGCCTGCGTCGCGGTGCCTCGCTGTCCGATTTCGCGGAGAAGATCGGCACCGATGCCTCCTCGCTGGTGCAGGCCCTGTTCAACCTGGGTGAGATGGTCACCGCCACGGCTTCCGTCTCCGAGGAGACGCTGAAGCTGCTGGGCGAGGAGATGAACTACGCCGTCGAGGTGGTTTCCCCCGAGGACGAGGACCGCGAGCTGCTGGAGTCCTTTGACCTTCAGTTCGGTGAGGACGAGGGCGGCGAGGAGGACCTCGCGCAGCGTCCTCCGGTGGTCACCGTGATGGGTCACGTGGACCACGGTAAGACCCGTCTGTTGGACACCATCCGTAACGCGAATGTGGGCGGCCGCGAGGCCGGTGGCATTACGCAGGGTATCGGTGCCTACCAGGTCAATGTGGAGGCCGAGGGCGGCGATCGCACCATCACCTTCATTGATACCCCTGGTCACGAGGCCTTTACCGCCATGCGTGCGCGTGGTGCGAAGTCCACGGACATCGCCATTCTGGTGGTGGCCGCCGATGACGGCGTGATGCCGCAGACGGTGGAGGCCATCAACCACGCCAAGGCGGCTGACGTGCCGATCGTGGTTGCGGTGAACAAGATTGATAAGCCGGAGGCGCAGCCGGATAAGATCCGCGGCCAGCTCACGGAGTACGGTCTGGTGCCCGAGGAATATGGTGGTGACACCATGTTCGTGGACATCTCCGCCAAGCAGGGCCAGAACATCGAGTCCCTGTTGGAAGCGGTGCTGCTCACGGCCGATGCTGCCCTGGATCTGCGGGCAAACCCGGAGATGGACGCGCAGGGTACCTCCATCGAGGCGCACCTGGATCGCGGACGTGGCCCGGTGGCCTCCGTGATCGTGCAGCGCGGTACCCTCCGCGTGGGCGATTCCATTGTGGTGGGCGATACCTATGGTCGCGTGCGCCGCATGGTGGACGAGTACGGCCAGGACGTCGAGGAGGCCGGGCCCTCCCGCCCGGTGCAGGTGCAGGGCCTCAACGGCGTGCCCGGTGCGGGCGATAACCTGCTGGTGGTGGAGGACGATCGCGTGGCGCGGCAGATTGCCAACCAGCGCGATGCCCGCCGCCGCAGCGCGGAGGCGGCCCGCAACCGCAAGCGCGTCTCCCTGGAGGATCTGGATGAGGTGCTCAAGGAGCACTCCACCCTTAACCTCATCCTCAAGGGCGATAACGCCGGTTCGGTGGAGGCCCTGGAGGACGCCCTGCTCAAGATCGAGGTGGATGATGAGGTTCAGCTCAACATCATCGATCGCGGCGTGGGCGCGGTGACGCAGACGAACGTGACCCTGGCGGCGGCGTCGGACGCCATCATCATTGCGTTCAACGTGCGTTCCGAGGGCAAGGCCACGGAGGAGGCCAACGCCGAGGGCGTGGACATCCGTTACTACACGGTGATCTACCAGGCCATCGACGAGGTGGAGTCCGCGCTCAAGGGCATGCTCAAGCCCATCTACGAGGAGCGCGAGGTTGGTTCCGCGGAGATCCGTCAGATCTTCAAGGCATCTGCCGTGGGCCTCATCGCGGGCTGCATGGTGGAGTCCGGCAAGGTGCGCCGCAACGCCAAGGTGCGCCTGGTGCGCGACGGCAACGTGGTCACCGAGAACGCCACCATCGACTCGCTGCGTCGTGGCAAGGACGACGCCACCGAGGTGTCTGCTGGTTACGAGTGCGGTATGGTGCTCTCGTACCCGGACATCGCGGTGGGCGATCAGATCCAGGTCTACGAGATGGTGGAGGTGCCGCGCGAGGCATAGCGCGCGACGCTTGAACACCGCGTAGGAATACTACCCAAAGTAGGCCCGCCGTGAGCTCCGTGCCCACGGCGGGCCTACTGCTTTTACCTTGCCGCACGGGGTACAATGCCGTGGAATTGACTGTGCAGCGGTGCGAGATCGCAGGAGACTGCATGAGAACGCACGAGACTGCGCGAAAGAGGAATCAAAAGAGCAATCGAAAGGGGAACATGATGGCCGATCAGGCACGTGCCGGGCGGATGGCCAAGCGCATCCAAACCATCGTTGCCACCGCATTGGAGCGCCAGATTAAGGCCCCTCGGGTGGAGCTGATTACCATTACCGACGCCCGCGTCACCGGCGATCTGCACGACGCCACCGTGTACTACACCGTGCGCGGGGAGAACATCGGGCAGGCCCCGGACGAGGAGGCCGCCGCCGAGACCCTGGAGCGCATCCGGGGCCAGCTGCGCAAGATCGTGGGCGATGAACTGGGAGTGCGCTTTACCCCCACTCTGAGCTTTGCTCTGGACACCGTTCCGGAGACCTCCGCGCACATGGAAGAGGTGCTGGCGCGGGCCAAGGCCCGGGACGAGGAATTGGCCCGGCTCAAGGCCAACGCCACCCCGGCGGGGGAGGCCAATCCCTATAAGACGAGCGACGCTGAGGAAGGGCGCTAAACGCCAGTGGCAGAGTTAGAGCAGGTAGCCGCGTGGCTGAAAACCGCGCGCAGCGCGGTGGTGATCGGCCACCTGCGCCCGGACGCGGACGCGATTGGCTCCGTAACCGCACTGGTGGCGGCCCTGCGGCGGCGGGGAATAGCGGCCCAGGGAATCATCGGGCAGGAACAGCGCTTTGCGGAAAACCTTTACACCATTCCCGGGGCGTCGGAAGTCTTGCGTGGCGATAAGCTGCCCGAGGCGGACGTGTACGTGGCGGTGGATTGTGGTTCCCTAGATCGCACCGGACTGCTGAGCGCGCAGGTGCACGAGCGCAGGGAGCGGGTGATCGTGCTGGATCACCACGCCTCTAACCCCGGCTTTGGGGCGCTCAATCACATCGCGGTGGAGGCGGAGTCCACCACTATGATCCTCTACGATCTCTTTCACCTCATGGGGGTGGAACTCACCCCACAGATCGCGCACAGCCTGTACGCGGGCCTGGTCACGGATACCGGTAGTTTCCGTTGGGGCAGCAACCGCATGCACACCGTTGCGGCGACCCTGATGAGCCGAGGCGTAAACGCCCGGCAGATCGCCGCCGATCTCCTCGATCACGTCTCCGCCCACGATTTGAAGATGGTGGGTACGGTGCTCGCGGGGATCGACGTGCTCAACATTGATGGCCTTTCCCTGGCCCTCCTGGTGGCGGAGCACAGGGATGTGGTGGGGCACTCCGCCTCGGCGGTGGAGTCCCTGGTGGACTTTGTTCACTCCATTCAGGGTTGCCAATTAGGGGTGGTGTTCAAGGCCACCTCTCCGGGAACGTGGGCGGTATCCCTGCGCTCAGAGACGATCGACGTCTCCCAGATTGCGGTGGCCCTGGGCGGTGGGGGACACCGGCCGGCGGCGGGTTATACCGCCGTGGGGGAGCGCCAAGAGGTGATCGATGCCCTGATCGCCGTGCTGCGCGAGCAGAACGAGGCCGCATGAGCGGCGCGCAGCGGCAGGACGTTGCGGAGGCTTCCGCCAAGGTCACGGCGCGGGATATTTTTGGCCTGGCGCTGCCCGCCCTGGGCGTGCTGGCCGCCACCCCGCTGTACCTTTTGCTGGATACCGCCGTGGTGGGGCGTCTGGGTGGTTTGGAGCAGGCGGCCCTGGCGGTGGGGGCGACCATTCAATCCCAGGTGACCACCCAACTGACCTTTCTTTCCTACGGCACCACCGCGCGCTCCTCCCGGCTTTTTGGCCAGGGCAGGAGAGCAGCGGCGGTGGCCGAGGGAGTGCAGGCCACCTGGGTGGCGCTGGGCGTTGGTGTGGCGTTGGCCCTGGCGGTCATCGCCGGGGCACCCCTGTTTGCGGGGTGGCTGGGCGGCAACGCGGAGGTGGCCCAGGAGGCCGCCGCGTGGATGCGTGTGGCGGCGCTGGGTATTCCGCTCACCCTCATCATCATGGCCGGTAATGGCTGGTTGCGCGGGGTGCAGGATACCCGCCGCCCCCTATACTTCACCCTGGCCGGGGTGATTCCCGGCGCGATCCTGGTGCCGCTACTGGTGGCGCGCATGGGGCTGGTGGGCTCGGCCGTGGCTAACCTGGTGGGGGTGAGCATTGCGGCCCTGCTATTTTTGGGAGCGTTGATTCGGGAACACCGAGGCCCGTGGCGGCCGCAGTGGAGCGTGATCCGTAAGCAATTGGTGCTGGGGCGGGATCTCATTGTGCGCTCTGCTTCTTTCCAGGTGGCCTTTTTATCCGCGGCCGGGGTGGCGGGGCGCTTTGGGGTGGCGGCTCTGGCCGCACACCAGATCATGCTGCAACTGTGGAACTTCCTGGCCCTGGTGCTGGACTCCCTGGCCATTGCGGCCCAGACCTTAACCGGCGCGGCCCTGGGCAAGGGCACGGTGCGGCAGGCGCGCGCGGTGGGAGTGGCCATTACGCGCTACTCCGTGATCTTTTCCTGCGCGCTCGCCGCGTGCTTTGCGGCCGGGGCGGGGGTCATTCCCCGGTTGTTTAGCTCGGACGAGGCGGTGCTGAGGGAGGTGGGCGGCCCGTGGTGGCTGATGATCGCCATGATCGTGATGGGTGGGGTGCTCTTTGCCCTCGACGGTGTGCTGCTGGGGGCCGCCGACGCCGCCTTCCTGCGCAACGCCACGGTGGTATCCGTGCTCTGCGGCTTCCTGCCCGGCGTGTGGCTGGCCTATGCCTTCGACGGCGGCCTCATGGGCGTGTGGTGCGGCCTGCTGGCATTCATCGGGTTGCGCCTGGTGGCGGTGGTGTGGCGGTTCCGCTCGATGAAGTGGGCGGTGTGAGGTGACCGCCCCGACGCTGTGGGCGGTTTCCGACCTGCACGCGGCGGTTCCCGCCAACCGGGAGCACGTGGAGCGCCTGCGGCCTCGGAACCCCGGGGATTGGCTCATCGTGGCCGGGGACGTGGCGGAGAACGTGGACTTGGTGATCGCCACCCTGGGGCGGCTGCGGGAGAGATTTCCCCGGGTGATCTGGGCACCGGGGAACCACGAGCTGCTCAGTCGGGCGAGCGATCGGTTCCGGGGGCGGGCGCGGTATGCGGAACTGGTGCGCCGCTGCCGGGAGATCGGCGTGCACACCCCGGAGGACGAGTACCCGATTTTTCAGGGCACGGCGATAGCCCCGCTGTGTACCCTCTACGATTACAGCTTTGCCCCCGCCGGGATCACCTACGAGGGCGCGCGGGCTGCCGGGAAAATGCTTATCGACGCCTTCGCCCTCGAACCCTTCGCGAACGTGCCGGCTTGGTGTAGGGAGCGTCTAGCCTATAGCGCGGGCAGGCTCGCCGCGCTGGCGGGAATGCCCACGGTGCTGGTGAATCACTGGCCGTTGGTGCGCGAGCCGGTGCAGCGCATGGGGATACCGGAGTTATCCCTGTGGTGCGGTACCGAGCACACGCGGCGGTGGCCGCAGCGCTATCGCGCCCGCGCGGTGGTCTACGGCCACCTGCACTTGCCTGGGGTGACCCGGGTGCACGGGGTGCCTCACATCGAGGCCTCCCTGGGCTATCCGAGGGAGTGGCGCGAGCGCCCTGAACTCCCCGAGCGCCCGTGGCCCTATCCGGTGTTGGGAGGACACGCACGATGATGGATTCGCTTTTTCCCCCGCAGGTGCAGTGGCGGATACTGCGGGCACCGGATTCCTCCCTGCTGCGCTACCAAGAACTCCCCGCTGAGGAGCGGGAACTGGTGGCGCGCGCGGTGGATAAGCGCAAGGCGGAGTTTGGCGATGCCCGCTGGTGCGCCCATCAGGCCCTGGCTCACTATGGGGTGCCGCCGAGCACCCCGATTCTGCGCGGGGTCAGGGGCATGCCGGTGTGGCCGCAGGGTTTTACGGGCTCGCTCACCCACACGGAGGGTCTGCGGGCGGCGGCGGTGGCCCCCCGCTCCGAGGTACGCGCGGTGGGGCTGGACGTGGAACCGGCTGCCGCGCTCCCGAAGGGGGTGCTGGGGAGCATCGCCCTGGATTCCGAGGAATACATGGTGCGGCGGTGGTGGGCTGCCGGAATGCAGTGGGCCGATCGGCTGCTTTTTTGCGCCAAGGAGGCCACCTACAAGGCGTGGTTCCCGCTCACGCGGCGCTGGCTGGACTTTGATCAGGCGGAGATCGCGCTGCACCCGGACGGCACCTTTACCTCGCGCCTGCTGCCGGATACCGCGCCGCTGCCCTTCTTTTCGGGGCGGTGGCTCGTGCGCGAGGGCTATTGCTGCGCGGCGATCACGGTGCCGCTATAGGGTGGATGGCCTGGCCACAAAGACGGTGGAGAGCCGCTTGCCCTGTTCCTTGATCAGGGCGATGCTGTGGCCCTCGGGATCCACGGCGGCGTGTACCCCGCGCAGCCCGCGCGGCTCCAGCCACTGCCCCTTGGCCAGGGCCTCGGCCTCGGCGGCGGTCACCGCCACGGTGGGGTAGCAGCGCCGCAGGGCCTCGTCCAGGGTGAGGCTGAGGCGCGGGTGTTCCGCGAGGGTGTCGAGAAGCACCGAATCCGTGAGCCTAAACGGGCCCACCTCGGTGCGGCGCAGCATGGTCAGGTGCCCGCCCACGCCGAGGTGCTCGCCCAGATCGCGGGCCAGGGCGCGGATATAGGTGCCCGAGGAGCAGTCCACCTCCACGTCGAGGTCGGTTCCCCGGCGATCGAGGAGGTCAAAGCGGGAGACGGTGACGGGGCGCGGGGGAATCTCCACCTGCTCACCGGCCCTGGCACGGGCGTAGGCGCGCTGGCCGTCGATCTTGATCGCGGAGAACGTGGAGGGGCGCTGCATGATGTCCCCGGTGAGGGAGGCGAGGGCGGCGTCGATAAGCGCGGGGTCGAGGTTATGCACCTGCTCGGTGGGTACCTGCGCGATGATCTCGCCCTCGGCGTCGTCGGTGGTGGTGGACTGGCCCAGGCGGATGGTGGCGCGGTAGGCCTTGGTGGCGGCGGTCATGTGGGCTAGAAACTTGGTGCCGCGCTCCACCCCCGCCACCAGCACGCCGGTGGCCATCGGGTCCAGCGTGCCGGCGTGGCCCACCTTTTTGGTGCCTAAAGCCCTGCGTAGCCGGGAAACAACGTCATGGGAGGTAAGCCCCTGGGGCTTGTCCACCACTACTATTCCTGAGCGTGCGAGGGGATCAACCATGCCCCGTAGTGTATGCCGTAGTCTGGGTGCGTGAATATTTGGCACGGGCTTGCAGCCGTTCCCTCGGATCTCTCTGGATCGGTGGTCACCATCGGGGTATTCGACGGTGTGCACCGGGGGCACCAACACCTGCTCGGGCGCGCGGTGGCGGAGGCCCGCGAGCGCGGGTTGCCCTGCGTGATGGTGACCTTTGATCCCCACCCCGTTTCCGTGTTCCTCCCGGAAAAGACCCCGGCGCGCCTGACCTCCCTCGATGATCGCCTGCGCCTGGCCGGGGAACTGGGCGTGGACGCCGTGCTGGTGGTGAACTTCACCTGCGAACTCGCGGGCCTGAGCCCGCGCCATTACTTCACCTCGCTGCTGGTGGATACCCTCAAGGCCGCCGCCGTGCTGGTGGGGGAGAACTTCACCTTTGGCAAGGACGCCGCGGGCACCGTGGATACGCTGCGGGAACTGGGTGAGCAGTACGGCATTGAGCCCATCATCGTGGGTCTGTATCACGACGGCGGGCAGCGGCTGTGCTCCTCCCTGGTGCGCCGCTACCTCAGCGAGGGCGATATTGAGGGAGCCAACTGGGCGCTGGGGCGCTCCTTCCGGGTCACCGGCAAGGTGGTGCACGGTGCGGGGCGCGGCGGCAAGGAACTGGGCTATCCCACGGCCAACCAGTACTTTTCCGAGTCCATGGCCCTGCCCGCCGACGGTGTGTATGCGGGCTGGCTTACCGTGGTGGATTCCGGCCCGATCAAGGGGGACATGGTGGCCGAGCGACGCTACCCGGCGGCGATCTCCGTGGGCACGAACCCCACTTTTGGCGACGAGCCGCGCAGCGTGGAATCCTTTGTGATCGACCAGGAGGCGGACCTTTACGGGCACACCGCCACCGTGGAGTTTGTGGCCCACCTGCGCCCGATGGTGAAGTTCCACGGGGTAGAGGAATTGCTAGAGGCGATGGGGCGAGACGTAAGCCGTGCCCGGGAGATTCTGGCGGGATAGAGTATGGGGTGATCTGCCCGCACTAGGAAAGTACGAGGAGCACCCCGTGGCCCGTAAAATCATCCTTGACCTGGACACCGGCGTCGATGACGCCCTGGCTTTGGCGTATGCCCTGGGCTCCCCAGAGCTAGACCTCATTGGCGTGACCTGCACCTACGGCAACGTGCTCATTGAGCAGGGCGCAGCTAATGACCTCGCGCTGTTGGACCTGCTGGGCCACTCCGAGGTGCCGGTTTTCCTAGGCGAGCCGCACGCGCAGACCAAGGAGGGCTTTGAGGTTCTGGAGATCTCCGCCTTTATTCACGGCAAGAACGGCATTGGCGAGGTGGAGATCCCGGCCTCCCCGCGCTCGGTGGAGGAGCGCGGCGCGGTGGACTTCCTCGTGGATTCCGTGCGCGAGCACGGCGACGATCTAGTGATCGTGGCCACCGGCCCCATGACCAACCTTGCCGCCGCCATCGCCGCCGATCCTGAGTTCGCCCGCAACGCCCACATCGTGATTATGGGCGGCGCGCTCACCGTGCCCGGCAACGTCAATGCCTGGACGGAGGCCAATATCAGCCAGGATCCGGAGGCGGCGGATACGCTGCTGCGTTCCGGGGCGGACGTGACCATGATTGGCCTGGATGTGACCCTGCAAACTCTGCTCACTTACGAGGAGACTCGCCAGTGGCGCGAGCTGGGCACGGAGGCCGGGCGCGCGCTGGCGGACATCACGGATTACTACATCAAGGCCTACGAGACCACCGCGCCCTACCTGGGTGGTTGCGGCCTGCACGATCCCCTGGCGGTGGCTGTGGCGGTGGACCCCACCCTGGTGACCCTGCTCCCGATCAACCTCAAGGTGGACGTGGAGGGGCCCACGCGCGGGCGCACCATCGGGGACGAAAAGCGGCTTAACGACGCCGAGCGCACCTCGCGGGCCGCCGTGGCGGTGGACGCCCCGCGCTTCCTCCAGGAGTTCATGACCCGCATTGGTTCGGTGCTCCGGTGAGCGCCACCGAGGCCCAGGGGCCCGGTGCGGCCCCACAGATTGATCCCCAGGTGCAGCGTGGCGCGATGAAGGCCATGCCCGGCCTGCTGGCGATCTTCGTCTTTGGCATTCTGTGCCTGCATTCCTTCAACTTCGTGTTCACGGACATCGGCCAGGAGCTCGGCGCTCCGGCGCGGGCCGCGCTGATTACCTCCCTGCCCGGCGTGGTGCTCGGCGTGGTGAGCGTGATTTATGGCTCCCTGGGGGACTTCGTTTCCCTGCGCCGCATGATGATGGTGGGCATAGCGCTCATCGTGGTGGGCTCCGTGCTGGGGTTATTCTCCACGGCCTCCATCTGGTTGGTGATTATCGCGCGCGTGATTCAAACCGCCGGGTGCCAGGTGGCGGGTTCGGTGTTCCTGGTGGTGGCCACCAAGTACGTGCCGGGGCCGAAAAAGGTGGTGTATTTTGGTATCTTCACCGCGGCCTATCAGTTCTCCACGGCCATTGGCCTGGTGGCCGCGGGCCAATTGAGCAAGATCAGTTGGGTGTGGCTCTTTGCCATTCCGCTGCTTTCCGTGTTCTTCATTCCCTCCCTGTACCGGCACTTGCCCGACGTGCGTGGCGAGGGCCGCCGCATTGATATTGCGGGATTCGTGCTTGTTTCCCTGGCGGTGGGCAGCCTGGTGATGCTGTTGTCCGAGGGAACCTGGGCGTGGGCTCTGGCCTTTACCGTGCTGTCCGTGGCCTTTGTGGCGTATATCCACCTGGTGCCGCACGCCTTTATCACCCCGGAGTTCTTCCGCAACCGGGCCTACCTGGTGGCGGTCTCGCTCATCTTGATCTTCTACGTGGCGCAATACGCGATGAACCCGCTGTTCAAGGAGGTTGGCGCGCAGCTGTACGGCTACGACGCCGCCGCGATGGTCTTTGTGCTCATCTGGGCCAGCCTGATCGGCGGGATCGCCGGCATGATGTCCGGCAAGATCGTGGGGTGGATCGGGCGCGGACCGGGAATCATGCTGGCCGCCAGCCTGATGGCGTTGAGCTGCCTGCTCGCGGCTTTCACCCTGGAATCGGGAATCTGGGCGGTGGGCCTGTGCGCGGTGCTGTTCTTTGGCGGCATATCCATGCTGTATTCCCCGGTGGTGGACACGGTGGTGGGTACCGTGGACGTCTCCGAGTCCGGGCGCGCGGTGGGGCTCAATGACCTCGCCATGAACGTTTCCCCCTCCATCGGCGTGGCGCTGGTGAGCAGCCTGATGAACGGTGTGGTGTTCGGTGGCGTGACGCTGACGGGCGCCACGGCGGGGGAGGCCGCCAATTATTCGGTGATCTTCCTGCTCCTGGGCGCGGTATTCATCGCGGGCATGGTGTGGTTCCTGGCCATGAAGAAGAACCTGTACCCGGATTCCTGGGGCAGGGTTTCGGCGCAGGCATAAAACCTGCTATCCTATAGCGCGGTCTGGCAACTGCGGTCCACAGTAGTTGCCCGGATTGTTTTTTCGTGTGGACTGAAATAACTAATGAGGTGATGTCTCAATGTCCCTGGGCACTGAGAAGAAGAAGGAAATCCTGTCCGAGTACGGCCTCCACGAGACCGATACCGGCTCCCCCGAGGCGCAGGTGGCGCTGCTCACCGAGCGTATCTCCAACCTCACCGAGCACCTGAAGAGCCACAAGCACGATCACCACTCTCGCCGCGGTCTGCTGCTGATGGTGGGTCGTCGTCGTGGTCTGCTCAACTACCTGGCGGAGACGAACATCGATCGTTACCGCGATCTGATCTCCCGTCTGGGTCTGCGTCGATAGGCTGCTGAGAGGCCGTCGATAAGCAAAGCGCACCCCGTCGCACCGTGTTTTTCGCGGTGTGGCGGGGTGCGTGCTTGTGCCTGGGCGTGTTAGGGTGGGCGCTGTTCATAGCACACACGAGGACTCAAGGCGGCACCGACGATCGCCATCATGCTATGTATGCCTATAGGAGGGCACACCTTTGCCTAGGAAGTCTCACTCCGGGAAGCCGAACCCCGGCAGGAAGAACGAGAATAATCCGCTGAAGAACGTGGAAAAGAACCTCGAATTTAACTTTGACGAGGAATACGGCATTACCGAGGCCGTGGCCACCATAGATAATGGTGATTTTGGCACCCGCGAGGTGCGCTTTGAAACCGGCCAGTTGGCCCGCCAGGCCGACGGCTCGGTAACCACGTACCTGGACGAGGACACCATGCTGCTGGCCACCACCACGGCGTCGAGCAAGCCGCGCGAGGGGCTGGACTTCTTCCCCCTCACCGTGGACGTGGAGGAGCGCATGTACGCCGCCGGGCGGATTCCCGGTTCCTTCTTCCGCCGCGAGGGCCGCCCCAGCACGGACGCCGTGCTGGCCTGCCGCCTGATCGACCGCCCGCTGCGCCCCACCTTTACCAAGGGGCTGCGCAACGAGGTGCAGATCGTGATCACCGTGATGTCCCAGGCCCCCGAGGACTTCTACGACGTGGTGGCCATCAACGGCGCTTCCGCCGCCACCCAGCTTTCCGGCCTGCCGGTTTCCGGCGCGGTGGCGGGCGTGCGCATGGCGCTAATCGCCGATGAAGCCCACCCCAAGGGGCAGTGGGTGGCGTTCCCCACCGCGCAGCAGCACGAGGAGGCCCTCTTTGAGCTGGTGGTGGCCGGGCGCATCGTCAAGCGCCGCCAGGGTCGCCGCACGGTGGAGGACGTGGCGATCATGATGGTGGAGGCCGGTGCGGGCGAGACCGTGGTGGAGCGCATTTCCCAGGGCGCTCCCGCCCCCACGGAGTCCGTGGTGGCCGAGGGGCTGGAGGCCGCCAAGCCCTTCCTGGCCACGCTCTGCCGCGCCCAGGAGGGCCTGGCCGAGCGCGCCGCCAAGGAAGAGCGCGAGTTCCCGCTCTTCCCCTCCTACTCCGAGGAGATCCACGCGGCCGTGGAGAAGAAGGCCGCCAAGAAGCTGCGCAAGCTGCTCACCATCGCGGGCAAGCAGGAGCGCGACGAGGCTACCGACGCCTACTACGCCGAGGTGGAAGAGGGCCTGTTGGATCGCTTTGCCGAGGACGAGGCCCCGGAGGAGGCCGCCAAGCAGATTCGCGCCGCCTACGGCGCGGTGATGAAGGACATCGTGCGGGAGATGATCCTCACCGATGGCTTCCGCATCGACGGCCGCGGACTCACCGATATTCGTGACCTCGGCGTGGAGGTGGATCTGGTGCCCCGTGCCCACGGTTCTTCCCTGTTCGAGCGCGGCGAGACACAGATCCTGGGCGTGACCACCCTGGACATGCTCAAGATGGAGCAGCAGATTGACTCGCTGACCCCGGTGAAGTCCAAGCGCTACATTCACCACTACAATTTCCCGCCCTATTCCACGGGCGAGACGGGCCGCGTGGGCTCGCCCAAGCGCCGCGAGATCGGCCACGGCGCGTTGGCCGAGCGCGCGGTGTCCCCGGTGATCCCCTCCCGCGAGGAGTTCCCCTACACCATTCGCCAGGTTTCCGAGGCCCTGGGTTCCAACGGTTCCACCTCGATGGGCTCGGTGTGCGCCTCTGTACTCTCCCTGTACAACGCCGGCGTGCCGCTCAAGGCCCCGGTGGCGGGTATCGCTATGGGTCTGGTCTCCGGCGAGGTCGAGGGCAAGACCGAGTACGTGGCCCTGACGGACATCCTGGGGGCCGAGGACGCCTTTGGGGACATGGACTTCAAGGTGGCCGGTACCGGCGAGTTCATTACTGCCCTGCAACTGGATACCAAGCTTGACGGCATCCCCTCCAAGGTGCTGGCCTCCGCCCTGGATCAGGCCCGCGAGGCGCGCCTGACCATCCTGGATACCATGATGGAGGTCATCGACAGCCCCGACGAGATGAGCGGCCTCGCGCCCAAGATCGTCACCGTCAGCGTGCCGGTGAACAAGATCGGTGAACTGATCGGCCCCAAGGGCAAGACCATCAACGCGATCACCGAGGAGACCGGCGCGGAGGTGTCCATCGAGGAGGACGGCACCGTGTACGTCTCCGCCACCAGCGGGGAGGCTGCCGACGCCGCCGTGGAGAAGATCAACGGCATTGCCAACCCGCAGTTGCCCAAGGTGGGCGAGCGCTTCCTGGGCACCGTGGTCAAGACCGTGGCCTTTGGTGCGTTTGTGTCCATCGCCCCGGGCCGCGATGGCCTGATCCACATCTCCAACCTTGGTGGCAATAAGCGCATTGACAAGGTGGAGGACGTGATTAACGTCGGTGACAAGGTGGAGGTGGAAATTGCGGATATTGATAACCGCGGCAAACTTTCCCTGGTGCCGGTGGCGGAGAAGTAGTATTCTCCCCAGGCATGGGAGATAACTGGGAATTGCTATTACGCAAAACCGTTTTTGTTTGTAGGCCGCAGGACCTGGATTCCGCCTATCGGCTTTTCTGTGATCGCCTCGCCATGATTCCCCCGGAGCATGGCGAGGTTCTTGCTATCTCTGCGGGAGTAGCGGATTCGGCGGATGTGTATCGCCTGTGGGACCTGCGGAATCAGGTGGCCTTTGAGCCTCGTCTGGGCGACCCGATGGACATGCAGGTGTATGAGATTCTTGCTCTTATCCGGGAGAATCCGGAGAACGAGGAGGAGGTATCGAACAAGTTTTTCTTTGAGGATGAATTTGAGCCGACGGTGTATGCCTCCGCGTTGCCCGCGCCCTGGATCATGGCTTCTTTCCCGGTCAATGAGGAGGAGTGGGAAGAAAACGAAACTGCCGCGGTGCGATCGCGGGAACCTGAGTACACCCCCGATCCGCGTCTGCCGGAGGTCATTGAGCCCGGAATCTGGTTGCTGACGTTTTATGCCTTGGCGGAGGAGGACAAAGCGCAGGAGGTGAATAAGGCTTTTCACCAGTGGAAAGGGAGCATGGGGGAGCGGGTATTAACGTGCTCGGAGGAACTAACCGTGGAGACCATGAGCGATGATCCCAATATCTTTGGGCCGCTTGCTCTCCGCGATATGATCGCGCAGGCGGCTGGGCACAAGTCCAGCTATCCCTTGGCCAAGAACATGTATCGCGGCCGCGTGGTCATGGAGGTGACCACGTCCACTCCACGTCGGGCCTTGTGCCTTGGTGGTGTTCGGGACGAGGAAGAGTACGAGGAATATCCCAGCGAGGTATATGCCGAGCGCCTGCGCTAGCGTGGTGGGAGCATAAACACATCTTCCGAGGAGGCAAGGCAATGGCGATCAAGGTTGGCGTTCTGGGGGCCAAGGGCCGCGTGGGTTCCACCATCGTGTCCGGTATCAAGGACACCGAGGGCTTGGAACTGGCCGCGGCCCTGGACCAGGGGGACGATAAGCAGGAACTCGTGGACGCCGGGGTAGAGGTGATCGTGGACTTCACCGTTCCCGATCAGGTGATGGACAACCTGGAGTTCTGCATTCAGCGGGGGATTCACTGCGTGGTAGGCACCACTGGCTTTGATGAGCAGCGCCTGGAGCAGGTGCGCGCCTGGTGCGCGCAGAACCCGGAGGTTGGAGTGCTCATCGCCCCGAACTTTGCCATTTCTGCGGTGCTGGCGATGGCCTTTGCCCGCCAGGCCGCCACCTACTTTGAGTCGGCGGAGGTGGTGGAGTACCACCACCCGAATAAGTTGGATGCTCCCTCCGGCACGGCCGTGCATACCGCGCAGGGGATCGCGCGGGCGCGTCGGGAAGCGGGCATGGCTCCCGCGCCGGACGCCACGCAGCAGGCTCTCGACGGCTCCCGGGGGGCCACCGTGGACGGTATCCCGGTGCACGCGGTGCGCATGCAAGGGATGAATGCCCACGAGGAAATCATCTTTGGTACCCAGGGGCAGACGCTCACGATCCGCCAGGACTCCTATGACCGCACTTCCTTTGTGCCCGGCGTGGTGCTCGGGGTGCGCAAGGTGGCCGAGCATCGTGGCCTGACGGTGGGCCTGGATTCCTACCTGGGGCTCTAAGCGTGGTGCGTCAGGCCCGGCTGCGGGTGCAGGTGCTCAGCGCCCCCACGTTTACCGTGCCCGCCGATACCTCGTGGCACCCGGGGGAGCAGGCCACAGCGGCCGAGGCCGTGGTGGAGTTCGCGGGCAGGCTGGAATCGGGGAGCCTGGATCACCCCCGGCCGCGTACCCAGGGCACGGAGGCCTACCTGCGGCATCTTCAGGAGGTGGCGCGCTGGGATCTCATGGCCCATGCCACGGCCACGGTGTACATCACGGGCCTTTCGCGCCGGTGCGTGGATACTTTGTCCTGCCGGGAGGATCTCACCGTCACCCGCGCCACCCCGCCGATGGGCGCGGAGCAGGTGGAGGTGGTGATTCCCCCGGCTATCGAGCAAGACGAGGCCCTGCGCACGCTGTTTCTACGCACGATGGACGAGGCCCGCTTTGCCTACGAACAGTTTGCGGAGGGGCTCAAAGACCCCGCGCAGCAGCACGACGCCGTCTGGGCCGCGCGCCAGGCGCACCAGGCCGCGCACGCGGTGGTGCCGGTGGCGGTGGCGACCTCCCTGGTGGTCACGGCCTCCATGCAGGCGTGGCGCGCGGTCATGCTGAGCTTTGGTGCCGAGCACGCGGATTCCGAGTGGCGCAGCCTGGCCACGGCGTTGCTCACGGCCCTGCGGCCGGTGGCTCCCGCGCTGTTTATCGACGTCGCGGAGGTTCCCGCCGTTGATGGCCCGCCGGGGGTGGAAAGCGCCTACGGGGTGGATTAAACGCGGGGCGTTGTGCCGTTATTCCCGCCGAGACTGTAGTGTTTAGGGGCATGAGCACAGGATTGACAGCGAAGGCGGGAGTCGAGCACTTCGGCACAGTCAGCGTTGCGATGGTCACCCCCTTGACCAAGGAGGGTGACCTTGATGTTGATGCTGGCCGCCGGCTGGCCGCCCACTTGGTGGACAGTGGTTGCGACTCCCTCGTTCTCGGCGGCACCACCGGGGAATCCCCCACGGTGTCCGTGGAAGAAAAGCTGCGCCTGCTCACCGCAGTAAAGCAGGAAGTGGGCGACCGCGCGCGCATCGTCGCGGGCGCGGGTACGTATGACACGCGGGCGTCGATGAGCCTCGCCCAGGCCTCGGCCGAGGCGGGCGCGGATTCCCTGCTCGTGGTCACCCCGTATTACTCCAAGCCCAGCCAGGAGGGGGTGTACCGGCACTTCGAGGCCGTGGCTCAGGCCACTGACCTCCCCATCTGCCTGTATGACATTCCCGGCCGCAGCAGTATTCCCATCGAGGCGGATACCATCCGCCGCCTGGCGGAACTTCCCACCGTGATGGCGGTCAAGGACGCCAAGGGGAATATGGCTGAAGCGGCCCCCCTGATCCGGGAGACCGGCTTGGCCTGGTACTCCGGCGATGATCCGCTGAACCTGCCCTGGCTTTCCCTGGGCGCGAGCGGCTTCATCTCCGTGATTGGGCACGTGGCGGCCCCGCAACTTCGCTTGCTGCACACCAGTTTCGAGGAAGGCGACCTCGTTCGAGCTAGAGAAATCAACGCCGCACTCAATCCGCTGGTCCGTGCCCAGGCTCGCCTGGGCGGGGTCAGCCTCGCTAAGGCTGCCCTGCGCTTGCAGGGCATCGAGGTGGGGGATCCCCGCCTGCCGGTGGTCGCTCCGACCCCGCAGCAGGTGGAGGAACTCCGCCGTGACATGCAGAAAGCTGGAGTCCTATAAATATGAGCGAAAACCGAAACCGCTCCCGCAAGGTAACCCGCAAGGCCGGCCCCCCGGAGGAAGCCCCGGTGTTCCAGGCCCCGGAGAAGAACGAGGGGAACGGCAACGGCGCAAAGAATGAGTCCGCCCCGCGTTCCCAGGGTGGAAACGGCGGAAACGGTGGTAACAACGGCAATAAGCGCGGTGGCCGGGGTCGTCGTGGCGGCCGTAACAATAACGGCGGCAACGGTGGCCAGGGCGGCAATCGCCGCAACGTGGTGAAGTCCATGCAGGGCGCGGACCTCACCAAGCGCCTGCCCGCCCCACCCAAGGCCCCCAAGAACGGCCTGCGCATTTACGCCCTCGGTGGTATCTCCGAGATCGGCCGTAACATGACGGTGTTCGAGTACAACAACCGCCTCCTCATCGTGGACTGCGGTGTGTTGTTCCCCACGTCCAGCGAGCCGGGCGTGGACCTGATCCTGCCGGACTTCGGGCCCATCGAGAAGCACCTGGATCGCGTGGACGCCCTGGTGATCACCCACGGACACGAGGATCACATCGGCGCTATTCCGTGGCTGTTGAAGCTGCGCCCGGATATTCCCATCCTGGCCTCCCGCTTCACGGTGGCCCTGATCGCCGCCAAGTGTAAGGAGCACCGCCAGCGCCCGAAGCTGATCGAGGTCAATGAGGATTCCAATGAGAATCGCGGCCCCTTCAACCTGCGCTTCTGGCACGTGAACCACTCCGTGCCGGACTGCCTGGGCATTGCCATTAAGACCGGCGCGGGCCTGGTGATCCACACCGGCGACATCAAGGTGGATCAGACCCCCACCGATGGCCGTCCCACGGACCTTCCCGCCCTGTCCCGCTTTGGCGATGAGGGCGTGGACCTCATGCTGTGCGATTCCACCAATGCCACCACCCCCGGTGTTTCCGGCTCGGAGGCGGAGATCGCACCCACGCTCAAGCGCCTGGTGGGCGAGGCCAAGCAGCGCGTGATCCTGGCCTCCTTTGCCTCGAACGTGTATCGCGTGCAGGCCGCCGTGGACGCGGCGGTGGCCGCGGGCCGCAAGGTGGCCTTCAATGGCCGCTCGATGATCCGCAACATGGAGATCGCGGAGAAGCTCGGTTACCTCAAGGCCCCGCGCGGCACCATTGTTTCTATGGACGATGCCGCCAAGATGGCCCCGCATAAGGTGCTGCTCATCACCACGGGCACGCAGGGCGAGCCGATGGCGGCGCTTTCGCGCATGGCCCGCCGCGAGCACCGTCAGATCACCGTGCGCGATGGTGACCTGATTATCCTTTCCTCCTCCCTGGTTCCGGGCAATGAGGAGGCGGTGTTTGGCGTGATCAACATGCTCTCCCAGATCGGGGCCACGGTGGTCACCGGGCGCGATGCCAAGGTGCACACCTCCGGTCACGGCTACGCGGGCGAGTTGCTCTTCCTCTGGAACGCCGCGCGCCCCCGCAACGCCATGCCGGTGCACGGCGAGTGGCGTCACCTGCGCGCCAATAAGGAACTGGCCATCGCCACCGGCGTGCGCGAGGATCACACGGTGCTCGCCCAAAACGGCGTGGTGGTGGACCTGGTGAACGGTCACGCCAAGGTGGTGGGCCAGGTGCCGGTGGGTCACCTCTACGTCGATGGCGTGACCATGGGCGAGGTGGATTCGGACGTGCTGGCCGATCGCACCTCCCTGGGCGAAGGTGGCATCATCAGCATCACCGCGGTGATTGATAACCGTACCGGCCGCCTCCTGGAGGTGCCCACGGTGCAGACCAAGGGCTTTGCGGAGGACGATCGCTCCATGGTTCCCGAGGTGCGCGATCTTTCTAAAAAGACCCTCGACGATCTCGCCGCGGAGGGGGAGAACGATCCCTACCGCATGGTGCAGCAACTGCGCCGCAAGGTCTCGCGCTTTGTGGAGCAGAAGTGGCGCCGCGAGCCGATGATCATGCCCACCGTGATCCCCATGAGTTCGGATCTCGGTGGCCCGGTGGCCGATGAGGATGTGGTTTCCACCCGCGAGTCCCTCTAAGCTCCGCTAGCACCCCCATGCGCCCCGGCCTATGCTGGGGCGCATGTCTTTTGCAAGCGCCGAGCGGGCCAAATTGCGCGATCTATTGCTGGAGGTGGGGCCGAACGCCCCCACGCTGTGCGAAGGGTGGATGACCCGGGATATGGCGGTGCACCTGTGGCTGCGGGAGCGCCGCCCGGACGCGATGGCGGGTATGTTCTTCAACCCCCTCGCTGGACACCTGAACGACCTCACCCGGAAGCAGAAAAATCGTCCCTATGAGGCCGTGGTGCGCGAGTGGGCCTCCGGCCCCGGCAGGTTTTCCCCGGTGCGGCTTATCGACGCCCCCCTGAACACCGTCGAACACTTCATCCACCACGAGGATGTGCGCCGGGGTGGGGGAGAGGTGAACCCCCGAGATTTCTCGCAGCGGGTCAATGAATTGTTGTGGGGATACTGCGGGCGGATAGCACCGATGATGTTGCGCCGCAGCGCCCGCCCGGTGGTGTTGGAGGGGCGGGGAATGAGGCCCATCGTGGCGGCGGATAAACGGGGTGTGGTGGAGAAGGGGGACGCGGTGGTGCGTGTGCAGGGGGACCCCGGGGAGATACTGCTGTGGTGTTATGGGCGCTCGGCGGTGGAGGTCACGGTATCCGGGAATGAGGCGGATGTGGTGAAGTCAAGTCTCTAGGGGTGACTTAGGGATACATAAAAGTTTTTTAGCGCCCTGGTGTGGCGCATGTGAATCGTGGGGCTAGAGCAACTATCCTTGTGCGCATGTCTGCCACGAGTTCATCGAGCTGGAAACCGCGCCGTTCCGGCACCCGCCCGGGGGAATCCCGCCGCGCCGAGGAGCGCACCGCGGTGCTCTCCCGCGATCGGGGTGCTGTTCCGCCCACCGCGGCCTTCCGCGCCGCCGAAACCTCGCAGGAGCGCACCGGGAGCGCGGTGGGAGCCGTGAGCAGCGGAGTGAAGTCTCTCTTTGGCGCGGCCGCCGGTGGGGTGGGTAAACTCACCCGCCGCCTGGGCGGGGTGCGCGATCAGGAACAGAAATCGGAGGATATGAGCAGGAAACCCGCAAAGCCCAAGAAAAAGGCGGCCGCCGCCAGGGAGAACTACGAGGAAACACCGGAGGAAGGCCCTCCCGCGCCCGTGGGCCTGGCGGATAGCGTGCGCGAGCACTCCGATGGCATTGGGCTGAGCCTCATCGGCGTGGCCGTGGTGTTAGGAGCCTCGGTGTGGTTCGACGTGGCCGGACCGATCGGAGAGTTCATCGCCAGGGGAGTGCACGCCGTGATCGGTGCGGGGGCCTTTGTGCTCCCGGTGGCCCTGGTGGCGCTGGCGGTGGCCCTGATGATGGGTATCCGCCAGCCCAAGGAGGTAATGATGCGTGCGGCCGGTGGCACCGCGCTCATTGCCGTGGCGATGCTGGGCCTTATTCACCTGCTGGCCGGGGATCCCGCAGACTCTGCTGCGCGCGATGCCGCCGGGGGGTTGGTGGGGGCCTATACCGGCGGGGTACTGGCCCTGGGCTTTAGCCGCTACCTGGCCATTCCCATCCTGGTGCTGGTGATCTTCTACGGCGCGCTCAAGGTCACCGGCATTACCGTGCGGGAGGGCTATGACTACGTGGTGGATCTGATCCGCAGTTCCGCCAACGCGGATAGGGAGGAGGTAGAGTCCGAGGACGTCTACGCCCACGTGGACGAGGAATTGGAGCGCCGCGCGCGCCCGTCCGCGCGGGAACCGCGCGCCCCCCGTGAACCCCGTGAGTCCCGCGAACCTCGCCCGGCCAAGCGGCCCGCGCCGCGCGGCTATGACCTGCCCGCAGAGGAGCGCGAGTCCGATCCCGAGGGGCTCTTTGGCAAGAAAAAGAGGAAGTCCAAGCCTGAGGCGGCGGCTCCCTCGATGGCCGATACCGATGAGTTCCCGGCCCTGGAGGCGGAAGAGTACGAGGACCATGAGGACTATGCGGGTTACGAGGATGACAACGAGCCGCTAGAGGCGGAGGTGGAGGAGATCCCCGAGCCCTCCCGCGATGCGGTTTCCACCAGCCGCGAATCCATCCGGCAGGCGATTATCGCCCGTTCCGGCGTGGACGCGGCGGCAGCCGCGCCCCGCGCTCCGCGCCGCGAGCCCGAGCCCGCCCCCGCTCCTGCCCCGGCGCCCGCACCCACGGCGACCCAGCCCGAGGAGGACGAGGAAGATTTTGCGCCGACGGTGACCACGGGGGCGTCGGAAAGCGAATATGCCCTGCCCTCCACCGGACTGCTGATCGCCGGGGAGCCCCCGCGCCAGCACTCCGAGGCCAATGATCGGATGATCGAGGCGATCACGGCGGTATTCGAGGAGTTCAAGGTCAATGCGGCGGTGACCGGCTTTTCGCGCGGGCCCACGGTGACGCGCTACGAGGTGGAACTGGGCCCGGGTGTGAAGGTTTCCAAGATCACCAACCTGCAATCCAACCTGGCCTACGCGGTGGCCACGGATAACGTGCGCCTGCTTACCCCCATTCCGGGCAAGTCCGCCGTGGGCATCGAGGTGCCCAACACGGACCGTGAGATGGTGCGCCTGGCCGATGTGCTCAATGCCCCGGCCACGGTGGAAAATAAGGACCCCATGCTCATCGGCCTGGGTAAGGACATCGAGGGCGACTTCATCTCCGCCTCCGTGCAGAAGATGCCGCACCTGCTGGTGGCGGGTTCCACAGGATCGGGTAAGTCCGCCTTTGTGAACTCCATGCTGGTTTCCCTGCTCACCCGCGCCACCCCGGATGAGGTGCGCCTGATCCTGGTGGATCCGAAGATGGTGGAGCTGACCCCTTACGAGGGAATCCCGCACCTGATCACTCCGATCATCACGCAGCCAAAGAAGGCCTCCGCGGCCCTGCAATGGCTGGTGGAGGAGATGGAACAGCGGTACATGGACATGAAGGCCGCCCGCGTGCGGCACATCAAGGACTTCAACCGCAAGGTGCGCTCCGGGGAGATCCAGGCCCCGGCGGGATCGCAGCGCGAGTACCGACCCTACCCCTTCATCGTGTGCGTGGTGGACGAGCTGGCGGACCTCATGATGACGGCCCCGAAGGAGATCGAGGAATCCATCGTGCGCATCACCCAAAAGGCACGCGCGGCGGGTATTCACCTGGTGCTGGCCACCCAGCGCCCCTCCGTGGACGTGGTGACCGGCCTGATTAAGACCAACGTTCCCTCCCGCCTGGCCTTTGCCACCTCCTCGCTCACGGACTCGCGCGTGATCTTGGACCAGGGCGGGGCGGAAAAACTCATCGGCATGGGCGACGCCCTCTTTATTCCCCAGGGGGCGGGCAAGCCGCAGCGCTTGCAGGGCTCCTTTGTTACCGATGAGGAAATCCAGCGCGTGGTGGAGGCCGCCAAGGACCAGGCGGAGCCGGATTACACCGAGGGCGTGACCGAGGAGAAGGCCGCCGAGAAAAGGGAGATCGACGAGGACATCGGAAAGGACATGGACGACCTCCTTGAAGCCGTGGAACTGGTGGTGACCTCCCAGTTGGGTTCCACCTCCATGTTGCAGCGCAAACTGCGCATTGGTTTTGCCAAGGCGGGCCGCCTGATGGACCTCATGGAATCGCGCGGAGTGGTGGGCCCCTCTGAGGGCTCCAAGGCCCGCGAGGTGCTGGTCAAGCCCGAGGAATTAGACACCATTGTGTGGATGATCAAGGGTGCCGATCCCGCCGAGGCCCCTAAGGAAGAGGCTTTCGACGCCGCCCCGGCCGAGGCCGGTGGCGCGGCCGGTGGTGCGGGCGTTGGTGGCTCGGGTGGGGCAGGCGCCGGTGCTGCCGGTGCCCCGGGTAGCGGCAACGAGGAGCCGCGCAGCGTTACCGCCACCTATAACCCAACAGGCGGGGCGTTCTAGTGTTAGACTAAATCGGCATTGGAGGGGAGTACCCCGCCCACAGCATGGATCGTCAGCACGGGACTCATTCCCTCGTTATTCCCTGACCGCCGCGTGGCGGTGGGGAACACGGCGGCGTAGTCCCCGGTCATGCTGGCTCGGCTCAGTGGCGAGTGGGGGAGACCTCCGGTTACCTTTTCCATCGAACCGGAGGTTAGCAGCATTATGACTGTCCCCCTATGGGTCTGGGGGATCACCATTCTGGTGATCCTGGGCCTTTTCATCTTTGACTTCTATTCCCACGTGCGCACCCCGCACGAGCCCACCATCAAGGAATCCGCGTGGTGGTCGGTGATCTACATTCTCCTGGCCCTGGCCTTTGGCGGCGTGGTGTATGCGGTGTGGGATGGCCAGCACGGCATGGAATACCTCACGGGTTACGTCACGGAAAAGGCGCTTTCCGTGGATAACCTCTTTGTGTTCGCCCTCATCATGGGGGCGTTCCAGATTCCCCGGAAGTACCAGCAGAAGGTGCTGCTCATCGGCATTGCCCTGGCGTTGATCTTCCGCCTGGTGTTCATCCTCCTGGGTGCCTCGATCATCAACGCATGGTCGGACGTGTTCTACCTCTTTGGTATCTTCCTGCTCTTCACCGCCGTAAAGATGCTGCTGGACGAGGTGCGCGATACCCCGCCCACCGATCCGCAGGACATGCTGATCATCAAGTTGGTGCGCAAGGTGGTGCCGGTGACGGAGACCTATGAGTCCGATCACCTCACCCTGAAGAAGAACGGCAAGCGCTACTTCACCCCGCTCATGGTGGCCCTGGTGGCCATCGGCATGGTGGACGTGATGTTCGCCCTGGACTCCATTCCCGCCATCTACGGCGTGACCCAGGAGCCGTACCTGGTGTTCACCACCAACGCCTTCTCTCTGCTGGGCCTGCGCCAGCTTTACTTCCTGCTCGATGGCCTGCTCGATCGCCTGGGTTACCTCTCCTACGGCCTTTCGATCATCCTGGGCTTCATCGGCATCAAGCTGATCTTCCACGCTCTGCACGAGAACAACCTGCCCTTCATCAACGGCGGCGAGTCCGTGCACGGCGTCCCGGAGATCACCACGGAGGCCTCCCTGGTGGTGATCGTGGGCGTGCTGGTGGTCACCGTGCTTGCCTCGTTGTGGAAGAACAAGCGGGATAAGCAGAAAGATCAGACCTCGGGGGCACCCGCTAAGCCCTAGCGGGTACAGTGATGGGCGTGAATGCAGCAACGACGAGCGGCGGGTCCGCGCAGGCTCCATCCAACTGGAACCTGCCAAACGTATTGACCTGCCTGCGCATCGTTTTTGTCCCCGTGTTCGCGTGGCTCACGCTGCGCGCGGATAACGCCCACACGGGGTGGATGTGGGCGGCCTTTGGCCTCTTTGCCGCGTTGATGATCACCGATAAATTGGACGGGGATATTGCCCGATCCCGCGGAATAGTCACGGACTTTGGCAAGATCGCCGATCCCATCGCGGATAAGGCCCTGATGATCACCGCGTTGGTGTGCCTCAACCTCACCGGGGCCATGCCGGTGTGGATCACCGTGGTGATCGTGGTGCGGGAATTGGGCATCACGCTGTGGCGCATGGTGCTGCTGCGCCGGGGCAAGGTGGTGCCGGCCAGCAAGGGCGGCAAGCTTAAAACCGTGCTGCAATCCCTGGGCGTGGCCCTCTACCTCTGCCCCCTGCCGGGGTGGATGGATTGGCCCACCTACGGCGTCATGCTGGTGGCCGTGGCCGTCACGGTGGTCACCGGCGTGCAGTACATCGTGGACGCGCAGCGCCAAAAGGCCTAAGAGCGCCGGGTACGTGGAGGGGCTGTGCCATGTCCGATGAGACGCGGGGCGAGCGCGAAGCCGGAACACCGGGAGGTCGAACTCCTCGGGAGAGGATCTGCCCGGAGAACCCGCCACGGGGCAACGCGCACGACCTTGCGGCAGCAGTGGTGGCCGCGCTGCGGGAACGCGGGGAGACCCTGGCTTGGTGCGAATCCCTCACGGCCGGGCTGGCTAGTGCCACCGTGGCCGAGATCCCTGGTGCCTCCGCAGTGCTGCGCGGGGGCCTGGTTGTGTACGCCACCGACCTCAAGGAAACCCTGGCCGGGGTTCCCGGTGAGGTATTAGCCGCGTGGGGGCCGGTGGCCAAGGAAACCGCCCTGCACATGGCGCGCGGCTGCGCGGAAAAACTGGGGGCGACCTGGGTGGTGTCGCTCACCGGAGTGGCGGGCCCGCAGCCCCAGGACGGGCACCCGGTGGGGGAGGTATGGCTTGGGGTTTATGGCCCGAACCTGTGGCGGGCGCGACGCCTGGAACTGATGGGTGATCGCGCCGCCATCCGCCAGGAGTCCGTGCGCGTGGCACTGGGGGATCTCCTGGGGCTGCTGGGCGCGGAGTGATCGGTGTGATCCGAGCGCAGGACGCTCGGGTTGCGGTGCTTTCAGCGCTGCGCGGGGTCGTTGAGCTAGGAAAACCCGTGCTGAGAAACCCGAGCTGAGAAAGCGGTGCCCCGCGCAGAACGATTGTGTGGGCGCCCTTAGCGCGGGGCCGGGGAGGGGTTAGGCCTCCCGGGGAGCCGCCTCGCTGAGATCGCCGGTGGCGAGTTCCTCTGCGACGTCACCGAGGGCCATCGATCCAGCGGCCTCGATGAGCACGTCGGCCACGGTCACGCCCAGGGCGTGACACACGGAGGCCAGGAGCTCGGAGGATACCTCCTTGCGCCCGCGCTCCAATTCGGAGATGTATCCGGGCGAGACGCGGGCGGACTCGGCCAATTCCCGCAGAGTGATGCGTTGCTCCGCGCGGAAAGCGCGCAGGGCGTCTCCCAGGGCCTCGCGGAGCAGGGGTTCCGGGCGGGGACGCCTGCGGTGCGGTGCGGCGGGGCGCGTGGTCAAAGTAGCGGTTTGTGTACCCATCACGTTATTCAACTCTCTGCACCGGGTTTTTGTTCCCGGCCGGGGCGTGGTCACCGTGCGCTCGGGCGGGCGAAGGGTGAGACGGTGAGTATGGCAGATACCAGTGCTCCGGGAGGCGAGCCGGAACGGGGCTTGAGGGGCGAGGAGAAGTAAACGCGGTACCATTCACACTGGATACGCATTACAGGAGGAACACGAAGAATTATGGCTAATCCGTTCAGCAAGGCGTGGAAGTACCTCATGGCGCTCTTTGACAGCAAGATCGAGGAGAACGCCGATCCCAAGGTGCAGATTGAGCAGGCGATGGCGGAGGCGCAGAAGCAGCACCAGGAACTCTCCCGCCAGGCGGCGGCGGTGATTGGTAATCAGCGTCAGTTAGAAATGCAGCTTAATCGCCGCCTGGAGGAGATTGAGAAGCTTCAGGCCAATACCAAGCAGGCCCTGCAACTGGCGGATCAGGCCCGCTCCCAGGGCGATGAGAAGAAGGCCGTGGAGTATGAAAACGCCGCGGAGGCCTTTGCCGCGCAGTTGGTCACCGCCGAGCAGTCCGTGGAGGACACCAAGCAGCTTCACGATCAAGCCATCAAGCAGGCCCAGCAGGCCAAGCAGGCGGTGGAGCGCAACTCCGCGAAGTTGCAGCAGCAGGTGGCCGAGCGCTCCAAGCTGCTCAGCCAGTTGGAGCAGGCGAAGATGCAGGAGAAGGTGGCGGAGTCGGTGAAGTCGATGAACGCACTGACCTCCGGTTCCGTGCCGAACCTGGATCAGGTGCGCGATAAGATCGAGCGCCGCTACGCGCACGCCCTGGGTCAGGCGGAACTCGCGGAGAACTCCGTGGAGGCCCGCATGGCGGAGGTGCAGCAGGCCGGGATTCAGATGGCCGGTCATTCCCGCCTGGAGCAGATTCGTCGGGAGATGAACGCCGGGAATCAGCAGCCCCCTAAGCAGATCGAGGCCGGTGGCACGGCGCCCTCGGCGGCGGACGACGCCGTGGCGCGGCGCATGAGGGAACTGCGCGGCGAGATTTAGCGCATAGAACTAGCGCTGGCGCGTTAGCGTTCGGCGCGGGTTTCGTCGTGGGTTTGGTCGCCAGCCCCGCGCGCCCACAGGGCCTCCGCGATGGCCTGGGCGCGGTTGAGGGAGCGGATGAGCACGGGGGTGATGAAGGCCTGCGCGCTCCAGGAGGCCCCGCGCGCCTTGCGGGCCTCCAATACCTCTCCCACCGTGCCCATCTGCACCGGGATCATGCGCAGGGTGAGCGAGAGCGCGAGGGAAAAACGCTCGGCGGGGAACCCCAGGCGCGCCAGCGGTGCGAGGCCGCGTTCTAAGCCCTCCATGAGGTCAGCGATGGTGGTGGTGAGCGTGAGCAGGGAGGCCGCCATGAGGGAGGCGCTCAGGGTGATCACGAGGACGGCGGCGTGTTCTAGATCCCGTTGCCACCACTGAAAGGCGCCCAGAAAGAGCAGGATCGGCAGCGGCGGCCACAGCTGCGACCACGCCACGGACAGGGGGATCCGGGCCAGCGCATAGCACAGGGCGCAGGGCAGGACGTAGAGCGCTGCGGCGGGTACGGAGGGGACCGCAAAAACACCCACGAGCACGTACCCCAGCACCGCGAGAAGTTTGAGTCCCACCCCCGCGCGGTGCACCGGGGAGTGTCCGGGGATGTAGGTACCCAGGGGCGTCATGGCGGCGCGTGGGATCATTGCTCGGCCTCGATGCGGTTCTTGTAGGCCGCGATTACCGGCAGGGGGGAGCCGTCATCGATGATCTCGCCCCCGTCGATGCAGAGCACGCGGTCGAAGTCGGTGAGGAGGTCGAGGTCGTGGGTGACCACGATGAGTTGCTGATCGAGGGTGGCAAAGCGCCGCTGGATACGGCGTCGATTGCGCAGGTCGAGCAGTGTGGTGGGTTCGTCGGCCACGATGAGACTGGGTTGCGCGATGAGCACGGCGGTCAGTGCGAGGAGTTGCTTTTGTCCCCCGGAGAGCACGTGGGGGGACTTGTCCGCGTGGGCGGCCAGGCCCATCTCTGCTAGGGCGGCGTCGGCACGCTCTAGGCGCTGCGCCTTGCTGAGTTCCTTGTGCTGGCGCAGGGAAAAGGCCACGTCATCGCGCACGTTGGGCATGATGATCTGGTTATCGGCGTCGGAGAAGATGAATCCCACGCGCTTGCGCACCTCTTTGCCTTGCTTGCGCACGCTGAGGTCATCAATGTGTACCTCGCCGCTGGTGGGGGTGGCCAGGCCGTTGATCATGCGGGCAAAGGTGGATTTCCCGGAGCCATTGGCTCCGATGATCCCAATGCGGTGTTCGCGCAGCGTGGTGGTCACGCTGCGGAGGATTGGGCCGGTGCCGTAATCGAGTGTGACGTCGCGGAAGCGAATCTCAGGCATGGGAGGAGGCGGTGGGACGCAGCAGGTGGGGCAGGGCGGTGTGGATCGTGGCGGCGGCGGCGATGACCACGATGAGCTTGAGGGCGTCGATAAGCACGAAGGAACCCTGCGCCGCGAGGGCTGCCCCCACGGTCATGTCCGCGCGCAGCACGAGGCCGATGGCCCCGCAGAGGTACTGGGAGAGCAGCGCGACGATGGCGGCGATGGTTAGGGTGAGGTAGCGGTTACCGCGCAGGTGGTAGGCGATAAGACCGGCGAGGACGGTGGAGACGATATAACCGATGATGTAGCCCACCGTGGGGCCGGCGAGGGCTGCGGTGATGCTGCGGCCGCCGGCGAGCACGGGGAGTACGAGGCCGAGGACGAAGAAGATGGCCACCGTGACCAGGCCGCGCCGCGCGCCAAGCACGAGGCCGGTGAGGATGAATGCGGCGTTTTGCAGCACGATGGGCACGCCCGCGGTGCCCACGGGGATGGACACAAAGGCCAGCACGATGATGAGCGCGGCAAAGACCGCGGCCAGCGCGAGGTCGGTGAGGGAGCGAAGCGAAGAATTCATGCTAGAGAACTTACCTTGAACACCGTTTAATAGGGCAACCGGCGCGGGTGAGGCTTGCTATTCGAACATGCGTGCGTGTATGTTCGGGAACTGTCCCGCGCACCGTCTAGGGTGAGGGCCAGACCAGCGAGGGAACCATTGCGGTTTCATGGCGGTCTAAACTATGAGGGTTCCGTGTTAGTGCAAGGACTGAGGGATTATGGCTGCGAAGAAAAAGACCACCAACGCAAAGAGTACCGGCGAGGATCGGCAAAAGGCTCTCGACGCCGCCCTGGCGATGATTGAAAAGGACTTCGGAAAGGGCGCCGTTATGCGCCTGGGCGAGGATAAGCGCCCCCCGGTGCGCGCCATTTCCTCCGGCAACACGGCTATCGACGTCGCCCTGGGCGTGGGTGGGTTCCCCCGAGGTCGCATCGTGGAGATTTATGGCCCGGAATCCTCGGGTAAGACCACCGTGGCGCTGCACGCAATTGCCTCCGCGCAGAAAGATGGCGGCATCGCCGCCTTTATCGACGCCGAGCACGCCCTCGATCCCGAATACGCCCGCAAACTCGGCGTGGACACGGACGCCCTGCTGGTTTCCCAGCCGGATACCGGCGAGCAGGCCCTGGAGATCGCGGACATGCTGGTGCGTTCCGGTGCCATCGACATCATCGTGGTGGACTCCGTGGCGGCGCTGACACCCAAGGCGGAGATCGAGGGCGAGATGGGCGATAGCCACGTGGGCCTCCAGGCCCGCCTGATGAGCCAGGCGCTGCGTAAGATGACGGGTGCCCTGTATAACTCCGGCACCACCGCGATCTTTATTAACCAGCTGCGCGAGAAGATCGGTGTGATGTTCGGCTCCCCGGAGACCACCACGGGCGGTAAGGCGCTGAAGTTCTACGCCTCCGTGCGTTGCGATGTGCGCCGTATCCAAACCCTGAAGGACGGTCAGGATGCCATCGGTAACCGCACCAAGATCAAGGTGGTGAAGAATAAGGTATCTCCGCCCTTCAAGGTGGCGGAGTTTGACATCATTTACGGCGAGGGCATTTCGCGCGAATCCTCCCTCATTGACATGGGTGTGGAAAACGGCGTGATTAAAAAGTCCGGGTCCTGGTTTACCTACGAGGGCGATCAACTGGGCCAGGGCAAGGAAAAGGTGCGCCTGAACCTCAAGGAGAACACCGCTCTGGCCGATGAGATCGAGCAGAAGATCCTGGCCAAGCTCGGCATGGGGGAGAACCCGGAGCCAAAGCCGGAGGACGCGGAGAACGGCGCGGAGGAGGGTCTGAGCGACGATCCGGTGGACGTGGTGCCCAACGTGGACTTTGACGACGAGGACTAGCCCCGGCATGTCCAGCGGTGTGGAGGGCACAAAGCGGGAGGCCAAGGAGGAAAAACTCGCGCGGCTGCGTAACGCCATAGAGAATTACCAGCCGGGAGGTTTCTTCGACGAGGAGGAAGAACAGGCCAAGGCCACGGTGCGCGAGAGCGCGCTGAGCCTGCTGGATTATCGGGCGCGATCCCGGCACGAACTACAGGGGCGATTGCTGGATAAGGAATACGACCCCGCCGTGGTGACCGCCGTGCTCGATGACTTGCAGGAGGCGGGCCTGATCGATGATGCCGCCTTTGCCCAGGAGTGGGTGCGCCAGCGCTCCCGCAGGCGTGGCAAGTCCACCCGTGTGCTCGCCCAGGAACTGCGGGAGAAGGGCGTGGAGGCGCAGGATCGTCAGGAGGCGCTCGCGCAGATCAGCCAGGAGGAGGAACGCGCCACCGCCTGGGCCTGCGCGTGCAAGAAGGCGCGCAGCATCAAGGAGGTGCCTGCGGATTATCCCGGTAAGCAAAAGGATCTTCGCAGGGTGGTGGGGGTTCTGGCGCGGCGTGGTTTCCCCGAGGGAATGTCCCTGGCGCTGGCGCGCGAGGCGGTGGAGGAGCGCTACCGGGAACTCGGCGGCTAGGGCGTGGTGTCAGCATGATGCTCGGGCAGCGCGGGCGTGGGGTTTGGGTTCTGGTTGGTTCAGACCACTAGAATGTGGCCCGTGATAGAGCAAGCGACCCACCCCCGTACCTACGAGGTCAAGACCTTTGGGTGCCAGATGAACGTGCACGATTCCGAGCGTCTGGCTGGCCTTTTGGAGGAGGCCGGATACGTTCCGGCCGATACCGATGCCCAGGCGGACCTGGTGGTGTATAACACCTGCGCGGTGCGGGAGAACGCGGATAATCGCCTTTATGGCTCCCTGGGCCAGTTGAAAAAGGTGAAGGATCAGCATCCCGGAATGCAGATCGCCGTGGGTGGGTGCCTTGCGCAAAAAGATCGCTCCACGGTGGTGGACAAGGCCCCCTGGGTGGACGTGGTGTTTGGCACGCACAACATCGGCTCGCTTCCGGCGCTGCTGGATCGCGCCCAGCACAATGACCGCGCTGAGGTGGAGATCGTGGAGGCCCTAGAGGAGTTCCCCTCGGTGCTACCCGCCAAGCGGGAATCGGCCTATGCCGGGTGGGTCTCCATCTCCGTGGGCTGCAATAACACCTGCACGTTCTGCATTGTTCCCTCGCTGCGCGGCAAGGAGGCGGATCGCCGCCCCGGCGATATTCTTGCGGAGGTGCAGGCCCTGGTGGATCAGGGCGTCACGGAGGTGACGCTGCTGGGGCAGAACGTGAATGCCTATGGCGTGCACTTTGCGGATCCCGAGTTAGAGCGCGATCGCTCGGCCTTTTCCAAACTGCTGCGCGCCTGCGGCACGATCGAGGGGCTAGAGCGCGTGCGGTTTACTAGCCCGCACCCGGCGGAGTTCACCTCGGATGTGATCGACGCGATGGCGGAAACCCCCAACGTGTGCCCCCAGTTGCACATGCCCCTGCAATCGGGTTCGGACGCGGTGCTTAAGGCCATGCGGCGCTCCTACCGCACCAGGAAGTTTTTAGGAATCCTGGAGGAGGTGCGCGCCAAGATCCCGCACGCGGCGATCACCACGGACATCATCGTGGGCTTCCCCGGTGAGACGGAGGAGGACTTCCAGGCCACCCTCGATGTGGTGGAAAAGGCCCGGTTTACCTCCGCGTTTACCTTCCAGTACTCGCCCCGGCCCGGAACCCCGGCCGCGGAGATGGATAATCAGGTGCCCAAGGAGGTGGTGCAGGAGCGTTACGAGCGTTTGATTGCCCTGCAAGAGCGGATCAGCGCGGAGGATAATGCCGCTCTGGTGGGTACCCCGGTGGAATTGATCGTTCAGGATCAGGCCGGGCGCAAGAACCACCGCACCCAGCGCATGTCTGGCCGCGCCCGCGATGGCCGCCTGGTGCACTTTGATCCCTCCGGAGCCACCGAGGCCATTCGCCCCGGCGATGTGGTGGAGGTGACCGTGACGGATTCCACGCCGTTCTTCCTCATCGCGGATTCCGGGGTGGCGCGCCACCGCCGCACCAAGGCGGGCGATATGGCGGAGATCGGTCGCACGCCCACCACCGCCCCCGTGGGCGTGGACCTGGGCATGCCGAGCCTGCGCCCGCGCTCCTAGCGCCACCAGCACCACGCCCATTCCACCCTGACATGCCCGTCACACCGGGCGGGAATCAACAGAAGCACCGAGGCAGGAATCTCATGGCAGAAGCGGCAGAAGCACGCAAGGAAGAACACTCGGCGGCGCAGTTGGCCGCCCTAGAGCGCAAGGCGGCCTCGCGGTTGTGGCTGGGCACGCCGGGGTACGTGCTGCTGGGCGCGTATGTGTTCTACATGGTGTCGCTGTTTTTACCCCAGGTCACCGGCGTGGCGGGGTATCAGGTCTTGCTTTTTAGCGACGCCGCCTCCGAGGCCGGGGTGAAGGTCACCGAGTACATCTTTGCCGTGTGCGCTTTCCTCGGCCTGGGTGTGTTCACGGGGCTGGCCCTGACGCTGCGCCGCACGGTGTGGGCGTTGCTGGCCTGGATGCTGTGCACCATCGCGGCGGTGGAGGCGCTGTTGGCGATGTGGCTGCGCCAGACCCGCCCGGGTAGCGAGGAGGCCACTAGTGCCGGTGTCGGGGCCTACCTGGCGATCGGTGCCGTGGTGGTGGCCGTGGTGGTGTATTCGCTCATCGCGCTGCGCCGCTCGCCGGAGCAGGAGCGCATTGCTCAGGCTCGCGCCCAGGCCAGCGACCTGGACGAGGTGGGCTATGCCCAGCGCGCGGCCCTGGTAAAGCAGCAGCAGCGCGGTGAGCAGGAGAATCCCCTGTTGGTGGATGATCGGCGCAGCCGGGCCACCGAGAGGGCGGCCCGAGCTTCCCGTGAGGTTCGGCCGCAGCCGGAGGACAAGGGCACCGAGAACCCTTAGAATCCGGGCCGTCGAGAGCAAAGAATGAAACCCGATCCCTGTTCAAGGGGATCGGGTTTTATCATTGGGGCCGGGAGCCGACCTTAGCGGTTTTCCACGGCCTGCGCTGCGGTGTTGGCCCACTCGGCCCACTGTGCGGCCTGGGCGCGCAGTTTTTCGGCCTGCTTGGCGTTGCCCTTGGCCTCCGCCTGCTCGGCTTGGGCGGTGAACTCGTCCACCTTGGCTTGGAACTGCGCGGCGCGGGCCTGGGCGGCGGGATCGGTGCGCCGCCACTTGCTTTCGGCGGCCTCCTTCACGGAGCGCTCCAGAGAGGCGATCTTATCCTCATACTCGCGCACCTTGCCCCGGGGCACGTAGCCGATCTGCTCCCACTTTTCCTGCAACTCGGCCAGTTTGTCGCGGGCGGCCTCCAGGTTCTCCTCGGGCTTAATCAGGGGCCGGTACTCGTCCAACAGGGCGTCCTTGGCGGCGGCGTTATCGGCGTATTCGCGGTCGCGGGCGTTGTTGGCGGCGGTGCGGGCGTCAAAGAAGTGATCCTGGGCGCCGCGGAACTGCTCCCAGAGGGCGTCGTCCGCCTCGCGGGGGGCGCGGCCGATGGTCTTCCATTCCTTCATTAGGTCGCGGAAGGCGCGGGCCGTCTCGCCCCAGTCGGTGGAATCCTGCAAGGCCTGGGCGCGCTCCACCAGTTCCTCCTTGGCACGCTTGGCCTGGGCGCGGGCGCGGTCGAGGTCGGCAAAGTGGGAGCCGCGGCGGCGGTTAAAGGAATCGCGGGCGCGCGAGTAGCGCTTCCACAACTTATCGTCGGTTTTGCGGTCCACCCCGTGAATGGTCTTCCATTCCTCCAGGATGGCGTGAATCCGATCCCCGGCCGCCTTCCACTCGGTGGAGTTCGCGGCGATCTCCTCGGCCTCGGCGGCCAGTTTTTCCTTGGCGGCGATGGCCTCAGCGCGGCGTCGCTGCTTCTCCTGGGCCACCTGGGCCTGGGCGGTATCGGTATCCGCGATGATGCCCACCAGGCGGGTATCGAGGGAATCGAGGTCACCGATCACGGCGGCGGTGTCGAGCTGGGCGCGCACCTCCTTGGCCTGGGTGCGGATCGCCTCGGCGTCCTCGGGGTGGAGGCGCAGGCGCGATTCCAGCAGGGAGACCTCGGTGGAGAGGTCATCAAAGCGGGCACCGAAGTGGGCCAGGCCCTCCTCGGGGGTACCGGCCTTGTACTGACTAATGCGGCGTTCCCCGTCGCCGGTGCGCACCCAGGCGGTGCCATCGGCTTCCACGCGCCCCCACTGCGCGGGATTATTGGGCGCGGGCTGGGCGGCGGGAGCCTTGGCCGCGGCCTTGGGGCCGGGGGTTGGCTTTTTCCTTGCCAATTGCGCCGGGCTGGGGGCGGGTTGGGGGGTCATATCAGAAAGCACATCCTTATCGGTTGAGTTCTCACGCCGCGCTGAGCGCGACCGTCGCACATCGCACCTATCAAATGTACAGGCCCGCGCCTTGCGCGTCATGATGTACCCATTAACCTTATTCCCCGTGACTGCTCAACTCTTGGTGATGCCCGGAAGCCCAGCCCTCATCGCTGCGTTGGCCCCCCGCGATGAGGCGGGCCAACGGCTGCGCGCCCTGGCCCAGCGCAGCGCGGAGAAGTACGCAGGCATGCCCATTCACCTGGTGGGCAGCCGCGATAAGCGGTGGTTTACCGCCCACGCGGGGAGCCTCCGTGCCTGGGGTGCGCCGCAGGAGCGGGTGAGCGAGGGGCATTACCTCCCGGAGCTGGTGATGCGGCATGTGCTGGGCCCCCGGGCGAACGTGGTGCAGGTGCGGGATCGAATCCACGCCCCGGAGGAGGGCGTGCTCACGGTGGTGGCGGTGGACGGCTCGGCCGGGCTCACCCCGCGTGCCCCGCTTTCGCTTATCGACGCCGCTTCCCAGGCCGATCAATGGTGCCGTGACCTGCTGGCGGGCCGCCTGGAGGGAGGCGAGCCCGACCCCGATCTCGCCTCCTGGTTGGGCGGGGCCGGGGTGATCGAGCAGGAACTGTGGTGCGAACTCGCGGCCCTGCGCCCCACTCGCGCGCACCTGGTGGACGTGGACGCCACCGCCGGGGTGGGCCGCTACGTGGCCGAGTGGGAGTGGGAGGCGTGATCGCCCCTGCCTCGATCGCTCCTACCCCGATCGCGGTGGTGGGGCCCACGGCGTCGGGAAAGTCCGCCCTGGGGCTGGCGCTGGCGCACCACCTGGGCGGGGAGATCGTGAATGTGGATTCCATGCAGTTGTATAGGGGCATGGATATTGGCACGGCCAAACTCAGCGTGACGGAGCGCGAGGGAATACCGCACCACCAATTAGACGTGTGGGAGGTAACGGAAACGGCCTCGGTGGCGCGGTATCAGCGCGCGGCGGTGGCCGATGTGGAGGCCCTGCGCGAGCGGGGCGTCACCCCGATTCTGGTGGGGGGCTCCATGCTGTATGCGCAGTCCCTGCTCGATGATTGGCAGTTTCCCCCCACCGACCCCGAGGTGCGGCAGAAATGGCAGGATCGCCTGGACGCCGTCGGCGTGGCGGCCCTGCACGCGGAGTTAGCGCGGCGCGATCCCCAGGCGGCGGAGATCATCGAGGACCAGGATCCCCGCCGCACCGTGCGCGCCCTGGAGGTCATCGAAATCACGGGCAAGCCCTACCAGGCCAGCCAGCCGCCGATCGGCGCGCCGCCGCGCTGGAATACTCGAATCATCGGACTGGAAACCACGCCTGAGTGGCTCAACCCGCGCATTGCGCGGCGCACCGAGGCGATGTTTGAGGCGGGCCTGGTGGCTGAGGTGGAGGAACTGGTGGCTAGCAACGGGCTGCGGCGCGATTCCACGGCGGGCCGGGCCATCGGATACGCGCAGGTGCTGGCCGCCCTGGCTGGGGAGATGAGCTGGGAGGAGGCTCGGGAGCGCACCACCACGGGCACGCGGCGCTACGTACGCAGGCAACGAGCCTGGTTCCGCCGCGATCCCCGGATCCATTGGATTGACGCCGCCGGTGATACCCGCGCCCAGGCGCTAGAGTGGCTGGAGTGAACACGGAAACGGAACTGTTGTACGCCAAGGGCCACGGAACGGGCAATGACTTCCTCATCATTCCCGATGAGCACGGGGAGAGAGATCTCACCCCGGAGCGCGTGGCTCGCCTGGCGGATAGGCACAAGGGGCTGGGGGCGGATGGAATCCTGCGGGTGGTGCGTCGGGAGAGCCTGTGGTTTATGGATTATCGCAACGCGGACGGCTCCATAGCGGAGATGTGCGGCAACGGCGTGCGGGTGTTTGCCCACTGGCTCTATTCCCGGGGCCTGGTGGATTCCGCCGCGTTCACGGTGGATACCCGGGCCGGGCACCGCGCGGTGGAGGTACACGAGGCCACCGATCGGCGCGCAATAGTCTCTGTGGACATGGGGCCGGTGCGCGTGGAGGGGCTTTCCACCGCGCGCATGGGGGAGCAGTCCTTTGCCGGACTGGGCATCAACGTGGGCAACCCGCACCTGGCGGCCGTGATCCCCGGCCTGGACGCGCAGGGCCTCGCCGCCTGGCCGCTGCGCCAGCCGGAGTGGGATCGGGAGTTCTTCCCCCAGGGCGTCAATGTGGAGGTGCTCACGCCGCTGGCCGAGGGCGCGGTGGACATGCGCGTGTGGGAGCGCGGAGTGGGGGAGACCCTTTCCTGCGGCACCGGCACCGTGGCGGCGGCCACCGCGGCGCTTGCCGACGCCGGACACGCCACCGGGGAGGTCACCGTGCGGGTTCCCGGCGGCGAGGTGACCGTGACCATCGGAGAGGATACCGCCACGCTCACCGGCCCCTCGGAGATCGTGGCCACGGGAACCACCTGGCTCTAGGCGGTTAGTGGCCGCCGCAGCCGCAGGAGCCCCCGCCCCCGCCGCAGCAACCCCCGCCGATGGGGGCTTTGATGGAGGCCACCAGCATGATCGTCCCGGCGATGACCTCATCGCGTTGGGGCAACTCGGGGGCGTCCGGTAGGCAGACGTCAAAGGGGAAGGGGCCGTCCACAGTGGCGTGGATAAAGCGCTGCCCGGTGAGTTCCGCCGTGCGGTATTCCGCCTCTAGTACCCGCGCGGAGAACTCCGCGGAGGCGTCGGGAGCCGTGGTGCCGGTGCCCGCGGCCACGCTTTGTGCCCCTTCGGAGAGGATCATGCCCAGGACGTTGCCGGTGGCGTTCTCATACTCCACCGCTGAGGGGTACACGGTGGTATCAATGCCCAGGGCGGTCACGGCGAGCGGCTGGAACTGCTGCTGGCCATCTTCTGCCAGCAGCGGCCCCTGGGCGAGGTTGCAGGTGACGGTGGTCAGGGCGTTGCCCAGCGGATCGACGATCTCGCAGAGCGCCACCACGTCCGTCAGCATGTCCACGTGGGCGTAGGTCTGGGTGACGGACTCAAAGCCCGCGAAGGTGGCAAAGGGCTCCACCGCGAGGATATTGATCTGGGCCCCGGAGCGATCCGCGAACTGAATCAATTGGCCCCCGCGCACCTCCCCGGTTACCGAGAGCGCATTGGAGGCGATGGCCGCCTCCACCGCGTCCTGCCACGTTGAAAAACCCAGGCCGATGCTTTTGAGATCCGTGCTCATGGCACAAACTCTAGTCCCCCTCCCGGAGTGTGGGACAATGGGCGGCGATGAACAACCCAATGGATTCCACCGATTCTTGCCCCGAGTCCCACGAGGAACTCCTGGCCCAGGCCTTTCGCGGTAGCGTGACCCCGGAGGGGGCGTCGGTAAGCACCGATGAACCCACGGTGGGTGACCTTGACCTCTCCGAGCGCAACTCCCTGCGCCGGGTGAACCGCCAGACCACCATTCACGCCGAGGAACAGGCCGATGGCTACGAGGTGGAGTACCGCAAACTGCGCCTGGAACGGGTGATCCTGGTGGGGGTGTGGACGCAGGGCACCCTCGCGGAGGTGGAGGCCACCATGAACGAGCTGGCGGCGCTCGCGGAAACCGCCGGCGCCGAGGTGGTGGACATGCTCTATCAGCGCCGCGATAAGCCGGATTCCGGCACCTACGTGGGCTCCGGCAAGGTGGAGGAACTGCGCGATATTGTGGCCGCCACCGGGGCGGACACCGTGATCTGCGATGGTGAACTCAATCCGGGGCAGCTCGTGGCCCTGGAAAACGCCCTGAACACCAAGGTCATCGACCGCACCATGCTGATCCTGGACATCTTTGCCCAGCACGCCAAGTCCAAGGAAGGCAAGGCGCAGGTATCCCTGGCACAGATGGAATACCTCATCACCCGCGTGCGCGGTTGGGGTGGCAACCTCTCCCGCCAGGCGGGCGGGCGCGCCGGGTCCAACGGCGGCGTGGGCCTGCGCGGCCCCGGTGAAACCAAGATCGAGGCGGATCGACGCCGCCTGCGCGCGGACATGGCGCGCCTGCGCAAGGAACTCGCGGCGATGAAAACCTCGCGCGAGGTCAAGCGCTCGCGCCGCAGCGCCTCGCTCACGCCGAAGATCGCCATCGCGGGGTACACCAACGCCGGAAAGTCCTCCCTCATCAACGCGCTCACCGGCGCGGGCGTGCTGGTGGAGGACGCGCTTTTTGCCACCCTGGACCCCACCACCCGCAAGGCGCAACTGGCCGACGGCCGCTCCATCATCTTCACCGACACCGTGGGCTTCGTGCGGCACCTGCCCACGCAATTGGTGGAGGCCTTCAAATCCACCCTGGAGGAGGTGCTAGAGGCAGACCTCATGCTGCACGTGGTGGACGGCTCCGATCCCTTTCCCCTCAAGCAGATCCAGGCCGTCAATCACGTGATCGCGGACATCGTGCGGGAAACCGGGGCGCAGGCCCCGCCCGAGGTGATCGTGGTGAACAAGACGGACATCGCGGACCCCCTGGCGCTGGCGGAGCTGCGGCACGTGATCGAGGACGTAGTGTTCGTCTCCGCCGCCACCGGGGAGGGGATAGGCGAGCTGGAATCGCGCATCGAACTCTTCCTTAACACCCTGGATAAGCACGTGATCTTGGAGATCCCCTTTACCCGGGGCGAGGTGGTCTCCCGAGTACACGAGTTTGGCACGGTGCTTGACGAGCAATACACGGATACCGGCACCCGGATCGACGTGCGCCTGCCGCGCCGCCTGGCCGAGGAACTGGGGGAGTTCGCGGTGGAGGGTGCCTCCGAGGGGTAGACGCGTAGAACGGTCGGCGCAGGAACAGTCGCTGAGGTGAATTATTCCGGGGCTTAAGCCTCGTATAATCCCTACGTACAGCATTTCTGGCAGATAGGTTCCGCTCATGCTCTCCGTTAAGGAACAACCGTGATGAGGTGGGCCGTCCACGGCGACGGCAAGAAGATTCTCCCCGGGCAGGTGGTGGCGCCCGAGGAACGCCTGGATTGGCCGCGCACCATCGGCATAGGCATGCAGCACGTCATCGCCATGTTCGGGGCCACCCTGCTGGTGCCCACCCTCACGGGCTTCCCCGTGAACACCACCCTGCTCTTTTCCGGGCTGGGCACCATGCTCTTTCTCCTCATCACCGCCAATCGGCTGCCCAGTTATCTGGGCAGTTCCTTTGCTTTCATCGCCCCGCTGGCGGCCACCCAGGGCGAGGGAATCTCGGTGCAACTCGGCGGCGTGGTGGTGGCGGGTCTGGCGCTCGTGGTGGTGGGGCTGGTGGTCAAGGCCGCCGGGCGCGGCGTGCTCGACGCCGCCATGCCGCCCGCCGTCACCGGAGCGATTGTGGCGCTCATCGGCCTGAACCTCGCGCCCACCGCCGCGCGCAACTTTGAGTCCCAGCCGCTCGTGGCCGCCGTGACCCTGGTGAGCATTCTGCTGCTCACCGTGGCGGGCCGGGGCATGGTGGCGCGCCTGGGAATCCTCGGTGGGGTGCTCATCGGTTGGATCTTTGCCGCCATCACAGGCAACCTCACCGAGGGAGCGCGCGAGGCTATTGCGCAGGCCGCCTGGGTGGGCGTGCCGCAGTTTCATACCCCGGAATTTAGGCTCTCCGCGATCCTGGTGACCCTGCCGGTGGTGATCGTCCTCATCGCGGAGAACGTGGGCCACGTCAAGGCCGTCTCCGCCATGACGGGACGCAACCTCGACGATCGCGCCGGGGACGCCCTGCTTGCCGACGGCCTCGCCACCACCCTCGCCGGGGGCTTCGGCGGCTCGGGCACCACCACCTACGCGGAAAACGTGGGCGTGATGGCCGCCACCAGGGTGTATTCCACCGCGGCCTACTGGGTGGCGGCGCTCACGGCCGTGGCGTTGGCCTTCATTCCTAAGTTTGGCGCGCTGATCTTCAGTATCCCCGCCGGGGTCCTGGGCGGGGCAACCCTGGTGCTCTACGGGCTGATCGGCATGCTGGGCGTGCGGATCTGGCAGGACAATAAGGTGAACTTCAACCACCCGGTGAATCTCACCGCTGCGGCGGTGGCCCTGGTGGCGGGGGTCGGCAACCTCACCCTGCACGTGGGCCCGGTGGAACTGGAAGGTATCGCCTGGGGTTCGGCCGGAATCATGGTGGGGTACCCGGTGCTGATGTGGCTGTATCGTCGCGTGGGCGAGGGCGACGGAAGCGGTGCGGCGGCTAGAAACTAGCCGGAAAATAGCCGAGAACTCGAAAAACGCCCGTGGCCGGTATTCACCGCCGACGGGCGCTTGTTCTTTCCCCTAGCTTTATGCCAGGAGCAGAGGGGGATTACTCGGAATCCAGGTCCTTCTCGATGAGGGCCGCGATCTTCTCCACGGCCTCGGCGTTCTCCGAGGTCACGGTCACCTGATCGCCCTTTTCCGCGCCCAGGGCCATAATCATCAGGGAGGAGGCGGCGTCGGTCTCGTCGTCCTCGTCGCCGCCCACCAGGGTGAGGAAGATGTCCTCGTCGTAATCGCCAGCGGCATCGGCAATGATGGAGGCCGGGCGGGCGTGCAGACCCACAGCGGAACCAACGGTGACGGTCTTAGAGGCCATGATTGTCCTTTCTTCCACGCCGGTGGCGTGGTGGGAATAGTAAAAATGCTCGATCTTGTATTTTAGGCGCGCTGAGGCGGCGGTGCCAGGTTCGCGGCCTATTCCCCGGCTGTCCTCGTCGGAAAGCCAGGGGGCGTTCTACGCGGAGGGCGCGGCTGCTGCCGCTGGCGCCTCGGATGCTTCCGTGGTGGCCGCCTGCACGGCCTTGTTGGGCCACAGTTGCTTCAGGGCGAGTACCGCCAGGGTGGACACCGCGATACCGGCGGCCAGGGAAAGCACCCAGGCCAGGGCCGGGGAGATAACCGGAAGCACAAAGATACCGCCGTGCGGGGCGCTGGCGGTCACGCCGAGGGCCATGCTCAGCGCGCCGGTGACCGCGCCACCGGCCATCATGGAGGGGATCACGCGCAGCGGATCGGCGGCGGCGAAGGGGATCGCGCCCTCGGAGACGAAGGAGAGTCCCAGCAGCCAGGAGGACTTGCCGTTTTCCCGCTCGGCGGGGGTAAATAGGCGACCGCGGATAAAGGTGGCCAGGGAAAGCGCGATGGGCGGCACCATGCCGGCGGCCATCACGGCGGCCATGATCTTCATGGAGGAATCGTCGCCGGTGGAAAGGCCTGCGGTGGCAAAGAGGTAGGCCGCCTTGTTCACCGGGCCGCCGAGGTCAAAGCACATCATCAGGCCAAGGATCACGCCGAGCAGCACGGCGGAGGAACCGGACATGGAGTTCAGCCAGTTCTGCAAGCCGGTCATGACGGCCTCCAGGGGCTTGCCCAGCACCAGGAACATCGCCAGGCCCACGATCATGGAGGTCAGCAGCGGAATAATCACCACCGGCATGAGCGAGGCCACCCAACGCGGCACCTTCAAGGAGCCGAGCCACATGGCGATGAATCCGGCGAGGATACCCGTGACCAGGCCACCGATGAAGCCCGCGCCAAGCATCACGGACAGCGCGCCGCCCACAAAGCCGGGGGCGATACCGGGGCGATTGGCCAGGGCGTAGGCGATGTAACCGGACAGTGCGGCCACCACGAAGCTCATTGCCGCCTGGCCGGTGGCAAAGAGGATGGCCGCCAGGTAAAGCCCTAGGCCTGAGCGGTCAAAGGCCACCAACTGTCCGCCGATCACGGCGACGTCCTCGGGCAGGTTGCTCAGGGAATAGTGGGTGACCAGCACCTGCCAGTAATCGCCCACCTGGCGGCCGCCAAGCAGGTACCCCAGCGCCAGCAGCAGCCCACCGGCGGCCACGAAGGGCACCATGTAGGAAACGCCGGTCATCACGGCCTGCTGGATGCGCTTGCCCCAGCTCAGGCCCGAGCCCTCCACCGGGGCTTCGGAGTCGCTTGCAGGCGCTTCGCCTCCGGCCACTCGCCGCGCGCGGGGATTCGCCGCGGCGGCCACCGCCTCGTCGAGCATGGTGCCCGGCTCGTTGATCGCGCGCTTTACGCCGGACTCAATCACCGGTTTGCCCGCAAAGCGCTCGCGGTCCTTGACACCGACGTCGGTGGCAAAGATAACGGCGTCGGCCGCCTCGATGGTGGCGGCGGGCAGCGGGGTGACGGCGGAGGAGCCCTGGGGTTCCACGGCGAACTCGATGTCCGGGCGGGCCTCGGCGGTCTGGGTGAGGGCGTCGGCCGCCATGTAGGTGTGCGCGATGCCGGTGGGGCAGGCGGTGATGGCCACCACGCGGGTGACCTTGGCCTCCTCATCGGCCTTATTGGCAGCGGCGGTTGCCTCGGCTGCGGGGGTAGCCTCCGGGGCGGGCTTCTTTTTCTTCGGCGCGGCATTGACCACGCCGGTGACCAGTTCCACGATCTCCTCGGGAGTGGTGGCCCCGCGCAGCCCCTCCAGGAAGTCCTTGCGCACCAGGGCTCGGGCGAGCTTGGAGAGGATCTTGAGGTGTTCCTTGCCCCCGCCCTCCGGGGCGGCGATGAGGAACACCAGGGAGGCATCCCCGTCCGGGCCGGAGAAGTCCACCGGGCGGCGGAGGCGAGCAAAGGCGAGGGTGGGTTCGGTGACCGCTGCGGAGCGGCAGTGCGGAATGGCCACGCCGCCGGGAACGCCCGTGCCGGATTTCTCCTCGCGGGCGCGGGCGTCGCTGGCGAGCAGGGCGGCGTCGGTAGCCCGCCCGGCGGCGGCCACGAGCCCCGCCAGGTTTTCGATGACGGCGGCGGGTTCACCGCCGTAATCCACGTCGAGGCCGACGAGGTCGGCGGTGATGATGGGAGAGGACATCGGTTTTCCTTTCTTTCTTGCTATACCGAGTGCTGCTTTCCAGCGCGGCTCAAGCGTGGTCGATGGCGCTAATCTGAGTCTTTTCCATGTCTACCTGCTCGGGGCGGGGCAGGGTAGTGCCGGGTAGGGCTGCGGCGGCGCTGCCGTAGGCCACGGCCTGGCGCAGGCACTGCTCGGGAGCGTTCCCGTTCGTGGCGGCCAGGAGATAGCCGGCCAGGGAACTATCCCCGGCGCCCACGGTGGATACCACCGTGGTGGGCGGGGGCGTGGCCTTCCACGCGCCCTGGGCGGTGACGAGGACGGCACCGGCGCCGCCCAGGGTGACCAGCACGGACTCCACCCCGCGCGCCACGATGGAACGGGCGGCCTCCACCACGGGCAGATAGTCTCCGGCCTCGGCCTGGTGCTCCAGGTGCAGGCCATCGCAGCCCACCAACTGCCCCAATTCCAGCCCATTGGGCTTGATGAGGTGGGGAGCGGCGCGCTCAAAGCTTTCTCCCAGGGCGATCATGGCGGCGTCCGAGGTATCCACGGCCACGCGGGCCCCGGGAACCTCCGCGCGCAGGTGGGCCACCAGTTCCCCGTACCAGCCGGTGGGCAGACCCGGGGGCAGGGAGCCGGAAAGAGCGATCCACGCGGCGTTGTGCTGCCGGGCGGTGCGCACGAGGGTATCGAGCAGGAGATCGCGCACCTCCGCGCTGATGAGCGGGCCGGGGCCGTTGAGCTTGGTGGTGGTGCCATCGGGCTGGGTGATGGTGGTATTGGTGCGCACCCGCTCCTGCATGGCAATGGCGAGGTGCGGAATGGACTCCTGAGTGGCGAGTTCGACGAAAGGATCGGTGCTTGCCGCCGGAAAGAGAGCGAGGGTGGGCCGCTGCGCGAGGTGGATGGCGTGGGCCACATTGACGCCCTTGCCGCCGGCTACGTGATCGAGGGCGCTGAGCCGGTGAACGGAGCCGGGGGAGAGGGGTTCGGGGAGCGTCAGGGTGGCATCGACGCTGGGGTTGGGGGTGAGCGTGAGTATCACGGGGTTCCTTGGGTCTATCGTTGGGCCGGGCCATTGGGAGATGAACGTCACTATTGATGTCTGATTATGTCTTAATCCTTTCGCTTGGTGCCCGAAAAGTCAAGAGGTCTTATGTCTGGTTGGGGGAGATATGTGGCTTATGCGATGTTTGCTCGGGCAAGTTTCGGGCAGGTTGCTGTGGCGTGGTGTCCGTAACCCCGGCTAGAGTGGTGCGCATGACCGAAGGCTCTGGAAACAATGCTTCTGCTCACCTCACCGCAAAGGGCACCGGCGTGGTTGCGGGTATCGCCTACGCGGACGTGGTGTGGGTGCGTCCCCGCCCCGAACTTCCCACCGGCGGCACCACGATTCCCGAGGAAGAACGGGAGGCGGAGTACGAGAAGTTTGTCGCGGCGGCCGACGCCGTGGCGGAGCGTCTCGACGCCCGCGCTAACAGCGCCGAGGGCCCCGCCGCCGAGGTGTTGGGGGCTACCGCCGGAATGGTGCGCGATCGGGGTTGGCGCAAGACCGTGCGTAAAAATATCCGATCGGGCATGGACGCCGCCTTTGCCACGGTGGAGGCCACCGCCAAGTTCGTGGCCATGTTCAACGCGGCGGGCGGCGTGATGGCGGAGCGCACCACCGACCTGCGCGATATTCGAGATCGCGTGATCGCGCAGTTGCGCGGCGAGGAGGAGCCCGGCCTGCCCGCCATCGAGGGTGAGGTTATTCTCTTTGCCGATGATCTTTCCCCGGCCGATACCGCCGCCCTGGATATCGAGCATTATCGCGGACTGGTTACGGAACTCGGCGGGCCCACCAGCCACACGGCGATCATCGCCCGCCAGCTCAATCTGCCCTGCATCGTGGCCGCCGGGACCTCGATCCGCGACTTTGCCGCGGGCACCAAGGTGCTTATCGACGGCTCCGTGGGCACCGTGAGCAGCGGCGCGGACCCGGAGGAGGCGGCGCGCATGGTGCAGGAATCCCAGGAGCGCGCCGCCAAGATCGCCCAGTGGACGGGCCCCGCCAGCACCAAGGACGAGCACCGGGTGCAATTGCTCGCCAACGTCCAAGACGCCAACGCCGCGCGCATTGCCGCCGATACCCAGGCGGAGGGCATTGGCCTCTACCGTACGGAGATGAGTTTCCTCTCCGCCACGGAGGAACCCTCGGTGGACGAGCAGGCGGCCCTGTACGGCAAGGTCTTTGCCGCCTTCCCGGAGTCCAAGGTCGTGGTGCGCACCCTGGACGCGGGCTCGGATAAGCCCATCGCCTACGCCAATATGAGCGAGGAGGAGAACCCGGCCCTGGGCGTGCGCGGCCTGCGCATTGCCCGGGATAACGAGGCCCTGCTTACCCGCCAGCTCGATGCCATCGCCCAGGCCGCGCAGGGGCGCGGCGATCAGGCCCCCACCTGGGTCATGGCGCCGATGGTCTCCACGGCGCGGGAGGCCGAGTGGTTTGCCTCCCTGTGCAAGGAGCGCGGGCTCACCCCGGGCGCGATGATCGAGGTGCCCGCCGCCGCGCTCATGGCGGATAAGATCATGCCGCACCTGGACTTCGTCTCCATCGGCACCAATGACCTCACCCAGTACACGATGGCTGCCGATCGCCTTTCTTCCCAGTTGGCGTATTTGACCGATCCCTGGCAACCCGCCGTGCTGCGCCTTATCCAGCACACCTGCGTGGTGGGGCGCGATACGAATACTGCCGTGGGTGTGTGCGGCGAGGCCGCCGCCGATCCGCTCCTGGCCTGCGTGCTCACCGGCCTGGGCGTGAACTCGCTTTCTGCCGCCTCCACAGCCGTGGCGGGAGTGGGCGCGCAACTCGCGGAGGTAACCCTGGAGGAGTGCGAGGCCGCCGCAGCGGCGGCCCTGGCCTCCGAGGGGGCCTCGGAGGCGCGCGACGCCGTGCGCGCGATCCTGGCGGTATAGAACCGCCATACAGGGCGGTGGGCGAGACGAAATATCTTGGCCCACCGCCTTTGCGCTGGCTCTAGGAGGCCAGCACCACCTCTATGTCGCGGTCGCGCAGGCTCTGCACATAGGACTCGGGCGCGTTGCTATCGGTGATCACAACGTCAATATTCTCGATGGCGGCGAAGCTCACCAGGTAATCGTTGCCGATCTTGCTGGAATCGCACAGCACCACCACCCGGCGGGCGTTGGTGACCATTGCGGACTTGATCGCGGCCTCCTGGGCATCGGCGGTGGAAAGGCCGTGATCGAGGGTGAGGGCGTTCGTGCCGATGAAGGCCACGTCCGCCCGCATGAGGGCCAGGGTGCGCAGGGCGGTATCGCCCACCACGGCCTGCGTGATCGCCCGGACGGAGCCGCCCAGCAGTTGAATCTCGCTGAGCCCCTTATTGGCCATCGTCAGCGCGATGGGCAGGCTATTGGTCACGATCGACCACTGATTTGCCTGGGGAGTATCCGCAATGAGGTCGGCCAGGGCGGTGACGGTGGTGCCGGCATCGAGGAAAAGTCCACCACCGGGGGAATCCGGGAGGAAGTTGAGTGCGGCCCGGGCGATGGCGGACTTGGCGTTGGGCGCGGAGCGCAGGCGAGCGTCCAGGGAGAGCTCCGTGGTTTGAAAGGACTGCGTGGCCACGGCACCGCCGTGAACGCGGTGCACGATCCCATCGCGGTCGAGCACGGCGAGGTCGCGGCGGATGGTCTCGGCGGTGACGTCAAACTTCCGGGAGAGTTCCGTCACGTTCACCCTGCCCTCGACGGCAGTCTGGGCGGCGATCTGACGCCGACGCTCCTCTGCATACATGGCGGTCATTCCTTTCCACTTGGGTCCACTCGGGGTCTGCTCAGACTCCAATCGGATTATCCGGGTCGGTTTCCCGGAACCATTGGGGCTGCTCTTGGTCGCACCTTGGCGGCAGCCGGGGCGTGAACCCCTCAAGATGACCCCATTGTTCCATAAAAACCACATTTGCCTTGTGGGATTGATTGACCTCGTGTTGGCTCGGGCCAAATGTGGAGGTCAGAAAGTGAGAAAGGCGGAGAGTGGAGGAGAGAATACCCCCTTTTCGGGGGTGAGTAACTATAGTTTCCGCATGACAGATACCACCTTGCCCATGATCTGCCCCTGGGAGCCGTCGATGGGGTCAAAGGCCTCATTGTGAGGTAGGAGCCACACCCCAGTGGAATCTCGGTGGAACTCCTTGACGGTGGCCTCCCCGTCGATGAGGGCGGCCACGAACTCGCCCTCCTCTGCCACCGGCTGAGAGCGCACCACGATCCAATCGCCGTGCAAAATACCGGCATCGCGCATGGATTCCCCGGATACCTTCAGCATGTAGAGTTCCCCGTCTCCCACCACATCGCTGGGCAGAGGGAAATAGTCATCGACGTTTTCCTCCGCCAGGATCGGGGAACCTGCGGCGATATTGCCCAGGAGCGGAACGTAGGAGGTGGCTGCGGCCTCGGGCGGAGCCGATGTCTCCGGTGCGGCGGTTTGCTTCTTGGCGGGGGCGGGGTCACCCGGGAGGTGCCGCACGTCTACCGCGCGGGGCTTGTTGGGATCGCGGCGCAGAAAGCCCTTTTTCTCTAGCTCCTTGAGCTGGTACGCCACCGAGGAGGTGGATTGGAGGCCTGCCGCATCGCCAATCTCTCGGATGCTCGGCGGGTATCCGCGTAGGACCACGGCGTCCCGGATCACCTCAAGGATTCGACGCTGCCGTGGGGACAACGTGGAGAGATCAGGGGCGTCCTTGTCTGCGCTGGGGCCACTGGGGGTGCGGGGCATGTGCGGTACTCCTTCGCCGGTGCGATTCCAATGCCCTTCACTGTACACAATGCCGGGGGCTGTTTGGGACGGGTGTTCGAAGATTTTTGCCCTGGGGCTAGACAGGGGTGCGGATGGGTGCTATAACGGGTATCGAACGCTTTATCGAACACCTGATCTACCGTATGGGTTGGTTTGTTCGATGGGTATTGACTGATGTTGTGCAGGAACAGGCCCTAGGAAGGATAGTGCCATGACTACCTCATTTGCTCCGATTAACCACGGTGATCTCTCCGCTCGCCCCGTTCCCCCCTGCGGCGGTGTGGGAGCCGGGTGAGGGGTTTGCTGCGGTGGGAGACTTAAGGGGCGTTCGAACGCTCACTCATTCGAATAGGGGATTAGATGGAGTGAGGGGTGATGCCCCGATATTCGAGCGCAGCGATGGCATGTCGGATGGAACACGTCCGCGACGCAGCCCCACCGATCGGATCACCACGTACCTGGTGGGCGGAGTCTTTGGGCTGAGTGTGGTGCTGGGAGCGGTATTCCTCACGGATGAGGGGCCCGATCCCGCCGTGGAGATGGGAATGGATATTCACGCCGGAGCGGTGTCCGCCGCGCGTTAAGGGGAGAGGTAATAGAATCGGGCCGGTATCTATTTCATCGTTGCACCGCAAGATTTTGCCACAAGGAGGCATGGTTTTCCGTGTACTGCCCCTTTTGCCACCACACCCATTCCAGGGTGATTGATTCCAGAGTGATTGACGCCGGTGCGGCCATTCGACGCCGCCGGGAATGTAGTAGTTGCTCTGGACGCTTTACCACCGTGGAGAAGGCGATCCTCCTGGTGGTCAAGCGCAATGGGGTCACGGAGCCGTTTAGCCGTGAGAAGGTGATCACCGGCGTGCGCCGCGCCTGCCAGGGGCGCGACGTCTCCGATGACTCCCTCAAGCGCCTGGCTCAGCAGGTAGAGGAGACGGTGCGCAGCCACGGCAGTTCCCAGATCAACGCCAATGCCATTGGCCTGGCGATCCTGGAGCCGCTGCGCGAATTGGACGAGGTGGCCTATCTGCGCTTTGCCTCCGTGTATAAATCCTTTGACTGCGCGGAGGACTTTGAAAAGGAGATCCGGCTCATGCGTCGCCGTGCCCGGGAGGGACGCGGCGACATAGCCACCCATGAGATTTAGAGTTTGTCTATCGCCCGCATGATCCGCTTGCGCGAGACAGGTTGCGCGGTGCCCAGCCGCTGTGCAAAGAGGCTCACGCGGAATTCCTCGATCATCCAGTAGATTTCCTTGACCGGCCTGGTTTTTTCCGCTCCCTTGGGCTTGGCGGCGAGCACCTTGCGCAGGTGCGTGAGCACCGTGTCCACCTCGTCTTGCCGGGCGGCGTCCTTATCGGGATCGCGGTTCATCTCCTCCAGGCGCAGATTCATCGCCTGGAGATAACGCGGGAGGTGCTTGAGGTGATTGATCCCGTGCACAATGAGGGCCTTGGGAGGGAGGAGAAAGTTGAGTTCCGCCCGCATGTCGTCGATGGCCGGGCCCTCCCACTCGTTTAACTCATCGGCCACGCGCTCGTAGGAGACCAGCGCCGGGGCAATGGCCACGATGCTGCGGCGAACCTCGCCCGCCACCTTGGGCACGAGGGTGTCGCGCAGCCCGGCGAACTCCTCGGGGCTGCGCACGGGGCCTCCGGCGGCAAGCAGAAGATCCCTGATGGCGGCCACGCGGGCCTCCTCCACGATTCCCTCGACGCCGCCGTGCGGATAGTGCTCTAAGGCCACGCGCTGTTGCAGCGGGAGCCCCTTGGTCATCTGCTTGGCATTGACCGTGACAGCCCGCATGAGCAGGGTGAGCGTGGTGGTGAGCATGGATTGATCCGCAGCGGTCTTGGTGGGCAGCACCACCACGGAAATGGCTCCCTCGTTAAGCCGGAGGGCGGGGTAGGCGGTCACGGAGTGTCCGTCCACGGTGGTCTGCACGGTTTCCGGGATGGTGCCCAGGGTTTCTGCCGTCCACTCCTTAGCGGAGGTGGTCTCGGAGTAACTTCCCAGGCGATCCATCGAGGAGCGAATCTGCGTGGCCTGGCGCTGGCGCAGGGCCTGGACGTCCTTGTCCGCGTCGATGATCTTGCCTCGCTTATTCACTGCGGCAAAGGTCATGCGCAGGTGGGCGGGCAGGGCAGCAAGGGAGAAATCCGTGGCGTCGATGCCGGTGCCACCCAGTCTGCGGAGCCCGGCGGCGAGGGATTCCCGCAGGTCCTCGCCGGGATTGAGCAGGGGGGTGACCTTCTCCGCGAAATCGGGGGCGGGCACCACGCTGCGGCGCAGCCCCTTGGGCAGGCTGCGGATGAGTTCCGTGACCAATTCCACGCGCAGGCCGGGCACCAGCCACTGGAACGGGGCGGGATCGATGCTGGCGAGCATGGGCACGGGGATGAGCACACGCACGCCGTCATCCTTGCTGCCGGGGGTAAAGGAGTATTCCAGGCGGAATTGATCCCAGTGATCGGGAAAGAGATCCTGGGTAATCTCCTGGGCATCATCGTGCAGCAGAGCCTCGGGGGAGAAATCCAGCGCGGCGGGATTCTCGCGGCGCTTTTTCTTCCACCAGGAATCAAAGTGCGCGCCCGTGGTAACGGTGCGGGGTATGCGCTGATCGTAGAACTCGTAGAGCACGTCCTCATCGGCCACCAGGCCACGGCGGCGGGCCTTTTCCTCGATCTCTGCGGCCTCGGCCAACTTGGCGGCATTATCGTGGAAAAAGTGATGGCGGGTGGCCCAATCGCCCTCGATGAGGGCGTGCCGGATAAACAGGGATCGCGCGGCCTCGGGGTCCACCCGGTGATAGGGCACGGTGCGATCCGCGTAGATGGTCACCCCGTAGAGGGTGGCCTTTTCCCGCACCACCGCGGCCGCCTTGGAGCGTGACCACACGGGATCGGAATACTGCCGCTTGAGTAGGTTTCCGGCCAGGCGTTCCACCCAGGCGGGATCAATGGCGGCGACGTCCCGGGCCCACAGGCGGGAGGTCTCCACCAGCTCGGCAGCCATGACGAACTCCGGGGGCTTTTTGGCCAGGGCGGAGCCGGGGAACACCATGAACCGAGTGTTCCGGGTGCCGTGGAACTCCTTGGAGTTGCCGTCGCGCTGGCCGATATTCATGAGCAGCCCGGCCAGCAGGCTGGAATGAATGGCCTCCGCATTGCCTGGGGCAGTGTGGGCGGTGGGTGCGCCGCTTGCCGACGTACGCGCAGCCGGAGCCGAGGTATCGTCTGCGGGACGGGGGATATTCCACCCCAATTGCTTGGCCACATCGCGCAGTTGGCGCACCAGATCGCGCCACTCGCGCGAGCGCATGTAGTGCAGGAACTCGGCCTTCATCAACCGGCGCAGCCCGTTGCCGCTGAGCTCCTCCCGCTTTTGTCCAAGGTAATCCCAGAGTTTGAGGTAGCTGAGGAAGTCGCTCTTTTTATCGCGGAACCGGGCGTGCAGTTGATCCGCCTGGGCTTGGTGATCCAGGGGGCGCTCCCGAATATCCTGGGTGGTCAGGGCCGCCACGATCACGATGACCTCGTGGAGGCACCCCAGGCGCTGGGCCTCTACCAACATGCGGGCCAACCGAGGATCGACCGGAATGCGGGCAAGGTCGCGGCCGATCCGGGTGAGTTTGGGCAACCCTTCGGGGCGCGGCTGAGAGATAGCGCCGAGTTCGTGCAGGAGGGTGAGTCCATCGCGGATATGGCGGGCTTCCGGGGGCTGCACGAAGGGGAAACGAGCAACATCGCCCAGGCGGAGCGAGGCCATTTGTAAGATGACGCTGGCGAGATTTGTGCGCAGAATCTCCGGGTCGGTGAATTCCGGGCGGGAGAGAAAATCCTCTTCAGAATACAGTCGAATGGCCACGCCCTCGGCCACGCGCCCGCAGCGCCCGGAGCGCTGATTGGCACTGGCCTGGGAAATGGGCTCGATGGGCAGCCTTTGCACCTTGGTGCGGGTGGAATAACGGGAAATGCGCGCGGTGCCGGTGTCCACCACGTAGTGAATACCGGGAACCGTCAGGGAGGTTTCTGCGATATTGGTGGAAAGCACAATGCGCCGTCCCGAGTGGGGGGAGAATACCCGGTGTTGCTCCTGGTTGGAGAGGCGGCCAAAAAGCGGCAGAATGTGCGTTCCGCGCCAGCGCCGGGATTCTAGGAGTTCCATGGCGTCCCTAATATCGCGCTCGCTGGGAAAGAAGCAGAGAATATCGCCGGGCCCCTCGGCCATGAGTTCCTCGATGGCGTGGACGAGGGCGTCCGGGTCATCGTCATCGGGGCGGTATCGAATTTCCACTGGATAGGTGCGCCCGGATACCTCGACGATGGGCGCGGGATTGCCCTGGGAGTCCGCGAAGTGCTGGGCAAAGCGTTCGGGATCAATGGTGGCCGAGGTGATAATGATCTTAAGATCGGGCCGCTTGGGGAGCAGTCGTTTGAGATAACCCAGGAGGAAGTCGATGTTGAGCGAGCGCTCGTGGGCCTCGTCGATAATGATGACGTCGTAGGCGTTGAAAAAGCGATCGCGTTGCATTTCCGCGAGGAGAATACCGTCCGTCATGAGTTTCACGGCGGTGTGCGGGCTCACGCGATCATCAAAGCGAATGGCATATCCCACGGATTGCCCAATATCCTGTCCGAGTTCCTGGGCTATGCGCTCGGCCACGGTGCGCGCGGCCAGGCGTCGTGGCTGGGTGTGGCCGATCATGCCTCGACGGCCAAAGCCCAGTTCCAGGCAAATCTTAGGAATCTGAGTGGTCTTACCCGAACCCGTCTCACCGGCGATGATCACTACCTGGTGCTCCTTGATCGCCTGAGCAATATCCTCGTGCCGCGCGCTCACGGGGAGTTCCTCGGGGTAGGTAATCTCCGGGATCAGCGCGGCGCGGCGCTCTACCTCGGCGCAACCACTATCGACGTCCCGCGCCAGGGCCTCCCAGTCCTCGGCGGTGGTGGCCTCGCGGAGGCGGCGGCGAAGGGAACGCTCCTGAGCGAGGGGGACGTGGGGGAGCCGGGCGGCGATGTGCTCTTTGAGGTTGGAAGTATTCATGCTATCGGCAGATTTTAGGCGATCCGGGGCCGCGCACCAACGGTTAGGTAGCATGGACTGTGATTTATGTCCGAAGAATGAGGAAAGGGAGATCAATGACGTATCCTTCTGTTCCGCACCCGGAGGATGCTCCGGGGTTTGGGGCATATCCCGCCTATACGCCGGATAACACCCCGGATGCTCCCACCCAGGGATCGGGCGTTGTGGATGTTTTTGCGGCGGTGAAGTGGGCTTTTCGCGCGGTATTTAGCAATAAGCGCGTGTGGATACTCGGTTCCTTCCTGCTGTTATTGGTGCTGGGTGTGGTGGGTGCATCGCTGGGGGTGTATCTGGCCAAGAGTGGGGTGGATCTTTTCGCCACTTCGGGAATAGCCGGTAACTTGACAATGACCATTCTGGGTGCAGTATCCACTGTTCTCGTAACGCCCTTTCTTTATTCCGGTGCCCTGGCGCAGGTGGATAAGGAAAAGGGGCGGTGGAGTTACTTCTTTGAGAACCTGAACTATGGTTCCGTTGCCATCACGGCGCTGCTGGCCACCGCGATCAATTATTCCCTTAGCTATGCGGTATCGGGGATCTTCGGTCTCCTCGGCAGCCTTATGGGAGAAACCGGGGAAGCGGCCCTGGCCGGTATTGGTGCGCTCATCGGCGGTATCCTGGGTATTTTCCTGGCGCCCCTGATTTACCTGTGGGATTGGTTTGCCGCCGATGGCCAAGACGTAAAATCCGCTATTCGCAAGGGGATTGAGGCCGGTAAATGGAACTATTGGCAGTTGCTGCTGTACGGCCTGCTTGCCCCCATAGTCGTGGGGATTTTGTGCCTGTCCACCCTGGGATTGGGGCTGCTTGTTTTTCCGGCCGTGTACCTTTTGTCCAACGCGCATATCGCCAGGCAGGCCTCGGGCGGCGTTGTGCCTGCGCGCACATAGAGTGTTGCGATAGCCTGGGTTGCACACCCGTGTAAATAAAGAAAGGAAGGGAAATAGCAATGACCTATCCCTCTACCCCGCACCCGGAGGATTCTCCGGGCTTTGATAAGTATCCGCAGTATAGCCAGGAAACTCCCGAGTGGGCGCAGGAAAAGTCCGTGCAGGGCACGGGCAAGGTGAACCTGGGGGCGGCAGTGCCCTGGGGTTTCAAGGCGACGTTTTCTAGTTGGTACATCTGGATTCTTGGCACCCTCGTCCTGGGCTTTGTGGCCATGGCGCTCTACGCGGTGCTAATGATTCTGCCGAACATGGAGCTGATGGAGACCAACCCCGATGCCGCCGTGGACGCGATGAACGCGGGCTGGGGGCAATACGCCCTGAGCCTGGCGCAACTTCTCATCATGCCCTTTATTCTCACCGGAATGTTGGCCCAGGTGGATAAGAAGCGCGTGGGCCTGGGGGACTTCTTCCGGAATGTGCGGTACTTCCAGGTGTTGGGGCTGTCCCTCGTGCAGTCGCTCCTGGGGCTCATTGGCGTTGTTCTCATCGTGTTGCCCCTGGTGGCGCTGGTGATGAACACGGTCACTAATAGCGTCTTTATCCTGGTGATCACGGGCGCGGCGCTCCTTCTGAGCGTCCTGGTGAGTCCGTTCTTTGTGCTCTGGGATTAGTACGCCGCCGATGGATATGGCTTCAAGGAATCCATCGTTTTGGGCTTTCAGGCGGGCAAGCGTAATTACGGCATGCTGCTGCTCTTTAGCATTGTGGGCGGTATCGCGCTCACAGTGGGTGGTGTTTTCACCCTGACTCTCGGCTTTTTGATCTTCCTGCCCGCGTATTACCTGATGTACGCGCACATCTTCCGCCAGGCCAGCCAGGGCGCGCTGCCCACCGCCTAGTGTGCGTTCGGCCGCAGCGGCACGGCGGTGCGATACGCGCGGGTGATGATGGTTCCCAGTTTGGTGAACTCCGCCGCGCGGGAACTAGAGGCCCGGTACGCCAGCCCCACGTGCCGCTCCGCGCTCACACCGGGGGCAAAGGTGGCGATGCTTAAGCCCGGGCGCTGGCACTCCGTCTCCACCGCGCTGATGGGCACCAGCGTGGAACCCAGACCCCCGGCCACCAGTTGCACGATGGTGGTCAGCGAGGAAGCCCGGGTGACGGCGCTGGCGGCCTCGCCGGGGTTGAGGTCGGCCTTGCGGCAGAGATCCACGATTTGATCGTGGAGGCAGTGGCCGTCGTTAAGCAAAAGAAGCCGCAGTTCCTCCAGCGCCTGAAGCGTGAGGTCGTGTCGCCCGGCGAGGTGGTGCGCGGAGGGCACCACCACCACGAAGTCCTCCTGGTAGAGGGGGATATCCACGAGCCCGGGGGCCTCGGAGGGGAGGGCGAGCAGGGCGGCGTCGATACGCCCATCGCGCAACATGGATACCAGGTGGGTGGTGCGATCCTCCACGATGCGCGGCTCTAGCTCGGGGTATTCCTGTTGCAGCAGTGGAAGCAGCGTGGGCAGCAGATACGGGGCGATGGTGGGGATCACCCCGAGAGTGAGCGGGCCGGCGAGTTGCCCGTAGGAGCCGCGCGAGTGCGCCACGAAGATGTCGGTGGCGTCCAGGGTCGCCTTGGCGTAGGGCAGCAGGCGCTCACCGATGGGGGTGACGATGACCTTGCGCGTGGAGCGCTCGATGAGTTGCACTCCGATCCCGTTTTCCAGGGCGGAGAGCGCCTGGGAGAGGGAGGGCTGGGAGATGTTGAGCTTGGCTGCGGCGGTGCCAAAGTGCTTGTTGTCAGCGATGGTGACAAAGGTGCGGAGCTGGGCAAGAGTTGGCCGGTACTCTTTATTGTGCATAGTCCATCACCTTAACCTATGACACCGGCGGGGAGCCATTAATAACTCCTTGTTTTGCTTATCGACGCCCCGAACGGACCCGGGAGAGCGCTCAGTGCGCGTCGATCCGCAGCGAGGAGAAGCGCACCTCCCCGGCTTCATCGGAGGCGTCCAGGTCCACCACGGCCTCATAGGCAAAGGAGTTATCCCCCTCCGGGTCCTTGAAGATCTGCCGCACCCGCCAGGCGCGCCCCGTGGTGTCCAGCCGGAAATACTCCGGGCCGCGCGCCTGGGGGCCGGTATCGAGGTCGGAATACTGGTCGAAGTATTCGTCCATGGCGGCGGGGAAGTCCGGTGCGTCCTCGATGTAATCGGTCAATTCCGCCAGGCGATCCTCCTTTTCCCAGGCAAAGAGTTCCACCAGGCGGAACATGGCATTGCGCACCATGATGGTAAAGGCCCGGCGGTTGGCGGTGAGCGCCGTGGGATCCTCCACCCCAAAGGCCAATTCCTGTTCCACCACGGCCTGAGAAATGGGGGCATCGGGATCGGCCATGTGTGCCCATTCGTCCACGAGGGAGGAATCCACCTGCCTAATTAATTCGCCCAGCCACACGATGATGTCCTCTAATTCCTCCGTGCGATATTCCGCGGGAATAGAGTGCTGAAGCGTGCGCCAGGCATCGGTGAGATACCGCAGCACCACGCCCTCGGAGCGGGCGAGGGAATAGGTGGCCACCAGGTCGGAGAAGGTCATGGCGTGTTCGATCATGTCGCGCAACACGGATTTGGGGCTCAACCGAAACTCGCGCGCCCAGGGAGCGCCCTGGGAGAAGGTCTCAAAGGCGTCCTCCAATTCTTCGCTCAGGGGCATGGGCCAGGTGATTTCCTCGATGATCGCCATGCGTTCGGTGTAATCCACACCATCGGCCTTAAGCTCCGCAATGCGATCCCCCCGCGCGGCCTTTTGCTGGGCTACCAGAATGGGGCGGGGATCGTCCAAAATGGCCTCAAAGGTGCTAATCACGTCCAGGGTATAACTCTCCGATTCCGGGTCCAGCAGCGTGAGCGCGGCCAGAGCAAAGGGGGAAAGCGGCTGGTTAAGGGCGAAGTCCCGCTGCATCTCCTGGGTGAGGCGGTAGCCCTCCTCATGCTTTTCCACGATCCCGGCGCGCAATAAGCCACGGCCCAATTCCACGGTGGTGAGAATATCCTTATTCTGCTTGGCGCGGGGATCGTGATTGGTGCGCAGCAGGTGCTCAAAGTGCTCGTAGGTATTTCCCGGGCGCGATACCAGGTTGATCACCATGGAATTAGAAACCTTAAATTGGGAGGCCATGTGCTCCGGCTCAGCCTGCGTCAATTTCTCAAAGGTGCGTTCGCTCCAACTCACCTCCCCATCGCGGGCGTGCTTTTTGCGCAACTTCTTGAGTTTCTTCGGATCGCTGCCCGCGCGCTGGCGCAGGCGCCAGTTTTCAATCTCGTGCTCGGGAGCCTCCACCACCACGGTGCCCTCCGTGTCAAAGCCCGCGCGTCCCGCGCGGCCCGCAATCTGGTGAAACTCGCGGGACTTCATAATGCGCTGCCTGGTGCCATCAAACTTGGCCAGGCCCGTCATGACCACGGTGCGAATGGGCACGTTAATCCCCACCCCTAGGGTATCGGTGCCGCAAATTACCTTGAGCAATCCCTTTTGCGCGAGCCTTTCCACCAAGCGCCGATACTTGGGCAACATTCCGGCGTGGTGCACGCCGATGCCCTTGCGCAGGAGGCGGGAGAGTTGGGTGCCAAAAGCCGTGCTGAAGCGGAAAGCCCCGATCTCTGCGGCGATGGCCTCTTTATCCTCCGGGGTGACCATCGCTAGGGAGGTAAGGGCCTGGGCGCGCTCGGCGGCCTCGCGCTGGGTAAAGTGCACCACGTAAATGGGGGACTTCCCCTGGGAAAGGAGTTCCTCGATGGTCTCGTGCACCGGGGTATAAACGTAGGAGAAATCCAGGGGGACGGGCCTGGTGGCCCCGGCCACCAGGGAGGTGGTGCGCCCGGTGCGTTCGCTGAGGTCCCGTTGCAGAAACTCCGTATCCCCCAGGGTGGCGGACATCAGGAGGAATTGGGTCTGCGGTAATTCCAGCAGGGGCACCTGCCAGGCCCAGCCGCGCTCGGGATCGGAATAGTAATGGAACTCATCCATAATCACCTGGTTCATGCGCGCCCGAGCACCGTCGCGCAGCGCGATATTGGCCACGATCTCCGCGGTGGCACAAATAATGGGGGCGTTGCCGTTCACGGTGGCGTCGCCCGTCATCATGCCCACGTTATCCGGGCCGAATATCTCGCAGAGGGCAAAGAACTTCTCGCTCACCAGGGCCTTGATGGGGGCGGTATAAAAACTCCGCTGCCCGCGCGCCATCGCGATAAAATGCGCCGCGATGGCCACCATGGACTTTCCCGATCCCGTGGGGGTGGCCAGAATGACGTTATCCCCGGCCAGGATCCCCAGGGCCGCCTCTTCCTGGGCGGGGTAGAGACTTATGCCGCGCTCGCGGGTCCAAGCCAGGAAGGAATCAAAAATCGACTCATCAAAGAGCGATTCCGGTACCTCGCTGAGGTCGGGCAACATCTGGGAGAGGTTCATTCACCCCACCCTAGTAGACCAACCCCAGCGGGGTCGGGGCTATTCCTCCTCGTCGAGGTCAGCCAGGAAGCGCTCAAATTCCTGGCCGATCTCCTCGCCGCTGGGTAGATCCTCCTCGCCGGGTAACGCGGCCTTGGGGTGCCGAGCGCGGTATTGCTCTACCTCCTCGTCATACTGCTGCTCCAGGGCACCCACCACGTGCTGAATCTCGGAGGAATCCTCCATCTGTTCGGTTAATTGCTGAGCCACGCGCTCCCAATCTCGCTCCAGCGTTTGCAGCGGTAATTCAAGGTTGGCGTTATGCCCCACGGAACGCAGCAGCTTTAAGGTGGCCTCCGGGTAGGGCGAGGAGGACACGTAATGCGGCACATGCGCGGTAAATCCGGCTACCGCCGTGCGCTGCTTACCCAAAACGGACTCTAATTGCAGCGCCGCGGAACCCGGCAGCATCACGGAGCCATCGAAGCGGAAAAGATCCTGCATGAGTTCGGGGCTATTGCCGTGAGCGGACACCACCAGAGGGCGGGTGTGCGGAACCGTCATGGGCGCGGAGTACAGGCAGATCACCTGGCTGACGTTGTACTTGCGCACCAGGTCCGCCACGGCCTGGGTAAAGGAATCCCAGCGTAAGTCCGGCTCGGGGCCGGAGAGCAGCAGAAAATGTTGGCCTTGAATATCGCGCAGCACGCGCATTTCCAGGGATAGTTTTTCCACCTTGGTGACCTCATGGTTTTCCATGGTGACCGTGGGGCGGCGGGAGCGGTAATCAATTAATTCATCGGTGTTAAAGGAGGCCACGAGGCGATTTTCTAATGCCGCCAACAGGTGATCCGCGCTGGCACTCACGGCTTGCCCCGCATCCGCATAACCCTGGAGAGCGACGATAAGGGTGGGGCCGGAAGCCCCGTCCGAGGAAACTTCTGGCGATGGGTACTCTAACTCGTACATGTGACGGTGCTCTTCCGGCATGATCGTCCTCCTTGGTCGTTGGTCTACCTCGTGCAACGAAGCACCCCGTGGATTCATTCCCGGATAGACCGTATGCTTCCGATTGCGCCGTGGTGCGGTACCACCCCTTTGCGATGGGGCCATACCGCAGGAGCCTCGCGGTAGTGTCCAGCCAGTCTAGCCAACCTTTTCCCCGGAATCAGCGCTACGCGCCGAACGCGATGGTGTGGAAAACCCCGGTTATGCACAGGGCGCTCCGCAAGCAGATGAGCGGGAGAGCCCGTTGCGGGGATGCTCAGGGGCATGACTCCACGCGAATACGATCATCCCCCGCAGCGGCATAGCACCGGGCGGCCCACACACGCCTCAGAGCAGGCAGAGAAATCGGAGCAGCCACAGCATCTCCGGGGAAGGCACACGGGTAACGTGCCCGGTTATCTTCTGGCCAATGTTCCGGCGGTTTTGGGGTTTTATCCCCAGGACTCCCTGGTCCTCGTGGGGTTGGATCGGCACCGGGGCAATACCTACCACATGGGCCCGGTGCTGCGAGCCGATTATCCGTTGCCGCCAGAAGCCCTAGCGGAGGGCCTGGATACCGTCGCGGGTGCGGGGAGTACCTCGGTGATGGTCTTTCTCATCGGCGCCGTACCCTCCGACTCGGCGGTGCGTTCCCTGCGAGAAGAAGTACAACACCCCGCCCTGCGCCTATGGGGCGGATGGTGGTGCGAGAGGATCGTCACCGGGGAGCGTTATGGGTGCCTGTGGGAGGAGGAGCATGGCCGGTGGCCCGGCGGCGTGATTCCGGCGGTATCGCAGACCCCCGCCATGCAGGCTCTGGTGGAATGTGGGGAGTTGCCGGAACTCACCAGGGCGGAGGCCTGCGCGCACTTTCAGGTGCGGGGTAAGCCCTGGTTCGTGGATCACCAGGATGCATATCGTCTGGTACACACGATGCGGCACACACCGGGTTTGCGGAAGGAGGTAGAGGCCGAGGCGGAGGACCTGTTGCGAGGCAACGGGGATACCACTCACCTGGCCATCTTGCTGAGCCACCACATGCTGCGTGATCTCCTCATACCCCCGGTGCTGGAGCACCCGGAGCAGGCATACTGCACGTTACGCCGCGTCGTACACCACACCAGGGGAGAAGCCCGGGCCAACGCGCTGTGCCTCCACGCTGTGGCGGCCGCTGCCTGCGGGCGGCCGTGGCGGGCAGCGCTTGCGCTCCACACGGCGGTGGAGGAGGCACCGGGGCACACGCTCGGCAGGCTCCTCCACGCGGTATGCAGCCAGCGCGGAACAGAGGCCATGCTGTGTGCGGTGCGGGAATCAAGCGAGGCAAGCGGGAGGAGCAATATTCCCGGCTCCACCGATTCCGGGTGAAGCATGAGCGCGCCCGGTCCAAGGGCGGGAATCTAATCCCGGTTCCGGGTGTACTCCCAGGCGTCGGAGACGATGGTGCGAATATCGGTGCGCTCGGGCCGCCACCCTAATTCCGCCATGATCCGCTCGGAGGAGGCGATGAGTACGGCGGGATCGCCCGCGCGCCGGGGTGCGAGTTCCGCGGGGATCGGGTGGCCGGTGACCTCCCGGCAGGCCTCGATGACCTCGCGCACGGAGTTCCCGGCACCAGAACCGAGGTTATAGATGCGGTGGGTCCCGGGGTGGTTGGATTCCAGGGCCAGCACGTGGGCCTGGGCGAGGTCGCGGATGTGAATGTAATCGCGCACCGCCGTGCCGTCCGCGGTGGGCCAATCCTCACCGAAGATGAGGATTTTATCGCGCTGACCCAGGGCCACCTGCAATACAAGCGGAATGAGGTGCGTTTCTATCTCTCGGTGTTCGCCCAAACCCCCGTAGGCGCCGGCCACGTTGAAGTACCGCAGGCTCGTGGCGGCTAGACCATATGCCTGCGCGTAGGAGGTGATGGCGTAATCAATGGCGAGTTTGGTGGCCCCATACGTGTTGGTGGGCGCGGTGGGGAAGTCCTCTGTGATCGGCACGGTATTCGGCTCGCCATAGGTGGCGGCGGTGGAGGAAAAGACGAGGTTGTTCACCTGGTGTCGGCGCATGGCCTCCAGCAGGTTCAGCGAGGTGCCCATGTTATCGCGCCAGTACTCATCGGGCTCTTCCATGGATTCGCCCACCAGGGAGCGGGCGGCAAAGTGCAGCACGCCCTCAAAGCCTCCCTCGGAGAGCACGGCATCGACAACCTCGTCCACCCGGCCTTCCACCAGGCGCGCGCCGTGGGGAACCGCGTCACGGTTGCCGGTGGAAAAGTCATCCACGATGGTCACGTCATGGCCGGACTCGATGAGTACCTGGGAACACACGCTGCCCACGTATCCGGCACCGCCGGTCACCAGCAACTTCATGGAATTATCCCTCCACGGGCTCCACGCGCACGGCGTGGCCCAGGTCATCGGCAAGTTCGATGGTCTTGCCGTCCTTGGAGATGGTCACCAGTCCGCTCTCATTGCGCACCATGACCTCGGACCCCACGCTAATGTTGGCGTCGGCAAAGGCCCGCAGCAGGCGGGTCTCCATCTGCACGATCTCATTGACCTGGAGCAGCAGCGCCGGAATGTCCTGGCCTTCGGGAAGATCCACGGGGCGCACGCCGCGCTCGCTGGCGGATTCCCGGTCGATGCCGAGGTCCTTGAGACCCGGGATGGGATTGCCAAAGGGGGAGTAGGCGGCATCGCCCAGAACGTCCACCACGCGGCGCTCCACCTCATCGCTCATCACGTGTTCCCAGCGGCAGGCCTCATCGTGTACCTGCTCTAAATCAAGGTGGAGAATGTCGGTGAGCAGGCGTTCCGCGAGGCGGTGCTTGCGCATAACGGCGGTGGCGCGTTCGCGGCCTTCCTCGGTCAGTTGCAGGCTGCGATCTTGGCGCACGTGCAGCAGACCATCGCGTTCCATGCGGGCTACCGTCTGGCTCACCGTGGGGCCGGATTGCTCCAGGCGCTCCACGATACGGGCGCGCAGGGGCACAATGCCCTCTTCTTCAAGCTCGTAAATGGTGCGCAGATACATCTCGGTGGTATCGACGAGATCCTTCACTGTTTACCTCTTTGTTGTGTTCTTTCGCGCTAAGGAAGTGACCATCACAATACCCGCACTCCCGGCCCCTTGCCGCCATGAGGCCGGTCAAGGGGAGTCCAAGACCAACCGAAGCCAGCCAGGGCCGGGAGAAGAAAAACCTTACTGGGCGTAATCGCGGAGCCGGTCGGCGCGCTCGCCGTCGCGCAGCTTGCTCATGACCTCGCGCTCGATCTGGCGCACCCGCTCCCGGGAAAGCCCAAAGCGACGGCCGATCTGATCGAGGGTGCGCGGCACGCCGTCGTCAAGCCCATAGCGCAGCCGGATCACGTCCTGCTCGCGCTCCTCCAGGGTAGAGAGCACGGAGCGAATATCGGAGTGGCGCAGGGAGGCCACCACGGCGCTCTCGGCGTCGGCAGCCTCGGCGTCCTCGATGAAGTCGCCCAGGGGGGCCTCCTCGTCCGCACCCACGGGCATGTCCAGGCTCACCGGGTCGCGGGACTGGCGCAGCAGCATTTCGATCTTGGACTCGTCGATGCCGGATTCCTCGGCTAGTTCCTCGTTGGTGGCCTCACGCCCCAGGTGCTGGTACAGCTCGCGCTTGATGCGGGAGAGCTTATTGACCTGCTCCACCAGGTGCACGGGGAGGCGAATGGTGCGGGATTGATCGGCCATGCCGCGGGTGATGGCCTGGCGGATCCACCAGGTGGCATACGTGGAGAACTTAAAGCCCTTAGAGTAATCGAATTTCTCCATGGCGCGGATCAGGCCGAGGTTACCCTCCTGGATGAGGTCCAGCAGCGGCATGCCGCGCCCGGTGTAGCGCTTGGCGAGGGAGACCACCAGGCGCAGGTTGGCCTCCAGCAGGTGGCTGCGGGCCTTTTTCCCCTCGCGGGCCAGGACCTTGAGGTCGCGCTTCTTGGCGCGGGTGAGGGGTTCCTCGGAGTGGATCAGGAGGTGCTCGGCATAGAGCCCCACCTCGATCTGCTGGGCCAGTTCCACCTCGTCCTCGGCGGTGAGCAGTGCAGTCTTACCGATGCCGTTGAGGTACACGCGGACCAGGTCTGCGGAGGGATTATCGTTGGTCTGATTACGGCGGCTGCCGCGATCCTGTTCCTCAGAGTCAAACTCGGTCACCGACGCTGTCATGAAAGCCTCCTCGTTCTCACCGATGCTGCCAAGTACAACGCCCGGCCCCTCGCATTAGTTCCCGCTTATTTTTCCCGGGTGTCCACCAGGAGGGTAAAGGGGCCGTCATTGACGGATTCCACCTGCATCATGGCCCCAAATTGCCCTTGCTCCACGGTGAGGCCCTGGTCGCGCAGCGCGGCCACCACGGCCTCGATGAGGGGTTGGGCGAGGTCGGCGGGTGCAGCCTGGGCCCAGGAGGGCCGCCGCCCCTTGGCGGTGCGCCCCTGCAAGGTAAATTGGCTCACCACTAGCACCGGCGCGCCCGCGTCTACCGCATTGACCTCGCCATCGAGGAGCCGCAACTCCGCGATCTTGCGCGCCATGAGGGCGGCGTCCTCGGCGGTATCCTCCCGGTGCGCGCCCATCAGCGCGAGCACCCCGGGGCCGTCGATAGCCCCCACGGTGGTTCCGTTTACGGTTACCCGAGCTCGGGTCACTCGGCTGAGCACGGCCTTCATCGGGATTCCTCCTCCACGAGATCGGCGGGCAGCAGCAGTCCGTGGCGCACTAGGTCCACCACGGCGGCGCTGACCTCGGGCAGCACGCTATCGGCGTCGAGATCCTGGGCGGCGCAGTACAGGTGTACCACCTCGCCCAGGCTCAAGCCCTCGGGGTGCAATCCGGAGACGATGGCCGCGATGTGCTCGTCTACCTCGTGGCTAAAGCGCGGCCCGTCCATGCGGCTGAGCCGCTGCACGGCGGGCCTAAACCCCATGCCGGTGGCGGTATCGGCCACGCTCACCCGCTCGCGGGCCACGCTGGGGCGCAGGCTAAAGCGGCAGGAGAGCACCTCATCGGTACCCCGGAGGGAGCGCAGCCAGTTGGTGCGCACAAAGTATTCCTCCACCTCCGGGCCCAGGGGATCCTGAAACTCGTGGTGGAGTTCCTCGGCCACCACCTCGGTGGGCTCCTCATCGGCTAAGCGTTGGAGCGCCACGAAGCCAAAGCCCACGCCGGTCACGCCCTCCCGGGCGAAGAAGTCCAGCCATTCCTCGGTGCGGCGGGCGGCCTCCGAGGAGCGGGGATCGAGGGATTCATCGCGCAGCCAGGTGCCCACGTAGAGGGCGGGATCGGCCACGTCGCGCTGCAATACCCAGGCCTGCACGCCGTGGGAGGGCAACCAGGAGGCCACCCGGGATTGCCAGGATTCCCCCTCGCGGTGTACCCAGGCGGCCACCGCATGCGCGGTTCCGCCGGGGAGCAGGTGCTGCGGGGCCTGGGAGAGCACCAGGCGCGAGGCGGCGTCGAGAGCCAGGCCGGAATCGCGGTACACGTGCCCCACGGCGGGCGGGCCTACCACAAAGGGCGGATTGGTGATGATTCGGTCAAAAAGCCGGCCCGCCACGGGCTCGAACCAGGAGCCCTGAAGCACCTCAACCTCGGGGAACGCCGCCCCCGCTGCTTGCCCCGCAGCCGTAGAAGCAGCAGCGCCCCGGAACGTGGCGCGGGCGAAGTCCAGGGCGCGAGGGTGGACGTCGGTGACCGTGAGGTGCTCCGCGCACGGCACCTGCCCCAGGGCCTGCACCCCGGAGCCGGTTCCCAGATCCAGCACGCGGCTCACCGGGGAGGCGGGCACGGAATCGAGCAGGGAAACGCTGGCCGAGCCCACGCCCAGGACGTGATCGGGGCCGGGCACGTGTTGAGTCACAGAGGCGTCCGTATCGGAGAACACCCACTGATCCAGCCCGGAGAGAACGTGCGGGCGGACGTCGATGAGCATGCGCGCGCGGTCATTACTCACGGTGAGGGCCGAGGCGCGCAGCAAACCCTGGGCCACCTCCTCGCCCAGAACCTCCCGGCAGCGTGCCCACGGCACCTCATCGTGGAGGAGGAAGAAGCGAATGAGGAAGGAGAGCGGGGAATCGTCCGTTGCGGCGCGGCGCACGGCGGCGGGCTCGCCGCGATAGAGGGCACCGGTGGCGGAATCCCCGAGGTGGTGGCGGATGCCCGAGGCGGTGAACTGGGCGCGACGCAGCAGCGCCACCAGGGCGCCGGAGACGTCCGCGAGGCGGGAAAGCGGCATGGATTAAACGTCCTTTGTGGGGTCGGGGGAGGGCAATTCTGGCCGGGTGGTGCGGGCCTCCAGGGCTGCGGCCTGCTGCTGGCGCGCCAGCGCGGGCTTATACACCTGCTGGGCGCGCGGGTCGCGGGGCTCGCCGCGCCCGTTGGCGATCACCACGGCCAGCCACGGCATGGGAACGGAAACACAAAAGAGTACACCGGCCACCCACCAATTCTCCCAGGTCACCAGAGCGAGCAGGGCGAGAAAAATGAGGGGCAGGCGCACCCCCTGCATGATCCCATACAGGCGCTCCCGGTGGCGCAGATCCTGCTCCGGGGTGCGGTGGGCGTCCGTGATGAGTGCTACTCGACGCCGCCCCAGCGCCCTCGGTAGTGCTTGTCGACGCCGTCGGGAAGCGGGAGCGGGACTGGCGGGGGCGTCGATAGTCCCGGGGTCGGGAACCGCACCGTGAGAAGCCATGCTCCCAGGGTAACCGCACATGTGGCCCGCACCGGCACGAGTGGGGCATGATGGGTGAGGTGAGTACGAGCACGACGACCATCGATCGCCCCGAGATCAGGGAAGAAACCACCACCGATAATGACACCCCTAAGTTCTTCCACTACGTGAAGAAGAACCAGATCGTGGAATCCGCCGTGAGCGGTAACATGGTGGTGGCCCTGTGCGGAGAGACTTTCCCCGTGACCAAGCAAGCCAAGCCGGGCTCCCCGGTGTGCCCCGACTGCGAGCGGGTGTACAAGGGCCTGCGGAAAAAGTGACGGGGCGCGTTAAGGGGCAACTCCGCGAGTGGCAGCGCAAGGCGCTGACCGCCTACCTGGTAAAAAAGCCCAAGGACTTCCTCGCGGTGGCCACCCCCGGCGCGGGTAAAACCACCTTTGCCCTGCGCGTGGCCACCGAACTGTTAGATAACCGCACCGTGGACCGCGTGATCGTGGTGGTGCCCACCGAGCACCTCAAGGTTCAGTGGGCCAGCGCCGCCGCGCGCGTGGGGATCTCGCTGGATCCGAACTTCCGCAACTCCGATGCCGTCAATGCCGCCCACGACGGCATCGTGGTCACCTACGCCCAGGTGGCGCTGCACCCGTTTAAGCATTATTCCGTGTCCACCGCGCGGCGCACCCTGGTGATCCTCGACGAGATCCACCACGGCGGCGACGCCAAGAGCTGGGGCGACGGTATCCGCGAGGCCTATGCCGACGCCACGCACCGCCTGGCGCTCACGGGTACCCCCTTCCGCTCGGACGATTCCGCCATTCCCTTTGTGCGCTACGTGGAGGACGGCGAGGGGCACCTGGTGAGCCAGGCCGACCACACCTACGCCTATTCCGACGCGCTTGCCGACGGCGTGGTGCGCCCCGTGGTCTTTCTGGCCTACTCCGGCGAGGCCCGCTGGCGCGATAGCGCGGGCGAGGAATACGCCGCCCGCCTGGGCGAACCCCTCAACGCCGAGCAGACCGCGCGCGCCTGGCGCACCGCGCTCGACCCCAAGGGCGAGTGGATACCGGCGGTGCTCTCCGCCGCGCACACCCGCCTGCTCCAACTGCGGCAGAACATGCCGGACGCCGGGGGACTGGTGATCGCCTCCGACACCAAGACCGCCCGCGCCTACGCCAAGATCCTGGAAAGAATCTCCCGCACCCCGGTGACGGTGGTGCTTTCCGACGAGGCCGGGGCCTCCGAGCGGATCGCGGAGTTTTCCGCCTCCACCGACGAATGGATGGTGGCCGTGCGCATGGTCTCCGAGGGCGTGGACGTGCCGCGCCTGGCGGTGGGGGTGTACGCCACCTCCGCCTCCACGCCGTTGTTCTTCGCTCAGGCCATTGGGCGCTTCGTGCGCTCGCGTATCCCGGGCGAGACGGCCTCGGTGTTCCTGCCCTCGGTTCCCGTGCTGCTCGACCTGGCCTCCAAGCTGGAAAAGTCCCGCGATCACGTGCTGGGCAAGCCCGATCGTCCCTCCGATGGCCTCGATGATGACCTCCTGGCGGAGGCCAACAAGGAAAAGACCGAGCCCGACCTCGACCGCAGTTACCAATCCCTCGGTGCCGAGGCGGAACTGCAATCCCTCATCTACGACGGCTCCACCTACGGCACCGGGGCGCTTAGCGGCTCCGAGGAGGAGGCGGACTACCTGGGACTGCCGGGGCTGCTCGACGCCGAGCAAATGCGCGCCCTGCTGCGCAAGCGGGAAAAGGAGCAACTGGACGCCCGCAGCGCCGAGGCCGAGCGGGAAAAGGAACGCCAGGCCCAGGCGCAGGCCTCCGCCGGGGCGCAGGCCGCCCGGGACAGGGTGGCCAGCGAGGAACTCCCCACGCTGCGTAAGGAACTCAACGCGATCGTGTCCATCACGGCGGCGCGCACCGGCAGGCCACACGGCTCGATCCACAACGAGGCGCGCCGGGTATGCGGCGGGCCGCCCACGGCGATGTGCTCGGCGGAGCAACTGCGCGATCGGATCGCCTACCTGCGCAAGTGGTAAAGGCGGTGGCTTCGGGGGAGAACGGGGGCGCAGGGGCGTTATATTGGGGGACTATCCGCCCCGCGAGCGCCCCCACCCGAGGGGAAGAAAGGACACCATGACGCAGCCGAATCCACCCGCTCCACCCACCCAGCACAGAAATACCCACGCGGTGCCCACCAGATTCATCGCCCCCGACGTCGCTCGCGGGCTCATGCTCCTCTTCATCGCCCTGGCCAATGTGGTGACCGCCTGGGCACCCGCGCAGGAGGGCATGATGGCGCAAAGCATCGGCGGAGTGCGCGAGGATTCCCTGCTGGACAAGATCGTGGTGGTCTTTGGGGCGATGTTCGTGCACGTGCGCGGCCTACCGATGTTTGCTACCCTGCTGGGATTCGGCGTGGGCATGATCTCGCTCAGCCTACTGCGGCGTGGCTATCCGCGCCCCAAGGCCCAGGCGGTGCTTCTGCGCCGCTACGGTTGGTTGATGTTCTTTGGGGCCATTCACATGGTGTTCCTCTTCTTCGGAGACATCATGTTTACCTATGGACTCTGCGGCCTGGTGCTGGCCGGGCTCATCGCGGTGGGGAACAAGCACCTCAAATGGATAGCCGGGGGACTGTGGATCGTGGGGGCGATCGTCACCTTCCTCCTGAATATGGCCGGAACACCCCTCATGGAGGCGGCTAGCACCTACCTGGGCTACCTCGGCTACGGTGCGGCCATGCTACTGGGAATGCTCTTTGCCAGCCCGCTCCTTCTTATCTCCCTTCTCCCGCCCATGATCGTCGGCCTGCTCATGGCCCGCATGCTCATGCTGCACGACGTCCCCGCACACCGCCGCGGGCTCACCATCTGGGCCGGGATCGCCGTGGCTTTCATCCTCCTCGTGGGCCTGCCCTGGGGGTTGGCGGAGATCGGCGTGCTGCCCGCCTCCTGGGCACCGCTGCTCTACGCCCTGAACCAGGCCGCCGGATACCTCACCGGCCCCGGTCTGGTGGCGGCCATCGCGCTGCTCGTCCAGCCCGCGCAGCGCCGCATGAACCAGGACGGCACCATGAACCCCATGATGTACGCCCTCGTGGCGCTGGGCAAGCGCTCCATGTCCGGCTACGTGGCGCAATCCGTGTTGTTCTTCCCCCTCGTTTTGCCCTTTACCCTCCACCTCGCGGAGGGCATGGGTGCGGCCGGGAAATCTCTCATCGCGGTGGGGGTATGGCTGCTCACGCTGCTCGCCGCCGTGGCCCTGGAGCGCGCCGGGAAGCCCGGCCCCCTGGAGTCCCTGCACCGGAGGCTGAGCTATGGCAAGGAGGGCTTGCAGAAGCAGTGGCAGCCGGAGCCCGGACGTGGTGAGTAAGTACCACGGGAGTGTTAAGGTCTTTCCATATAAATACGGATAGCCTGCGAAAGGATTACGTAGATGACCTCCTCGGGGAAGAACCCCTACGCCAAGAAGCCGGAGAACCCTGAGAAGCCGGAGGCCCCGGCCACCCCGGCCACAAAGTCCGGGGATGATTCGGCACCCTTGATCGCCGTGCCGATGGGTGATGCCGCTGATGGCCGGAAGCCCGGCGATAAGAAGAAGCAGGCCGCCCCGGCCGCGTGGCCCGGCCTGGAGCAGGCCGCCGCCGAGGGCAAGACGGCGGTGGAAAAGGCCCCGAGGATTCCCACCCCCGAGGAAAAGGCCGCGGCGGAGAAAGCGGCCGCGCAGAAGTCCGCCGCTAAGACCGAGGTTAAGGCTGCCAAGCCCGCAGCCGGAGCGAAGCCGGGGGAGGAGGCGAACAACCCCGCCCTGGTGCAGGTGCCGCACTCCTCCACGGAGCCGGACGAGGGCTGGACGGCCGCAGCCGTGGAGCGTAACCCCCTGGCCGGGTGGTCGCTGGGACTGGGTATTGCTTCCGTGGTCGCGTTGCTTCTCTTGCTGATCTTTGTTGTGCCGCCCCTCTTGGTGAGCCTGGCGGGCATCATCGTGGGCGTGTTGGCCGTGCGCAAGGCTAAGAAGAACACCACGGAGGGGCGCCGCATGGGCGTATCCGTGGCGGGCCTGGTGATGTCCGTAGTGGTGTTCATCATCAGCGTGGTATTCGGCATCGTGATGTTGGTGCTGTTCCAGCGTTATAGCCCGGATATTGTTGCCTGTGGTAACCAGTACCCAGAGGGCTCCGATGAACGCGATCAGTGCGTGGCGGAGGTTATCGACAGAGCGATCAGCGGCGGAAATTAAAAGCCACGTCGCCCGCAAAAGGGCTCCCGTCACATCGGAGAAGTTCTCGGTGCGGCGGGAGCCCTTTTACTGCGTCTCGGAAAAGAAAGCCTAGAAAGCCTCAGTCCAGGTAATCGCGCAGCACCTGGGAGCGCGAGGGGTGACGCAACTTGGACATGGTCTTGGACTCGATCTGGCGGATGCGCTCCCGGGTCACCCCGTACACCTGGCCGATCTCGTCTAAAGTGCGCGGCATGCCGTCGGTAAGCCCAAAGCGCAGCTTGACCACGCCGGCCTCGCGGTCGGAGAGGGTGTGCAGCACGTCCTGGAGCTGATCCTGAAGCAGGGTGAAGGAGACGGCATCGACGGCGATCACGGCCTCGGAGTCCTCGATGAAGTCACCCAACTGGCTATCGCCCTCATCACCGATGGTCTGATCCAGGGAGATGGGCTCGCGGGCGTACTGTTGGATTTCCAGCACCTTTTCCTCGGTGATGTCCATTTCCTTGGCCAGTTCCTGCGGGGTGGGCTCGCGGCCCAGATCCTGCAACAACTCGCGCTGGATGCGTCCGAGCTTGTTAATGACCTCCACCATGTGCACCGGGATACGAATGGTGCGGGCTTGATCGGCCATGGCGCGGGTGATGGCCTGGCGGATCCACCAGGTGGCATACGTGGAGAACTTATAGCCCTTGGTGTAATCGAACTTCTCCACCGCGCGGATCAGGCCGAGGTTACCCTCCTGGATGAGGTCGAGGAAGGCCATGCCGCGCCCGGTGTAGCGCTTGGCCAGGGAGACCACCAGGCGCAGGTTGGCCTCCAGCAGGTGGTTCTTGGCCTTGCGGCCATCGCGGGCGATGGAGCGCAGGTCGCGCTTGACGGCGGGGGTGAGTTTGGCGTCTTTATCTCCGGCGGCAAAGGCCTCGTCCATCTGTTCCATGCGGTAGGTGGCGTATAGGCCCGCCTCGATCCGCTTGGCCAGGGAAACCTCCTGCTCGGCGTTGAGCAGGGCGACCTTGCCGATCTGCTTGAGATAGGCGCGCACGGAGTCAGCGGAGGCCGTGAGTTCGGCGTCCTTGCGGGCCTGACGCAGGGCGGCGGATTCGTCCTCGTCCCAGACGGAGGAACCCTCGTCCTCTTCCTCCTCGTCCGTGGACTCCTCGCCCTCCTCGGAGACGTCGGTATCCTCCACGTCGTCTACGTCATCGACGTCCGCGAAGTCCTCGTCCTCATCGTCGAGGGCGGGGTCAAAGTCCTGATCCTCGTCCTGGGGGGTGAGTTCCTCTTCAGTGAGAGTCTCATCCTCCTCCACGGGAGCGGGGGCTTCTTCCTTGACCTTCTTGGCGCGGGACGTGCTCTTCTTAGCGGCGGTCTTGCGCGTGGTTTTCTTGGCGGTCTTTTTCGCGGTGCTCTTGGTGGCCTTGCGCGCGGTCTTTTTGGCCGTTTTCTTCGCCGTCTTTTTGGTGGCCTTCTTCACCGGGGCGGCGGCCGCCTCGGTGGCCTCGGCGGAATCCGCAGCGCTCGCGGTGGTGGCGGCGGGGGACTTCTCCGGCGTCGCCGGAGCCACGGAGGCCTCCGGGGTGGCGGCTACTGCTTTGCGGGGAGCGGCCTTGCGGGCAGCTTTACGCGCGGTCTTTTTTGCAGTCTTTTTCGCGGTAGCGGCGGAGGATACGGGCTGATGAGCCTCGTTTTCTCCCGCACCGGAGTTTCCTGAAGTAGTGGTGGCTACCACGTACGCCCTTTCGACTTGCTTAATGCTTCCTCAACCATCCAAGGATGATACCCGCGAGGGGCCCGGCATGGATTCCGTATGCCCTCGCTGTACTGGGTGCGCGGCCCTATTTACAACACCGGGCCACGATAGACAACCGCACAGTGTAGCAGGTAATGCGCTACGGGGTGGATACCCGCTCCACGGCCATGGCCGCCCCCACGATACCCGCGGTATTGAGCAGACGGGCGGGAACCACCTCCGTGCGGCAGGTAAGGAGCGGAATCCATTTCTCGGACTTGCGGGAGATACCCCCACCCACGATGAACAGGGAGGGGGAAAACAGCGCCTCGTAGGCGTGCAGCACCTTGTCCACCCGCTTGGCCCATTGCTTATAACTCAGATCCTTGCGTTCCTTCACTGCGGAGGAGGCACGGTGCTCGGCCTCCTTGCCGTCCACTTCCAGGTGCCCTAGTTCGCTGTTGGGGTAAAGGTGGCCGTCGATAAGTATGGCGGAACCGATCCCCGTGCCCAGGGTGAGGAAGATGACGGGCCCGGTAGCGGCCTCGGGGATACCGTAGGTGACCTCGGCGAGGCCGGCGGCGTCGGCGTCATTGAGCACGGTCACGGCTCGCCCGCCCAAGTGGCGGGAGAAAAGCTCCTGGGCGTTGGTGCCCACCCAGGAGGAATCAATATTGGCGGCGCTTTCCACCACCTGATTGCGCACGATGCCCGGCACGGTCACCCCCACCGGGCCCGTCCACTCGGCCTGCTCGACGATCTTCGCGGCCACCTTGGCCACCGCCTCGGGCGTGGCGGGCTGCGGGGTGAGGATCTTGATGCGCTCGGAGGCGAACTCGCCGCTATCCAAATTCACGCGGGCCCCCTTGACCCCGGAACCGCCCACGTCAATGCCAAAACCGATGCTGCTCATAGCATTGCAGTGTACAAAAGCGGCACAATGGTGTGCATGATGGATCAACAGGAATTGGCCTCGCTGCGTAACCTCGCTCAGGGGTGGGTGAGCGAGGCCGCCAGCGCCATCAGGGAGCGGAAAGCGGAATTGGGTGATCTGCGCCCCTATACCCTGACCAAGAGTTCCGCCGTGGACCCGGTGACCGTGGTGGACACGATGGCGGAGGAACTCCTGGTGGATCGAATCGCGGAGCGGCGGCCGGGTGACGGCATCATCGCGGAGGAGGGTTCCGCGCAGCGCTCCACCACCGGGGTTTCCTGGATCATCGATCCCATCGACGGCACCGTGAACTTCCTCTACGGCATCCCGCGCTATGCGGTTTCCCTTGCGGCGGCTATCGACGGCCAGGTGGTGGCCGGGGCGGTGATCAACGTGGCCGATGGTTCCCTTTATCATGCGGCGCGGGGGCAGGGGGCGCTGGTGCTGCGGGGCGATGGGGAGGAGGAATTGCGCGTCTCCGGTGCCTCGGAGGCGGCACGGGCGCTGGTGGCCACGGGATTTTCCTATCACGCCCCGCGCCGTGAGCAGCAGGCCACGGCGCTCGGCACCATCCTGCCGCGAGTGCGCGATATTCGTTGCCTGGGCTCTGCGGCACTGGAACTCTGCGCGGTAGCCGAGGGACACCTGGATGCCTATTACGAACACGGCATCCACTGCTGGGATTACGCGGCGGGCTCACTCATCGCGCAGGAAGCGGGCGCGGTGGTGGAGGCCCCGGCGCTTTCCGTGCCGGGGGAGGAGTTCCACCGCACGCTGGCTGCAGCGCCCGGAATCGCGGCGGAGATCAGGGGGCTTCTCGACGCCTCCGGGGCCGGTGTGCGCCTGAGCGCGTAGGCACCACGGGAAATCCTCTTTTACCTGCGGATATGACAGGGCTTGTTGCGTGGTTTAATATGCGCCTCCAAGAACACAATGCCAGTTTGGCCGCTTTGATGCGCGGGTGTGTGCGGGAGTTTTCCGCCTCCACGCTGTGCGCGGGCAGGGGCGAACTGGCGTGGCACAACGACGACGCCAGAGGTGAACCGCATGGCAACCGATTATGATGCCCCGCGACGCAGGGCCGAAGATGATCTTGAGACCGATTCCCTGGAGGGAATCAAGGCCGCAGAGGCGGAGAACTCCTCTATGAACGAGGACGGAGAGATCATCGACTCCTTCGAGCCGCCCACGATGGACCTCAGCGGCGAGGAACTCAACGTGACCGTGGTTCCGCGCCAGTCCGATGAGTTCACCTGTTCTAGTTGCTTCCTGGTGCAGCGCAAGAACCGCATCTCCCACGTGGAGGATGATGGCTCCATCATTTGCCAGGACTGCGCCTAAGAGCGTGAAGAAGGGGGCTCGGGGAAGAGCGAGGGGGAATCGGGGCGGTGATGATTGATGATTTTCCGCGCTGCTCGATCGGCCACGCGGGCCGCGCGCATGAGCACCACGGCGGGAACGAATAGGCCGCTCAGGGTGACGATGAGAAGATAATTGGGGGAAAGATTCTGGCCTACGGTGAGGAAGAACACCGCGCCCACGGCAGATAGGGCGAGTGTGACGTACCCGCTGGCGATGGAGGCGCGGAGGGCGGGAAGCGCCGCCCGGTGGCCTGCCTCCCAGGCCTCATCGGAGGCCTGCGTGGCCCTGGTGCGCAACCCCACGAGCGATTGGCGGGGCAGGTCGCCGCGCTCGATGGCCGAGCACGTTGCCCGGAGTACGGTGATGAGCGTGAGGACGCCGAGGAGCGGGGAGAGCGCGGCGAGGAGATCCATGCCTACAGGCTATTTTCACTGGAGTGAATGGCGCTGCCTGGCCTGCGGGCGATGAGCGCGGCATGAGGACGGGCACCGGAATCCTGCCGTCGCTCGGTGTGCTCCACTCGGAAGCCAGCGGAGGCGAGCAAGGCGGTGACCTCGGGGAGCGGCCACCACCAGGCGGAGGAAATGGCGTGGGGGAAGGAAACCATGCGTGGGCCCTCGAAGAAGCCCAGGGCCACCGAGCCACCCGGGATCAGCGCGTTAAAAGAGTGGAAAAGGCGGAGGCGAGCAGGGAGGGGTCAAGATGAATGAGGCTGTACCAGGTCACTACGCCCGCCGCAGGGGGAGTTCCCAGGGAGGAAAGATCTCCCTGGGAATAGTCAATCCCCGGATAGGCGTGGCGGGCATGAGCGATGAACTCCGGCACGGGATCTATTCCCCGCACCGGGCGCCGGGGATCCAGGCTCTGGAGGAACGCCGTCCAGTGTCCAGGGCCGCAGCCCAGGTCAATGAGGGGGCCGGGAACCTGCGCGGCCCACTGGGAAAGGAAATCACGATCAGGGGTGGCGGTGGCCTCAATGTGGCCCATGGCCTCGATATATTCCTGGGCTCGGCGCGCGTATGCCGCCACGGGCGCGGTGGGGTAGGCGGAATTACTTACCCTGGGTAAAGGCCGCCAGTAGGGCCTCGGGGTTCTTGGAGCCGATGAGCCAATAGGGTGTGGGGTCCTCGGGGTCGTCCAGCACGATCATCACCATCTCCGGCACCCACCCGTGGGAGACCACAAAGGCCGCCGGGTCAAGTTGATGCCCCATCGCGTTGCGCTTGGCGGTGGCGGGCACCGCGAGGCTGCGATCCACCGCGTGCTGGGGCAGGATCGCCCCGCCCGCGAGTAGCCAGCGCACTCCCTGGGAATCCCGCTCCACCTGAACCACCGTGGAGGAGAGCCACAGCAGCAGCCACACCGCCAGAAGGGAAAGGATAATCGCGGGGGCCACCAGCCACACGGTGGAGCGATTATGCGCTAACTGGGCGGTCAAGAGCGCCACTAAGCCGAACGCGAGGAGCCACCAATAAAGCGGCACCCACTGGCGTTCCCGGTAGAGAACAGTGCGTGCGGGGGAAGCGGAGTCAGTCACGGCTTCCCATCCTACGTCATGGCCCTGGGTCCGCTGCCTCGGTGCCGTGCGGATTACCGGATCGGTGTGGGCACCGGGGCGTCGATAAGCGATGGTAGAGGCGAGGCCGTAGGGTAGGGCGTGTGAATCCGATTGAAGCGATTAAAGTCAAACGCCTTGACCCGGAACTTCCGCTGCCCGCGCGGGCCTTTCCCAGCGATGCCGGTGCGGATCTCTACGCCGCGGAGTCCGTGGACTTGGCTCCGGGGGAGCGTGCCACCGTGGGCACGGGTATCGCGCTGGCGCTGCCGCACGGCACCGTTGGCCTGGTGCACCCGCGTTCCGGGTTGGCGGCAAAACAGGGCCTGAGCATAGTTAATGCCCCGGGGACTATCGACGCCGCCTATCGCGGCGAGGTCAAGGTGTGCCTGATTAATCTCGACCCGCGCGAGACGATCCATATTCAGCGCGGAACCAGGATCGCGCAACTTCTAGTACAGCGCGTGGAGTTGCCGGAGTTCCAGGAAGTAACGGACCTGGACGAGACGGATCGTGGGGCGGGCGGGTACGGTTCCACGGGTATTCAATAAAAATGCTCTCCCCATAGCGCCCCACGCTGCCGGTATCGCTATCCTGGGACTGAAAAAGCGATATCCCTGATTTTCCGATCTCCCGAGATCGCCTCTGTAAAAACCGTGAAGAAAGGACGTGACCCCCACATGGCTCTGTGGCCGTTTGGCAAGAAGGATAAGGACACCCCCAAGGAAGAGGAGCAGGCCGGAAACTCCGTGGCCGCGTCCAGCAACAATCCCGAGGTACAGCACGTTCCCGCCTCCACGGAGGCCACTCCGAACGATGATTCCGCGGAGCAGGAGGGCCTTTCTACCTCCTGGCACGACGCCATCAATGGCGATACCGGCCCCTTTGACGGTGATTCCGTGAACATCGAGGACTTTGATTTCTCTGACTTCGCCGGGGGTATTCTCAACCTCGGTTCCCTCAAACTCCCGCTGCCTAGCGAATCCCAGGTGCAGGTGGAAATGGGCGAGCAGGGTCCCCGTATGCTCCACGTGGTCACCCGCTACGGCCGGATTACGCCCGTGGCCTTTGCCGCCCCGCGCACCGGCAGCCAGTGGCGTCAGGCCGTGACGGAGATCGTGGATCAGATGCGTGGCGACGGCCTCGAACCCGAGGTGGAGGACGGTCCCTGGGGCCGCGAGGTGGTCACCCGTGGCTCCGCGGGCGTGATCCGCCTCATCGGCGTGGACGGCCCGCGCTGGATGCTGCGCTTTACCCTCGCCGGGCCGCTGGAGGCCGCCGATGACCTCGCCACCCTGGGCCGTGAACTGGCCGCCCGTACCTTTGTGTATCGCGGCGAGCAGCCCATCCTGGCGGGTAACTCCCTGCCGGTGGCGCTGCCCAAGCAACTGGTGGATCAGGTCAATCAGGCCATGAAGCAGCGCGCAGAGCAGGAAAACCAGTAGAAGGCCTGGACGTTCGTGGAAGATCAGACGATAACCACCCCCGCCCCGGAGAAGGAACCCACCCTCCTCGAACAGATGGGAGGGCTCACCGGGCTGGTGTCCTCCACGCTGCCGGTGCTGGTGCTGGTGCCGGTGAATGCCCTGTGGGGGCTGACCCCGGCGCTGCTGGCGGCCCTGGGCGTGGCCCTGCTTATCTTTGTGTGGCGCCTGCTGCGCAAGGAATCGCTGCAACCGGCCATCTCCGGGCTCATCGGGGTGGGGATCTGCGCGGCGATCGCCTGGTGGATGGGGGACGCCAAGGGGTACTTCCTCTATGGAATCTGGGCCTCATTGGTATTTGGTATCGCTGCGCTTATCTCCATCGTGGTGCGGTGGCCGCTGGTGGGCCTGATGTGGAAGGGCCTCAACGGCGAGGGCATGGCCTGGCGCTCCGTGGCTAAGGCCCGCCGCGCCTATGCCCTGGCTACCGCGGGCTGGGCCGTGGTGTTCTTTTCCCGATTCGTGGTGCAAAAGGTGCTGTATGAGGACTTTTCCACCACGGACCTGGCCGTGGCCAGAATGCTCATGGGCTGGCCGCTCACGGGGGTGGTTACTGTGCTGACGATCTTCATGGTTCGCCGTGCCGATGCCGCCGTGGCCGCACACCCGCCCGCTCACCCCGATCACAAGGAGTCCCCGGAACATGACCGATAAGGAATCAACCGTGCGCGTGCGCATTGACCGCATGGCACACGGCGGGGAAGGCATCGGTACCGTCGATGGGCGCATCGTGTTCGTGGCCGGGGCTTTCCCCGGGGATACCGTGGACTCGCGCATTACCAAGGCCAAGCGTTCCTTCCTGCGCGGGCACGTGGACACCATGGTGGAGGCCTCCCCGCTGCGCGGGACCTCGCGGTGCCAGGCCGCCGAGCACGGCGCGGGCTGCTGCGACTTCGCCCCGCTGACCTCGCAGGCGGAAATGGAGATCAAGGAATCCGTGCTGCGCGATCAACTCTCGCGCATCGGCGGAATACAAGTGGGGGACATCACCACCACCGCCTTGGAGCCCGAAACCCAGTGGCGCACCCGCACCCGGCTCGGCGTGGACGCACAGGGGCGGGCCGGGGTACGGCGCTTGGCCTCCCACGACCTCATCACCGAGGTACCCTGCTCCCAGCCGGTTCCGGGCCTGATCGACGGCCTGGTGGGGGAGGGAGCACGCCAGTTCCGCCCGGAAGCGGAGGTGGTGGCCGTGATGGGCGACGATGGCCAGCGGCACGTGGTGGAAACGCGGCGCGCCTCCCGTGGGCGACGCACGGAGCGCATAGAAAAGACCCTTGAGGGAGCACCCGAGGTGCGGCACACCGTGGCGGGGCACACGTTCGAGTTTCCGGTGACCGCCTTTTGGCAGGCCCACCGCCGCGCCCCGGAGGTGTATAGCGCCAGGATCGAGCAGTGGCTGAGCCAGGCTCTCGATGGCCAGCCCGGTGGCTCGGAGGCCCCGGTGGCCTGGGATCTCTATGGCGGCGTGGGGCTGTTCGTGCCCCCGCTGGCGGCGGCCCTGGGGGAGCGGGCGCGGATCTATTCCGTCGATGCCTCGCACTCCGCCACGGCTACCGCGCAGCGATGCCTGGAACCCTATGACGTGGTGGTGCGTGGTTCCCGAGTGGAGCGATGCCTAGGCACCCTCCCCGCCCCGCAGGCGGTGGTGCTCGATCCGCCGCGCACCGGGGCCGGGGCCGAGGTGGTACGCGGCATCGCTCAGGCGGCTCCGCGAGCGGTCATTCACATCGGCTGCGATCCGGCGACCTTTGCCCGCGATCTGCGTGCCTGGGTGGAAAGCGGTTACCGGGTGGAGAGGATGGAACTCATCAATGCCTTCCCCGGAACCCATCACAGTGAAGTACTGGCCCTGATCGTTCCAGGGGAGCAACCGGGGGTAAAGTAGAACAAACGCTAATCGCCGGTGTGAGGCAGAAGGAGCCGAGCAGACTGATGGATATTCTCCGTGAAATATCGTCGCCCGCAGACCTAAAGGCGCTGGAAGCCGATCAATTAGAGCAACTCTGCCAGGAAATGAGGGATTTCCTGGTCACCAAGGTTTCCGCCACGGGTGGGCACCTCGGCCCCAACCTGGGAGTGGTGGAACTCACCGTTGCCCTGCACCGGGTGTTTGATTCCCCCCGCGACCCCCTCATCTTTGATACCTCGCACCAGTCCTACGTGCACAAGATGATCACGGGCCGCCTCAACGAGTTTGACACGCTGCGTAAAAAGGGGGGCCTGTCCGGGTACACGGACCGGGGGGAGAGCGAACACGATTGGACGGAATCCTCGCACGCCTCGGCGGCGCTCTCTTACGCCGATGGTCTATCCAAGGCCTTTCAACTTAAGAGTGAGGCGCAGCGCAGCGTGGTAGCCGTGGTGGGCGACGGCGCGATGACCGGCGGCATGTGCTGGGAGGCGCTGAATAATATCGCCGCCGATAAGACCCGCAACGTGGTGATCGTGGTAAACGATAACGGGCGCAGCTATTCACCCACCATCGGCGGCTTTGCGGAAAACCTCGCGGAGCTGCGCATGATGCGCACCTATGACCGCGTGATGGAGCAGGGCAAGAGCACCCTAAAGTCCCTGGGCTGGGTGGGCGAGCGTGCCTTCGAGGCGCTGCACGCCTTTAAGGAGGGTGTGAAGTCCTCCGTGATTCCCACGGAGATGTTCCCGGAATTGGGAATGAAGTACGTGGGCCCGGTAAACGGCCATAACCTCAAGGCGTTGAGCAATGTCCTGGAGTACGCCAGGGATTATGAGGGGCCGATCATCGTGCACGTGGTCACGGAAAAGGGGCGTGGCTACGCCCCGGCGGCCACGGAATCGGCCGACCTCATGCATTCCACCGGAGTGATTGACCCGGCCACCGGCCGGGCGGTGGGGGCGGCCAAGGGGCCGAGCTGGACCTCCGTGTTTTCCCGAGAACTGCTCAAGGCGGGCGCGCAACGTGAGGACATCGTGGCCATTACCGCCGCGATGGCGGGCCCTACCGGCCTGGCCCCCTTTGGAGAAAGGTACCCGGAGCGCTTCTTTGACGTGGGCATCGCGGAGCAGCACGCCTTGACCTCGGCGGCAGGCCTGGCACTGGGTGGCCTGCACCCGGTGGTGGCCCTATATTCCACCTTTCTTAACCGCGCCTTCGACCAGTTGCTCATGGACGTGGGCCTCCTACACCAGCCGGTCACGCTGGTGCTGGATCGCTCCGGCGTAACCGGCTCCGATGGCCCCAGCCATAACGGCGTGTGGGACCTGGCCATTGCCTCCATCGTTCCGGGCCTAGCGGTAGCGGCCCCGCGCGATGGGGAGCAACTGGCAATGCTCTTCCACGAGGCCCTGGCCGTGGAGGACGGCCCCACGGTGGTGCGCTTCCCCAAGGGAGAGGTACCGGAGCCGATTCCCGCGGTAGGGACGCTGGCCGATGGGGTGGAGGTGCTGCGCTATAGCGACGCCGCCGCAGACACCACCGATACCGAGGAACACGAGGGCGTGGACGTGCTCATCGTGAGCATCGGCGCGCTCGCCGGGGAAGCCCTCGCCGCGGCGGAGAACCTGGCGGAAGCCGGGGTGGGAGTGACGGTGATTGATCCCCGCTGGGTCTCTCCGATTCCCAGCTCGATTATTGCGCTGGCGGCGGATCATGATCTGGTGGTCACCGTGGAGGACGGCGTGATCCGGGGCGGAATCGGCGCGCAGATCAGCGAGGTCCTTGCGGCCGCCGAGGTGGATACCCCGGTGCGGCACCTGGCCTTCCCCGATGTGTTCCCGGCCCACGCCTCGCGCGGTGAACTCCTCCGCGAGGTGGGCCTGGACGCGGACTCCATCGCTGCGAGCACGGAGGAATGGCTGGCGGGATTGTTCCCGGTCACCGAGGAGGAATAAGGAATCTTCTTTTTGGGGTAGACATTGGGTTGCTATGAAACAATTTCTATCCCGGGTAGCGGGGTATCGTGGACAAATTTAGGTCATTCATACCCTTTTGCTGCGTAATTCCTTCACCTGGTTCTCAAGCTCTTGCATGTCTACCTCGTTTACTTCTTCATCGTGGCGCTGTTGATAGAGCCTCCACTGTTCTTTAGCATGGTTTTTTGCTTGCTGGGCTGAGCGCTTACCAGCCCCTTCAAGCACCTCACGTTCGTTGAACTCCAGCCACCTATCGGTAAGTTGAACCCAATCTGCGAGGATCATCCCTTGTCGCTTCGAGGCTCTATCTTCGGCGTAGTCTAGGTACATCGTGACAAGTCTGTTGGCCTCCTTCAATTCGGAGTCCGTGAGATAGTTTTTGGCTATGTAAACGTCCTGGTGGCGTGGGCCGTTCTCCCCACTCCAGTTAGTCATGCCCATGTAGGGGAGTGCGGCGTTAGCACGTTCTAGGAGCAGTTCTGCTGCGGTGTGGCCATGGACGGCATGATGAATCTTGTTTTGCAAGTTAGCGAAATATCTTTGTACTTCCGGGTAACTACCGTTGTAGTCTTGGCTGGAGGTGGCGATGACATCGCAGATCTTGCGGAAGAATTGCTTTTCCGAAGCTCGAATGTCCCGGATACGTTCCAGTAGCTCATCGAAGTGGGTGTTAGCGCCATCGTTTTTCAATCGCTGATCATCGAGGGCAAAGCCCCTGTGAAGATACTCGCTAAGGATCGTGGTGGCCCACTTGCGGAACTGTATTCCGCGCTCACCTTTGACCCGGTATCCGACAGCGAGAATCGCCTCTAGATTGTAGTGATCTAGTCTCCTGGTCACGCTCCTTCCCTGCTCAGAGCGTACTTTTTCCATTTTGGAAACAGTTGCCTCGCGTGAAATCTCACCCTCATTGTAGGCGTTGCTTAGGTGTTTGCTGATTGTTGCGGGGCTTGTGGAAAACAAGTTTGCCATTTGCTTTTGGGTTAGCCATGCTTGCCCATTTTTTACTTGAAGGGCAACTTTTGCTAGGCCATCATTGGTATTGTAGATGATTACTTCATCTGGTTTGTCCATGTCATATTTCTTTCTGATAGGGATTGTGTAAGATGTGAGAGCCTATGCTGGGCGGGTTAAGTCCTTGGAAAATCAAAGAGTTCGCACGGTTATTATTTGTTTAATATCCTACATTTCTCCCCTACGTTCTTACTAGGCGCTGGGGTACGCCACGCTTGTTAGTAATGATCTGGGGGCATGCCCGTAGATTTCCTTTGCAGCGGCGTAGCCTGGCCCTGGATATGAGCAGATGCGCGGCGTGCCACCACACGGCTTTCTAGTATTCTCCATGTGTACGCTGGGACACCAGCCCACTTTGACTCCCTTGGCTCCGATCATACCCATCAGTTTATGAGTCTAGGGGCCCTCTATGCTTCTACCTCAATTGATCTGTGGATGAGGTGTAGTGGCAGTACAGGAGTGAGCCAAGGCATCGGGGTGTCCTTCAGAACACTGTCTGTATGGTATTGGTGTACTCAGCGGATATTGTTGAGCGCTATAACTCGCTTTTGTAGAAAACTCCGAGTTGGTCAGAATAGCGCATAGTTAAGACAGCGCAAGCAAGTGGAGCACGCAGAAACAACCAAGCAACTCCCCGCTACCACAGCAGCGGCCCCAGTACCGCAGCCGCGAGGTCCTGCTGCCAGGGGCGCGCCCCACGCTTGCCAAGTGCGGCGCGGAGATCGGCGGAATCATGCAATCTCTGTTCCTCCACGGCCTCCCAGATCACGGCGCGCATGATCTTGGGGCGCAGGAGATTTTCCATTGGGGTCCCCAGTTCCTCCGAGTGAAGGCGGAACGCCTCCTTGGCCTCGTCCAAGACAGCGGCCGCCGCAGGCGCCACCTGGGCCCAGCGGGAATGACCGGGAATCCGGGGAGGCGCGGGTGCCGGGGGATATTCGGCGGGGTCGAGCGCGCGAGCCTGGCGCAGGGCCTCCATCCAGGTGTGGTTGTGCTCGTCGTAGCGGCGGGAATATCCGGGGACCTTCCACAGGTGGCCCGCATGGGTAGGCGGGTCGGTGGCAATCGCTAGCAGCACCTTATCCGGCAGGAGGGTGCCGGGGGCGGCGTCGGTACGCTTGGCGAGTTCCTCGCGGGCCCGCCACAGGGCGCGGGCGCGGGCCCGATCGGCCGGATGGTGCAGGCGGCCCAGCCCCTTGAGCGCCGTCCAACGCCGCTGCGGGAGTGCCGTGGTGGCGATGAGGGCGGCGCAATCCTGCTCCAACCAGGAGAGTTTCCCCTGTTGATCGAGGATTTCGGTGAGGGTCTCCGCGAGGTCGAGGAGGGTTTCGACGTCGAGCGCGGCGTAGGCGAGCCATTCCTGGGGCAGGGGCGTGGTGGACCAGTCCTCCGCGCCGTGTCCCTTGGCGAGGGTATAACCACAGAGTTCCTCCGTCATGGAGGCCAGGTTCACCCGCTCGAAACCGGCGAGGCGGCTGGCGAGTTCGGTATCAAAGAGCGATCCCGGGCGAAGCCCCAGGGCGAGCAGGCTCGGGAGGTCGGAGGGGGCGGCGTGGAGTACCCACTGCGCCCCGTCTAACACCGGGGATAAGGCCTCGCGGAGTTCCGCGCGGTGCCCCTCGGGGGCAAAAAGAAAGGTGCCCGCACCCCGGCGGCGCACCTGAAGCAGAAAAACGCGATCGTCGTAGCGGTACGCGGAGGCCCGCTCGGTGTCCACGGCGAAGGGGCCGCGACCTCGCGCCAGCGCATGAGCGGCGTGGCGAAATTCCTCCGGCGTGCGCAGCAGTGGTGGGGTGCCCTCGCGCGGGGCGAGCAGGGGCCTAGCGCTCATCGGCGGCGCGCGAGCGAGACAGCTCGGTGACCCCCTCCGGGGGCAGCCCGGCCACGTGGGCTAGGACCTCGGCAAAAGCCTGCACGTGCGGGGCCAGGTTCTCCGAGCTGGCCGTCCAGGAGGCGCGCAATTCCAACTGGTAGGCGCGCGGTGGCCCGCCGATGTCCCCATAGCGCACGGAGGAGGTGGAGGTCACGGTGCCGCCCAGGTTGCTGTGCTGGGCGTCCTGGCTCCCCAGGCCCTCGGTGAGCCACTGCCAGGCGACCTCGGGCAGGAGGGGATCGGCGGCCACCTCGTCGTCCATGTCCGCCTGGATATAGGCCACCAGCCGCATGGAGCCCTCCCAGGTGTCCTCGGCCTTGGGGTCGTGGAGAACAATCAGACGACCAAAGGCATCGCCCTCGGAGTCGCGGGGAACCACATCGGTCTTATTGTGTTCCACCTCTAACCCGATGGCGTGGCTATAGGGCGCGAGGCGCTGCGGGGGACGAATGGTGCCCAGGGATAACTCCGGGCGCAGCCGTGCGGCGTGCATGGATTCCACCGCGGCGGAAAAAGCGGCGGGCCAGGCCTCGGAGTCAGGCTGCGCGTTGGCGGGATTCGCGGAGTTGGGGGAACTCGCGGTACCTGGTGAACGCAGCGCGCGAGGCTGCGCAGACTGCTGCGATTGCGGCGTCGAGGGGGAATCGGAATCGGTCACGCTCACCAAGGTAGACACAGCGCGGGCACTTGCCGTGGAGGCGCGCCGAGGAGAAACGCGGGGACCGTTCCGGGGAGGAGCGCGTGGACGGGGCGGGCACCACGCGCTCGCTCTTACAACTTATGATGGGGTGGTACGTGTCGTTGAGCCGCAATAGAGGGCCGAATACAGGAAGGAAGGCCACAGGATCATGGCAGAACTTGACCTGGAGGAACTGAACAAAGTACAGAGGTACACCCAGTGGGCGGTGTTTAGCACCGCCCCCGGCGCGCTGGGCAGCGAGCGCACCCAGACCGCAGCCCAGGTGCAGGAATTTCTGGATCGCCTGTCCACTGAGGGGAAGGTGACCGTCCGCGGCGTGTACCTGGCCTCCGGGTTCAAGGCGGACGCGGACTTTGTGATCTGGTGGCACGCCGAGGAGTTCGAGGATCTCCAGGCCGCACTCAATACCTTCCGCCGCGAGACCACCCTGGGGCAGGTCTCCGAACTGGTGTGGTGCGGCAATGGCCTGCACCGCCCCTCGGAGTTCAACAAGTCCCACCTGCCCTCCTTCATCATGGGGGAGGAGGCGGAGCGCTGGATGACGGTGTACCCCTTCGTGCGCTCCTATGACTGGTACATTCTCGATCCCGCCGATCGCCGCCGTATCTTGGCCGAGCACGGCCGCGCCGCCGCGGGCTTCAAGGACGTGCGCGCGAACACCACCGCAGCCTTTGCCCTGGGCGATTACGAGTGGATGCTGGCCTTTGAGGCGGGCTCGATGGACCGCATCGTGGACCTCATGCACAAGATGCGCTACACGGAGGCGCGCCTGCACGTGCGTGAGGAGGTGCCCTTCTACAGCGGGCGGCGCGTGGATAGCGCGGCGGAACTGGTGGAGGCCCTGGCCTAGCGAGGGGAATGCTTGCCGACGCCACCTGGCGCACCGCCCGCCCTCGCGGCGTCGGCAAGCAGGGGGAGCCTATTCCACCGGCTTTTCTTCCAGGGTGAGGCAGATGGAGTTAATGCAGTAGCGCAGGTCGGTGGGGGTCTGGTATCCCTCACCGGCAAAGACGTGGCCGAGGTGGGAGCCGCAGGAGGCGCATAATACCTCGGTGCGGGTCATGCCGAACGAGTGGTCCTCGCGCTCGATCACGCGATCGGAATCCTTGGGGGAGAAGAACGAGGGCCAGCCGCAGTGGGAATCGAACTTTTCCGTGGAGCGGAATAATTCCTCCCCACAGGCCTTGCAGGAATACACGCCCTCCGTGGTGGTGGAGGTGTATTCACCCACGTGGGGGGCCTCCGTGCCCGCCTGGCGCAGCACGCGGTATTCCTCCGCACTCAGGCGCTCGCGCCACTGGGCGTCCGTGATGAGCTTGAAATCGGTCATGAGTGAAGTCTCCTTTGCGGGGTGGGGGAGGATTGCTCCCTTGGTACAACTCGCCGGGGTCGGCGTTTATTGCGTGGGTTATGGCGTCCGGCGTGCTCGACGTGCTCAGGGCGAGCCTCTGGGTGAGCGCGGTGCCGCCGTGGCCTGGGGGCGGGTGGGGTGCCGCGTTCGGCGTAGCGCCACCAGCCCACCACGGTGCCGGTGACGGCAAAGATCAGTAGCGCCCAGCCCAGGGGAGCGGTGAGGGTGGTGAGTACGTATTCGCGGTGCCAGCCATCGGAGACGAAGGGCTGCGGGGTTAAAAAGAGGTAGGCCGCTACCCAGGTGAGCCAGTGATGGGCCACGCTGCGCGCCTGCGTGGCGGTGAAAAAGAGGGGAATGAGCAGCAGGGAATAGTACTTCTGCCCCAGGGAGGAGAGCAGGAATACCCCGGCGAGGAGCACGGTGGAGGTGGTGACCACCCACAGCAGGGGATCGCTATAGCGCCACCGCAGCAGTACCACCACGCTGATGACCACGCAGGCGGCGATGAGCAGAAAGGCGGCGGCGTGCAGGCCGCCCGGCATGGCAAAGTACACCGCCTGGCCGCTGAGGGAGGCATTGGCGTAATCGCGGACCTGGCTTAGGTACGGGGTAACCTCCGTGAAGTAGCGCTCCGGCTGATTCATCAGGGGCCAGGCAGCCAGGTTCAAGGCCACGGGAAGCCCGGTGGCGGCGATGATGGTGGGCCATTGGGCCTTGACCAGGGGCAGGAGGAGCAGCGGGGCGAAGAAGGGCTTGACCACGATGGCCAGCCCCAGCACGATCCCGGCCCACCACAGGCGGTTGCGGAGCAGCAGCGCCATGAACGCCACCAGGGCGAGGAAAAGAAGCCCATTGATATTGGAGAAGATCAGGGTGCTGCGCACGGCCTCCGTGGCGGAGGCGGCTAGGACTGCGGCGGGAAAGAGCCAACCGCGCAGGGAATGGCCAAAAAGCCTGGTGAGCAAACCGAGCGCGGAGATGATGGCCAGGGCATTGGCCACGATGAACACCATGCGGGAGGTGGAAAGATCGCTGGATATGCCCAGGGGCGAGAGAAGTAGCGTGGCACCGGGATTATAGAGATAGTGGGGATCGACGTGGGAATATACCTCGTTGTACACCACGGTGCCGTCGAGGAAGCGCGAGACCGCGCGGTACACCGTGGTGAAATCGTCCGTTTCCGTGCCCGCGGCGGCGGGGAAACACACCAGGTGCAGCATGGAGAGCACGGCAAGCGGCCACAGTATGGGGCGCAGCAGGCGATCCAGGTGCGGTTCCCGGTGCGAGGGGGTGTTCACGCGCTCCGAGGTCAGCGGGGAGAACGCCACCCAGGTGGTGGAAAGGCGATCGCGCGAAAGGACAAACACCCGCTCATGGTACCGATTCCGGGCCAGGCCCTGTGGGCGCCGCGCGGCGATAGCGCAGAAAGAGGGTGGAATCCTGGTGCGCAAAGGTATGCTCCAGGTGCCAGCGCTGTGCCTCGGCGGAGCCACTATCGACGAGCCCGCGCTCCACGCGGGAGGTGAGGAAGGGGGCGAGGGTGAGATGAAAGACGTCGATAAGCTGCTCGCGGAGCAACTCCCCGTAGACGCCGGGGCCACCCTCGCAGACGATACGGGGATAGCCCAGGCGACGTAGTTCCGCGATCACCCGGGTGGGGTGAAGATCCGTGAGGAAGAAAAGGCGCGCACCGGCGCGGTCGAGGGTGCGGGCGCGCGACGTGCCGCGATGATCCGGCGAGGTGAAGATGAGCGGCGGGGTGGAGGTTTGAGTGAAAAACCTGCTGGCGGGATCGAAGTCCAGGGAGGCGCTGAGCGTGGCGATGGGTGGAAGCGTGGTGCGTCCTTCCGCGTGGCGCTGGGCGGAGGCCTCTGGGGAGAGTTCCACCCCGGCGTAGTCCTCGCTGCGAATGGTGGCCGCGCCGCAGAAAACCGCGTCCGACCACTGGCGTAGGCGCATGAGCAGCGCGGCGTCCGTGGGATTGCCCAGCGGGCCCGAGGTGCCGTGCAGGGTGCAACTGCCGGTGGGGGTGCTGATGGCAATGGCCCGGGTTTCCGGGGAGGAAAGGGGATTGAGTGGCCCAAGGAGGGATTCCATGTTCACCATGCCCTTTAGCCTCCCCCGAGGCACCCCTAAAAAGAAAATGGAGCGGATGACGAGACTCGAACTCGCGACCCTCACCTTGGCAAGGTGATGCGCTACCAACTGCGCTACATCCGCGTAAAGAGGTTGTATCCTCTTCGTGCGCGATACTGGGATCGAACCAGTGACCTCTTCCGTGTCAGGGAAGCGCTCTCCCGCTGAGCTAAACGCGCTAACTCTTGAGGTGGAAACGGGAATCGAACCCGTGTGCACGGTTTTGCAGACCGTTGCCTCACCACTCGGCCATTCCACCGTGGCGTGACCGCCTCAGGTACGTGGTACCGGAGCGGATGACGAGACTCGAACTCGCGACCCTCACCTTGGCAAGGTGATGCGCTACCAACTGCGCTACATCCGCGTAAAGAGGTTGTATCCTCTTCGTGCGCGATACTGGGATCGAACCAGTGACCTCTTCCGTGTCAGGGAAGCGCTCTCCCGCTGAGCTAAACGCGCAAGCAATAAGGGGGAATAACCCGGAGCGGATGACGAGACTCGAACTCGCGACCCTCACCTTGGCAAGGTGATGCGCTACCAACTGCGCTACATCCGCATTGCACCTTTTGCGTTTCCGTACAGGCTCCGCTGTGGTGCGATGACACACTTTATCCAGCGGGTGGCCGGGAGGCAAATCGCCTGTTTGCGGGTGGGGTGGGGCGCTTTGGCCGCTTGGGCTTTTGGGTACCGTTCCGCGTCCTTCTTTGACTCTCTTTACGTTCGGGCATTGCCAGGGGGAAATCGGGCCGGTGTGGCTGGTGTAGCGAGGTGGGAAATCGAAAAATGCCCCGTGACCTGCAAATTAGGTGGAGTGATCGGCTGCGTGTTAATTTATTTCTCGCAAGCCACACGGCAGCAAGGTCCCATGGCTCAGTGGAAGAGCGTTCCGTTCACACCGGAAAGGTCGCTGGTTCGATCCCAGCTGGGACCACAGAATAAAAAGAGTTCGTGCAGTAATTACTGTGCGGACTCTTTTTGTGTACTCGCCCGAGGTGACGCAGCCCACGGAACGGGGTGGAACTATCCGGTGTGGGATACCGACTCCTCATACAGGGTGCTGCGGCGCTACTGGCGGCGCGAGTATCCTGTTCTCCATTCCGTATCGGCACAACAATATGAGGTGAGTATTGGTGCGAATTGCTCGTTCCCGCGTTTCCCGTACTGCGGCTTTGGCTGCGGCGGCGGGAGTGCTCTCCTGGACTGCGGTGGGTGTGCTGCACCCGGAGCCCGCGCGCGCACACGATAGCGTGATCGCGGCCATCCCGGAGGACGGTGGCACAGTGGAGGAGTTCCCTCAGGAGATCGTTTTGACCTTCTCCGGTATCCCCAAGGACACCTTTAACACCCTGGCCGTGAGCGATAGCGATAGCGGCGAGGTGCTGTTTTCCCAGGAACCGAACCTTGACGGCCAGGAGGTCAGTGTGACCGTGCCGGAGGACGTGAATCCAGGGCCGGGGGAGTACACCGTGGGCTTCCAGATCACCTCCTCCGATGGGCATGCCACCCGGGGTAAGACCACGTTTAGCGTGGCCGGTGCGCAGCCCGCCGAGGAGGGAGCCGAGGGGGCGTCGCAAAGCGAAACCGAACAGAATGAGAACTCTTCCGTGCTCTCCGGGCCCCTGGCGTGGATCGTGGGGGCCCTGGGAGTGCTGGCTATGGCGGCGGTTGTGGTGGTTGCCGTGGCCCGTAATCGTCATTTTCCTGATAAGGAGTAACACAAGATGAAGGCTGTAAAGATTGGTGCGGGCGCTGCGGCGCTGGCCCTGGGACTGTTCGCGGCGGGCTGCTCCAGCAGCGATGAGCAGACCACCGGCACCACGGAGAGCGCTGAGGCCACTGGGGTCACCGAGGGCACCGCCACAACTACTGCCACGACCGCCGCGGCGGATTCCACCGCGAGCGTGCGCCTCGATGATGCCGTGGTGCGGGCCAAGGGCGAGGACAACGATATGACCAGTATCTTTGGCACCCTGACCAATGGCACGGATGAGGACATCACCGTGGAGTCCTTCACCACCTCCCTGGGCGAGGCGCAGTATCAACTACACGAGGTGGTGGACGGCGTGATGCGGGAGAAGTCCGGGGGCTTCGACGTTCCCGCACACGGCAGCCACGAACTCAAGCCCGGCGGGGATCACATGATGGTGATGGGCTACGAGCACCCCGTGGCCGCAGGCGATGAGATCACCGTGACCCTGAAGCTTAGCGACGGCTCCGAGGTGGAGTTAGAGCCCATTCCGGTGCGCACCATCGGCGCGGGTGATGAGAACTACGGTGACATTGATGGCCAGGGTGACCAGGGAGGTCACGAGGGCCACGATGGGCACGGCGGACACGAGCACTAGGGCGAGTTAGAAAGGGGCGCTGGGGAGCCGCGCTCCCGAGTGCATACGAGGAGGAGTAACAGCCGATGAGTTCGGTGAGCCGCAGGGGATTCCTGTCCGGCCTATCCCTATCCGCTGGTGGATTGGCCCTGGCCGGGTGTCGCAGCACGGAGGCGGAGGAGCCCCAGCATCCGGAGGGCGGCGCGGAGACGGTGGCTTTCGACGCCCCCCACCAGGCGGGCATCGCCACGCCCGAACAGGCTCACCTGAACCTGGTGGCCTTTAACCTGCGCGAGGGAGCGGATCAGCGCGACCTGCGCCGCCTGCTCACCCTCTGGACGCAGGACGCCCGCGAACTGTGTTCCGGGCGCACCCCGCGCGGCAGCCTGGAACCGGAACTCACCTCCCGGCCCGATCGCCTGACCATCACCTGCGGCCTGGGGCCCGGTGCCTTTGAGCGCACGGGCCTGGGGGATCGACGCCCCGCCTGGCTCACCCCGATCCCGGAGTTTTCGCAGGATCGCCTGGAGGAGCGGTGGGGGCAGACGGATCTGGTGCTCCAAATCTGTAGCGATGATCCGCTCACCACCGCCCACGCCATGCGCAACATGGTGCGTTCCGGTTCCGATTACGCCGAGGTGGCCTGGTTGCAGCAGGGCTTTGTCTCCCCCGGGAAGCCGGAGGAGACAAAGCGGAACCTCTTTGGTCAAAAGGACGGCACCATCAATCCCCGAGGCGAGGAGGAACTGGGCGACCAGGTGTGGATCGATGAGGGGCCGCAGTGGGCGCACGGCGGCACCGCTATGGTGGTGCGCCGGATCCAGATGCACATGGACGAATGGGAGAAACTAGACCGCACCTCCCGCGAGGAGGTGGTGGGGCGGACGCTGGAAAGCGGTGCCCCGCTTTCCGGGGGTGAGGAACACACCGCCGCCGATTTTCAGGCGCGCGATGAGTACGGCCTGCCCACCATTGACCCGAATAGCCACATGGCGCGCGCGGTGCCGCCGCGCGACCACCCGGAGCAGCGGATCCTGCGCCGCCCCTATAACTGGGACATCGCCCCGGAGCCGGGGGCGGAGGATCGCTCCAACTCCGGGCAGGTGTTTATCTGCTTTCAAAAGGATCCCACGGTGCAGTTCACCCCCATTCAGCGGCGCCTGGACGAGGCGGATCGCCTCAACCAGTGGATCACCCACATCGGTTCCGCCGTGTACTTCCTTCCCCCGGGCACCGGGGCGGGGAGGGGAGACTTTTGGGGGGCCGAACTCTTAGGGTGAGGCGCTGGGGCGTTGGGTTGGTTGGCGTTATTCCCACGGTTTTCCCACAGCCCGTGGCCCCGGTGATTCATTCCGGCCTTTGATCCCCGCCGGGGTATGCTGTGGACGGATTACTGCCGTGCCCGCCCTCGCCCGTGGGTGAGCGTGGCACGGCAGCAGCGAGCAAAAAGAAAGCGGGGGCGGCCCGGTATGCCGTCTCCTGCGCGAGCGCAAGAAGGAGCGCGGAATACATGGTGAACTCTGCCGAGAAAAAGGCCCTGCTTGTCCCCGCCGGGGAGCCGGTGGGCAAGGCGATGCGGGAACTCGATCTTCCCACCAAGGGGCCGGACGCCATCGTCTGCGCGCAGGATCGGCAGGGTAACCTCCGCGATCTTTCCCACACCCCGGAGGCGGACGAGGAGTTCTTCCTGGTTCCGGCCAACACGGAGGAGGGGCGCTTTGTGATCCGCCACTCCGCCGCTCACGTGCTGGCGCAGGCCGTGCAGATCGAGTTTCCCGGCACCAAGTTGGGCATTGGTCCGGCCATTGAAAACGGCTTTTACTATGACTTCGACGCCGCCGAGCCCTTCACCCCGGAGGACCTGCGCACGCTGGAAAAGCGGATGAAGAAGATCATCAAGTCCGGGCAGAAGTTCGCGCGCCGCGTGTGGGAGTCCCAGGACGAGGCCCGCGAGGCCCTGGCGGACGAGCCCTACAAGCTCGAACTCATCGAGGACAAGGGCAACGTGGGCCCCAACTCGGACGAGGCCGCTGAGGTGGGGGCCGGGGAACTCACCGCCTATGACAACGTGAACCCTCGCACCGGCGAGGTGGAGTGGTTCGATCTCTGCCGTGGCCCGCACGTGCCCACCACCAAGTACATTCCGGCCTTTGCCCTTATGCGGACCTCCGCCGCCTATTGGCGCGGCGATCAAAACAACGCCGGTTTGCAGCGCATTTACGGCACCGCATGGGAGTCCAAGGAGGCCCTGGACGAGTATCGCACCATGCTGGAGGAGGCGGAGAAGCGTGACCACCGCCGCCTGGGCGCGGAACTGGACCTGTTTAGCTTCCCCGATGAGATCGGCTCCGGCTTCCCGGTGTTCCACCCGGACGGCGGGATCGTGCGCTTTGCCATGGAGGAGCACTCCCGGCAGCGGCACCTGGCGGCGGGTTACTCCTTTGTGAACACCCCGCACGTGACCAAGGGCGATCTGTTTAAGAAGTCCGGCCACCTGGACTGGTACGCCGAGGGCATGTTCCCGCCCATGCAACTCGACGCCGAGCACAATGCGGAGGGCGAGGAAACCAAGCCGGGGCAGGACTACTACGTCAAGCCCATGAACTGCCCCATGCACAACCTGGTCTTTGCCTCCCGAGGTCGCTCCTACCGCGAGTTGCCGCTGCGCCTCTTTGAGTTTGGCACCGTGTACCGCTACGAGAAGTCCGGCGTGGTACACGGCCTGACTCGCGCCCGTGGCTTCACCCAGGATGACGCGCACATCTACTGCACCGAGGAGCAGTTGGAGCAGGAACTCACCGATGTGCTGGAGTTCATCATCTCCCTGCTGCGCGATTACGGCCTGGACGATTTCTACCTGGAACTCTCCACCAAGGACCCCAATAAGTACGTGGGTGACGATGAGGTGTGGGAGCGGGCCACCACCATCCTGAGCGACGTGGCCACCAAGTCCGGCCTGGAACTGGTGCCGGACCCCGCTGGCGCGGCCTTCTACGGGCCAAAGATCTCGGTGCAGGCGCGCGACGCGATCGGTCGCACCTGGCAGATGTCCACGGTGCAGCTGGACTTCAACCTCCCCGAGCGCTTTGACCTGGAATACACCGCCCCGGATGGTTCCAAGAAGCGCCCGATCATGATTCACCGCGCGCTCTTTGGCTCCATCGAACGATTCTTTGGCGTGCTCCTAGAGCACTACGCCGGTGCCTTCCCTGCCTGGCTTGCCCCCCGGCAGGTGGTGGGTATCCCGGTGGCCGATGAGTTCGTGCCGCACCTGCGCGAGGTCACCGAGGCGCTGCGCAAGCGCGGTATCCGCGCGGAGGTGGATTCCTCCGATGACCGTATGCAGAAGAAGATCCGCAACCACACCACCGGCAAGATTCCGTTCATGCTGCTGGCCGGTGGCCGCGACGTGGAGGCCGGGGCCGTGAGTTTCCGCTTCCTGGACGGCTCCCAGATCAACGGCGTGCCGGTGGCCGAGGCGGTGGAACTGATCGCCGCGTGGGTGGGCGAGCGCAGGAACGAACAACCGAATGAGGAACGCCTTGCCGCACGACGCTAAGGACACCTGGGCAGATACCGGGGCGGGGGAGCCGGACAGGCTTCAGCGCCTCTGGGCTCCCTACCGCATGAACTACGTTGCTTCTGTGGCCTCTGTGACCTCCACGGGGTCGCAGCCCGCGGAGGGGCCCGAGGGGGCGTCGCAAAGCGCTACCAAGCCCACCGATCCCTTTGTGGCCGCACCCCAGGGCAGCGATGAGGACGGCCTCATCGTGGCGAGGGGCGAGCGCGTGTACTGCCTGCTCAACCTCTTTCCCTATAACGCTGGGCACATGATGGTGGTGCCGTACCGCAAGGTGGCGGACTTAGAGGCGCTCACGGCCGAGGAGAGTGCCGAGCTGATGGCCTTTGCCCAGATGGCGGTGCGCACCCTCAAGCGGGTGTCCCGCCCGCAGGGGATCAACGTGGGGCTCAACCTCGGGCACGGCTCGGGGGGCTCGGTGCGCGATCACCTGCACATGCACGTGGTGCCGCGCTGGGCCGGTGACGCCAACTTCATGACGGTGCTGGCGGGAACCAAGGTGCTCCCGCAGACCTTGAGGCAGACCCGAGCGCTGCTGGCTCAAGGATGGGCAGAGATCGCACAGGAGGATTCCCATGCTTAGCGTGTACGGACGACGCCCCGCGGCCGTGGTGGTGGAGCCGGTGGCCTCGGCGCTGCTGCGCACGGGCCTTTCCCCCAACGCGATCACCATCGTGGGCGCGGTGCTCACCATCGCGGTGGCCGTGGTGCTCATCCCCAGCGGACACCTGGTGTGGGCGGCCGCGCTCTCCGGGGTTTTTGCCGCCACGGATATGATCGACGGCACGATGGCGCGCATGCGCGGCGGCGGTACCAAGTACGGTGCCACCCTCGACGCCACCTGCGATCGCATTACCGACGGCGCGCTTTTTGCCGCCATCATCTGGTGGCTGGTGTACACCTACGACGCCCCGCAGCCCCTGGTTGCCGCCGCGCTGGTGGTGCTGGTGTGCTCGCAGGTGATCTCATACGTCAAGGCCCGGGGCGAGGCCAGCGGTTTCCGCATGGTGGGCGGGTTGATCGAGCGCCCGGAGCGATTGATCATCGGCCTGGTGGGCATTGGTTTGCAGGGCATGGGAGTACCCTACGCGATAGACATTGCCATCTGGATCCTGGCGGTAGGCTCGGTATTCACGGTGATCCAGCGCCTGCGCATTGCCTCCCAATCCCCGCTGGCGGAGGAACTTTCCGCGCCCCCGGCGGGCTCTAAGGAAGCGCGCGCCGCGCGGAAATAAGGAAAGAAAAAGTAAAGATTCTCGGTGACGCACCGACGCACTATAGAGTGACCGCATATAATTAATGGCCTTAATGAAAGGGCGGTGTATGGACCTCAGCACGATGGGCTACCTCGCGGGTTGGCGCGCGGTGCGCTTTCTCCCGGAATCATGGGCGCGGTGGCTCTTTGAGCGAGGAGCGGACATCGCCAGCGATCATGGTCGCGGCATGGAACAACTACGCCGGAATCTCGCGCGCGTGGTGGGGCAGGAGAACGTCACCCGGGAACTCGTGCGGGAGGCCTCGCGCTCGTATGCGCGGTATTGGCTGGAAGCGTTTAGGCTCCCCACCCAGGCCCGAGATGCCAGCCTCGGCGTGCGCCTGCGCCGCTTTGCGCGAGGAGGCGAGCACCTGGAGGCCTCCGTGAACAAGGGCAGGGGCGCGGTGGTGGTGCTGCCGCACTCGGGCAATTGGGATATGGCCGGGGTGTACGCGGTGAGTACCTTTGGCTCCGTGGTCACGGTGGCGGAGCGGCTGCGGCCCGAGGCTCTTTTTGATGCCTTTGTGGAATACCGGGAAAGCCTGGGCTTTGATATTTCCGCTCTCTCCGGCGGCGCGCCCCCCTTCCCGCACCTCAAGGAGGCGCTGGGCGAGGGGAAAGTGGTGTGTTTGCTGGGCGAGCGCGATATTAAGCGCAAGGGCGTGGAAGTGGAGTTCTTTGGGGAAAACACCACCATGCCGGTGGGCGCGGTGGAACTGTGCCGCCAGACCGGGGCACCTCTGCACGTGGTGCATTGCTGGTTTGAGGGGAAGAGCACCTGGGGCTTTTCTATTTCCGAGGAAATAGAGGTGGGGGAGATACAGCCCACCATGCAGCGGGTGGCGGATCGTTTTGCCGAGAATATCGCCGCGCACCCGGAGGACTGGCACATGCTGCAACCTCTGTGGCCCGGCGATGTTGCCCTACGCGATGAGCGGCGCGCGCGGGAGCAGCGGGGAGCGGCTTCGCGGGAGCGGCAGGGGCGGCGGAATCCACTGGCGCGGCTTGGGCGGCCCGGGCGTCTTGGACAAGTCCAGCGGGAGCGGGCGCGTGGGCGCGCGGCAAGGGGGCAGAGATAACCCATGCGCATCGGTATTATCTGCCCCTATTCCTTTGACGAGCCGGGCGGAGTTCAAGCCCATATCCTTGACCTCGCGCGGATTCTGGGGGAGCGAGGGCACCAGGTAGAGGTGCTGGGACCAGCGGCGGAGTCCACGCCGCTACCGGGCTATGTGATGCGCGGAGGCGGCTCCATCCCTATTCCCTATAATGGCTCGGTGGCGCGCCTGGCCTTTGGCCCGCAGGTGTTTAGGAACGTGCGCGCCTTTGTGGAGCGCGGGCGCTTTGATGTTTTGCACATTCACGAGCCCAATTCCCCCAGTTATTCCATGGCCGCCATGATCTATGCCTCCGGGCCCCTGGTGGCCACGTATCACGCCTCCGCTGCGGGTTCGAAGTTGCTGAAAATCGCGCTTCCGGTGCTGCGCCCTTATTTGGAGAAGATTCGCGGTGGCATCGCGGTATCGGAAATGGCGCGGCGCTGGCAGGTGGAGCAATTGGGCGGGGACCCGGTGCTGATTCCCAATGGCGTGGATACCAAGGTGTATCGCCAGGCGCGTCGGCGGTACGGGCGGCCGATCCGGGGCGAGGAGCAAGGCCACGGAGAGGGGCAAGCGCACCTTGAGGGCCAGGCCTACCACGAGGGCCCAGCTCACAGCGAGGGGCAGGGCGGAGGCGCCGGGCATTCCGAGGAAACCGGGGCGCATAACCGGATACCGGAGATCGTCTTTTTGGGCCGCATTGATGAATCCCGCAAGGGCCTGGATATTTTGTTGCGCGCCTTAGAGGGGCTGGGAGAGCGGGTGCGGGTGACCGTGATCGGCGGCGGAAAACCGCGCGCGGTGCCGGGAGTGGACTTTGTGGGGCGGGTGAGCGATGAGGAAAAGGCGGAGATCCTCGGGCGCGCGGATATTTACGTGGCCCCCAATACCGGCGGCGAGAGCTTTGGCATCGTCCTGGTGGAGGCCATGGCGGCGGGCTGCGCGGTGGTGGCCAGCGACCTTGAGGCCTTCGCGGCGGTGTGCGATGCGGAGGGAGAGGAACCCGCTGGGTTGCTTTTCCGAAATGGCTCGGCGGCGGACCTGCGGGAGAAGTTGCGGCTCCTGGTGCGGGACGGGGGGCGTCGGCAGCAATTGCAGGAGGCCGGAATCCGGCGCGCGCACCGCTATGACTGGGCCACCGTGGCCGACGACGTGTTTGCGGTGTATGAGACGGTGGCCGATGGCACGAGGGTGGGTACGCGCTGATGGGCGGCTGGATTGCGCTGGCGGTGCTGCTCACTCTGATCCTGGCCTGGGCGTATTTTACGGCCCAGCGCCTCAACCGGCTGCATATTCGCACCGATTCCGCCTTGCAGAATCTTCAAGCCAGCCTGGATCGCCGGGCGAGCCTGGTGGAGGCGTTGGTGCCGGCGGCGGCTCCACAGGCGCGGGAACTCCTTGGCGCGGATTACTCGGTGCGGGCATTGGATCGTCGGGCGCTGGCGGAGGCTCGCCTGGAGGAATCGCTGGGCACGATGGAACACCTGCCCGCGCAGGTGGTGGACGCCTCTGCGCGCGTGGAGTTGGCCCGGCGTTTTTATAACGATGCGGTGACCGATACCCGCGCGCTGCGCACCCGGCCGCTGGTCAGGGCGCTGCGGCTGGGGGGTACGGCTCCGCTGCCGGTGTACTTTGAGTTGGTGCACAGCCCGGAGGCGTGATGGGGCGCGCGGTATCCGTGAGGATGTGGATTCGCCAGTCCGGCCGGTGCCCGAGGTGGTGTAAAAGCACCCGGGACTGTTGCTGCGCGCATAAAGACGCTACGGTGTGAGTTGGCTTATAATTAATGTTTTTATGGCGATCTCAAGGAGCGGCGCATGGAGAGCGTGGAGAAGATTCTGAGCGTCACGCCCGGGGAACCGGGAGTGTGGGAGGGTATTGCTTCCGGTACGCAGCAGAAGCGGACATTCGGCGGGCAGGTGGTGGGTCAGAGCCTGGCGGCGGCCATCGCGGCCCTGCGGGAGGAATCCGAGGACAAGGTGGTGGACTCCCTCCACGGTTACTTCGTATCCGGGGGTGACGCCGCCGAGGGAATGAGCGTGGAGGTCACGCCCGTGCGCCGGGGCCGCAGTTATACCAACCTCGCGGTGCGTGCCGCTCAGGGGGAGCGCGCGCTTTTCGTGGGCAACGTGAACTTTCGACGCCCCGGCGATCCCGGCCCCACCCACAGCGTGCCCATGCCGCAGGTACCCCCGCCGGAGGGGCTAAGCGACGGCCGCGAGTACCTTCCGCAGAAGAACCTGCTGCTCTTTGCGGAATGGGAGGACTGGGAGTTCCGCATGGTGGAAAATCATGCGGCTGAGGGGTATGGGCACCAGCGACTGTGGTTTAGGGCCAGCAGGCCGCTGCCGGATGATCCCGATTTCCACGCGGCGGCCCTGGCCTACATGACCGATATGACCATCCTGTACGGCGCGATGGCCCCGCACCGGAATCATCCCGTGCAGATGGCCAGCCTGGATCACGCGGTGTGGTTCCATCACCCGGTGCGGGTGGATCAGTGGCTGCTCTACGATCAGGTTTCTCCCAGCGCCAGCGAGGGGCGCGCCCTGTGCACCGGGCGGATCTATACCCAGGATGGGCAGTTGGTGGCCTCGGTGGCGCAGGAGGGGCTGACGCGCACGCTGAAAAAGAGTTGAGGCGGTTGAGGCACGGGGGCTGAGGGCTGTGCTCGCCCCCCCGGGAGGGCCGCGTGGGTTGTGTGGTCTGCGTGGGCCGCATGGTTCCACCGGAGGCGACCGATGTGCGCGTGAGGGAAAAGCACTGCGTATAATCGGGCAGGCTGGAAAACCGTACCCGGAGAAGGCCGCGTACGCGCTATGGTTGCCTCCCTGCCCGCGCAAAGAGGGTGGGTTGTTAGGCCCGTGGCCGCTCGGCCGTAGAAAGGACCCACGAGATGTCAGGACACTCTAAATGGGCGACCACCAAGCATAAAAAGGCGGCTAATGACGCCAAGCGCGGCAAGGAATTTGCCAAGCTCATCAAGAATATCGAGGTGGCGGCCCGCACCGGCGGCGGCGATCCGGCGGCCAATCCCACGCTGGATGACATGATTAAGAAGGCCAAGAAGGCCTCCGTTCCCAACGACAACATCGAGCGCGCCCGTAAGCGCGGCTCCGGCGAGGAGGCCGGTGGCGCGGATTGGCAGACCATCATGTACGAGGGTTACGGGCCCAACGGCGTGGCCATGCTTATCGAGTGCCTGACGGATAACCGTAACCGCGCCGCCACCGAGGTGCGCACCGCCATGACCAAGAATGGCGGCAACATGGCGGATTCCGGCGCGGTGTCCTACATGTTCAATCGCAAGGGCGTGGTGCAGGTGCTCAAGGGCGATCTCACCGAGGATGACGTGCTCATGGCCGTGCTCGACGCGGGCGCGGAGGAGGTCAATACCGTGGGCGAGGTCTTTGAGGTGGTCAGCGCCCCCGAGGACACCACCGCCGTCCGCGAGGCCCTGGTGCAGGCGGAGATCGCGGTGGAGGACTATGAGCAGGACTTCCGCGCCGATCTGGAGGTGCCCCTGGAAGCCGGTGATGCCAAGAAGATCCTGAAGCTCATCGACGCCCTCGAAGATTCCGATGACGTGCAGAATGTGTACACGAACATGAGCCTGAGCCCCGAGGTCATGGCGGCCTTGGAGGACTAAGGGCCGTCCCGCTTATCGACGCCCCGGTGGCCCCGGAGAGATCCGGTCGCCGGGGTTTTCGTAATTATGTGCTAAAAATATAGGGCGAGTGTACCGGCGAGGAGGCGGCGTGAACCTAGAGGGATTGCGGGTGATGGGGATTGACCCCGGCCTGACGCGCTGCGGGCTCTCCATGGTGGAGGCGGGCCGAGGCCGCGCGGTGGTCCCTATCGCGGTGGGGGTGGTGCGCACTCCCGCCGGGGCGGAGTTATCCGAACGCCTGCTGCGCCTTTCCCGCGCGGTGACGGAGTGGATAGAGGAATATCGCCCGGACGTGGTGGCCATCGAGCGCGTGTTTGAACGCGGCAACGTCTCCACGGTCATGCACACCGCTCACGCCGTGGGCGTGCTGATTCTCGCCGCCGCCGAGCGCGGGATTCCGGTACACATGTACACGCCCAGCGAGGTAAAAAAGGCCGTTTCCGGTAACGGGCGCGCCGATAAGCGCCAGATGACCACCATGATTACCCGGATCTTAGGGCTCAGCGAGCCCCCCAAGCCCGCCGACGCCGCCGATGCCCTCGCGCTGGCGGTCTGCCATTGCTGGCGGGCACCGCTTCTAGCGCGCACCCGCGCTGCTTCTACCGTTTCCCAAGGAGGAACCCGTTGATTGCTTCACTGCGAGGCACCGTGGCGAGCGTGGAACTGCACGGTGCCGTGATCGAATGTGCGGGCGTGGGATACTTCTTCCGTGCCACCCCCGCCACCCTGGGCACCCTGCGCCGGGGTGAGGAGGCCATGGTGATGACCACGCTGGCGGTCAAGGATGACACGATGGTGCTCTACGGCTTTGCGGATGCCGTCAGCCGGGAGATGTTTGGGGTGCTTCAGAGCGTTTCCGGCCTGGGGCCGCGCCTGGCCTTGGCGGCGGAGTCCGTGCTGAGCCCGGTGGAACTCTCCCAGGCCATTGCCGGTGGAGATACCAAGGCCTTGCAGAGAATCCCCGGCGTGGGCAAGCGCATGGCCGAGCGCATGGTGGTGGAGCTAAAGGATAAGGTGGCGCAGTTTGCCGGGCAGGCCGCAGGTGAGAGCGAGGGCCTTGACCTCAACCTTGCTCAACCCTCGGGCGCGCACGGTGCGCAAGTGGTGGAGGCCCTGATGGGGCTGGGCTTTAATGAGAAGCAGGCGCAGACCGCCGTGGATCGAGTATTGGAACACCAGCCGGATATGGGCACGGCGGAGGCGCTGCGCGCCGCCCTGGCCAGCCTGGGCAAGAAGTAAGGGCGGGCGATGTCCGATATTGAGCGCACCGAGTTCCAGGTGCAGCCCCCGGCGCCCTCCCAGGAGGTAAACCCGCGCCTGAACGCGGGGGAGCAGGACATTGAAAAGAACCTGCGGCCCAAGTCCCTGGGGGAGTTCATTGGCCAGCGCAAGGTGCGCGAACAACTCTCCCTCGTGCTCAAGGGCGCTAAGAATCGGGGCGTGGTGCCGGATCACGTGCTGCTTTCCGGTCCCCCCGGATTGGGCAAGACCACGATGGCCATGATCGTGGCGCAGGAATTGGGCACCTCGCTGCGCATGACCTCCGGCCCGGCCCTGGAACGCGCGGGCGATTTGGCGGCCATGCTCTCTAATCTGATGGAGGGCGATGTTCTCTTCATTGATGAGATTCACCGCATTGCCCGCCCGGCGGAGGAAATGCTCTACATGGCGATGGAGGATTTCCGCATTGACGTGATCGTGGGTAAAGGGCCGGGTGCCACCTCCATCCCGCTGGATCTTCCGCCCTTTACCCTGGTGGGGGCCACCACTCGCTCCGGTATGCTCACCGGCCCGCTGCGCGATCGCTTTGGGTTTACCGCGCAGATGGAGTTTTATGATGTGCCCGATCTCACCCGCGTGGTCACCCGCGCGGCCCAGATCCTCGATGTGCGCATCACCCCGGAGGCCGCCACGGAGATCGCCTCGCGCTCCCGAGGCACGCCGCGCATCGCCAATAGGCTTCTGCGTAGGGTGCGGGACTTCGCGGAGGTGAACTCCGATGGCTCCGTGGATTTGGCGGCGGCGCAGGGCGCGCTGGAGATTTTTGACGTGGACGAACTGGGCCTTGATCGCCTTGACCGCGCCGTGCTCAGCGCCCTGGTGCGCGGGCACGGCGGTGGCCCGGTGGGGGTGAATACCCTGGCCATCGCGGTGGGGGAGGAATCCACCACGGTGGAGGAGGTGTGCGAGCCCTACCTGGTGCGCGCGGGGTTGATCGCGCGCACGGGCCGGGGCCGGGTGGCCACGGTGAGTGCCTGGCGGCACCTGGGATTGGAGCCGCCGAAGGGGGCCATCGGGATCTGAGATCGCGGGGAGCCCGGTGCTCGTGGGATAGTAAGGAGCATGGAATGGATTTTTATTATTGGTTTGCTCATGGTGTTCCTGGTCCCGCAAATGCTGCTGATTAGCAAGCAACGCAAGCGCCAGCAGGAGATCATGAACACACAGCGCTCCCTGACCCCCGGTACCCGGGTGGTCACCGCCTCGGGTGTGCACGGCACGGTGCGCGCGGTGCAGGGGGACGTGGTGGAACTGGAACTGGCCCCCGGCATGGTCACCACCTGGGAACTTCTGGCCGTGGTGCGCAACCTGGATGAGGAGCAGGTCGCTGCGGCCCAGGCGGATAGCCAGGTGACGGAGCGGGAGCACCCAGAAAACTCTTAGAACCTGCACATTCCCATCGCCACGGCCATGACGTACCATGTGGGCTTGGATTCCTAAAAGAAGCATCTGCTGCGCGCTCGTGGCGCGAGCCAATGAGGAGAATAAGTAGTGTCACAACCCAGAACACGGGCTGCCACAAAGGCAAGCCGCACCTGGCCACAAAAAGCGATGGGGGGATTTCTCCTCCTCGTCCTGGTGGTCTATGCCCTCATCTTTTTCACCGGGGATCGCCACGCCACCCCCAAGTTGGGCATTGATCTCCAGGGTGGAACGCGCGTAACCCTGGTGCCCCAGGGCGATGAGCCAACCCAGGAGCAGTTGGCTCAGGCCCGCACGATCATGGAGAACCGCGTCAATGGCATGGGTGTGAGTGGGGCCTCGGTGATCACCGATGGCAATACCCTGGTGATCACCGTGCCGGGCGAGGACACCTCCCAGGCCCGCGCGCTGGGCCAGACCTCCAAGTTGCTCTTCCGTCCGGTGGCCCAGGGTGGCACCCCGGATCTGGCGGCCTACCCCGAGGTCGTTCGGGATATGGCCAATCGCTGGGTGGAATATGGCGTGCTGACCAAGGAAAACGCCGCCTCCGCGATCGAGGAGATGGTGAATAGCGTCAATTCCGCCCTGCCCGAGGGGGAGGAGGAGACGAAGGCCCCGGAGATCACGGCCACGGCCAAGCCGGAACCCGCCAACTCCATCGAAGCCACCGAGCGCCGCCAGGAACTCACGGAGATGCTGCGCAAGGATCGGCAGTCGGAGGATCCCACCACGCAGTTGGCGGCGAGCACGCTGCTGACCTGCGATGGCTCCATCGACCCCTTGCAGGGCACCGATGACCCCGCCAAGCCGCTGGTTACCTGCGATCCGAGCGCGGGCGGGACCGCCGGGGCATCGGGAGTCATCCTGCTCGATCCCGCCCCGGTGTTGGAGGGCCCGGCGGGCCAAGACGGCACCCGGCTTTCCGGCGCGCAGATTGATACCGGCCAGCAGATCTTTGGCGGCTACGATTCCCAGCAGGGGCAGATGGTGATTAACTTTGCCTTTGCCAGCGGCGGTGGTACGGAGACCTGGGCCAAGCTCACCCAGGATTACTTGCAGCGGCAGGTGGCCATCACCCTGGACTCCCAGGTGATCTCTGCCCCGGTGATTCAGTCCGCCACCCCGGTGGGCAGCGCCACCTCAATCACGGGCAACTTCACCCAGGAGGAGGCCCAGACCCTGGCCAATAACCTCCGCTACGGCGCGCTGCCGCTCTCCTTTGCCGGTGAGAACGGCGAGTCCGGCGGCACCACGGAGACGATCCCGGCCTCCCTGGGCGAGGCCTCGCTCAAGGCCGGGCTCATCGCGGGCATCGTGGGCATCATCGCCATCGCCATCTTCGTCTTTGCGTACTACCGCCTCTACGGCCTGATCTCCCTGTTCACCCTGTTCTGCGCCGGTATCGTTCTGTACGGCGTGCTGGTGCTGCTGGGCCGCTGGGTGGATTACTCCCTGGATCTCTCTGGTATCGCCGGTTTGATCATTGGCCTGGGTGCCACGGCGGACTCCTTCGTGGTGATCTACGAGCGCATCAAGGACGAGGTGCGTGAGGGGCATACCTTCCGCTCCGCTACTCACCGTGGTTGGGATCGCGCCAAGCGCACGGTGATCACCGGCAACATGGTGACGCTGATCGGCTCCGTGGTCATTTACTTCCTGGCCGTGGGCGAGGTCAAGGGCTTTGCCTTTACCCTCGGTATGACCACCGTCTTTGACCTGGTGGTGACCTTCCTGATTACCGCCCCGCTGATGAAGCTCGCCGCGGATAAGCCGTTCTGGTCCAAGCCCGCCGTCAATGGCATGGGCAAGGTCTTTGCGCTGGCGCGGGCGCGTCGCCAAGCGGAAGCCGCCCGGACTCCGGCGCAGCACTCCGCCGCACCCGTGGTTTCCGAGGAGGAACAACGATGAGCACCATAAACACCACAGCCCCCCGGCTGAACTTTTTTGACCGGCTCTACACCGGTGAGGGTGGCATTGACTTCATCAGCCGTTCCCGCCTGTGGTACTGGATCACCGCGGCGCTGCTGGCGCTGAGCGTTGCGGCGGTGGGCCTGCGCGGCTTCGACATGAGCATTGACTTTGAGGGCGGCACCAAGATGAGCCTGCCCGCCGCGGAGTTGAACACCGAGGAGGTGGCGCAGACCTTCGAGGAGGCCACCGGCGTGGAGCCGGAACTGGCGCAGGTGGTGGGCTCCGGTTCCACCGCCACCTTGGAGATCAGCTCCCAGCGCCTCAGCGAGGAGCAGATTCAACAGGCCCGCCTGGCGATTTTTGAGGCTTACCAGCCCAAGGACGCCACCGGCAAGGCAACCCCGGACGCCGTGGGCGATTCCACGGTCTCCGAGTCCTGGGGCTCCACCATCACCAAGCGCATGGTGATCTCGATGGTGGCGTTCCTGGTGCTGGCGTTCCTCTACATCGCCGTGCGACTCAAGCGGGAGATGGCCGCCGCCGCCATGATCGCCCTGGTTATTGACGCCGTGGTGATCGCCGGTATTTACGCCCTCTTTGGCTTTGAGGTTTCCCCGGCCGCCATCATCGGCCTGCTCACGGTGCTTTCCTTCTCCATCTATGACACGGTGATTGTGTTTGACAAGGTGCGGGAGAATACCGCCGGAATTATGGGATCGCGCACCCAAACTTACGGTGAGGCCGCCAATGCCGCGGTAAACCAGACGGTCATGCGTTCCATCTCCACCTCCGTGATCTCCGCGCTACCCATCGTGGCGCTGATGGTGGTGGCGGTGCAGATGCTGGGCGTGGGCGATCTGAAGGATCTGGCCCTGATCCAGCTCATCGGCGTGATCGAGGGCGTGTTCTCCTCGATCTTCCTGGCCACCCCGATCCTGGTAAGCATTGCTAACCGAACCGAGGAGGTGCGGGCGCACAATGAGGCGGTGGCGCAGTACCGCGCTAGTAACCCTGGGGCGGGCGCGGTCAGTGCTGGCGGTGCGGCCAGCGTTATCGGTGCGGCGGGCGCGCAGGGCGGGGCCCTGGCGGCGTCGGTGTCGTCGGCCTCGGCGGTTTCCCATGAGGAACATGCTGAGGAGCATGAGGCGAAGCTGGGGCAGGGCACGCGCGTGGTGCGTTCCCCGAACGCCCAAGAGCCCGAGGAACCGGAGGGCCGCAACGTGACCTGGCGGCCCTCGGCATAGCGGCGAGAACAGCGGGCGTTAAGGCGTGGGATACCTGCGCCGCGCGCCCCAAGCGATACACTCGCGGTAGATGATTCCCGTCACGCCGGTCGCCTGGCTTGCCAGCGGCCGGCGCGCTTTCATCTGTTAAGGCGGCTGAGGGCGTAGCACGGCTGCCCCGGGTGGGGTGGGCGTCGGCCGCTATCGCGGGGTACAGCAGCCTGCCCGAGGCTGCCAGGCGAAGCGCTCGGATAGGGGCGCTCGGGCGAGGCGGAAAGATGAAGAGATCGCCGGTAGGCGGAGAAAGGCTTGAGAGGGACGGCATGATGCGCACAGCCCGACAAACGGCGACTCGGCTCGCGGGCGGCTTCCTCGCTGCGGCGATGGCCTGCGGGCTTGCGGCCTGCTCGGATACGAAGGAGGAGGCCGCCCCGGAGGAGTCCACCCTGGATTATCCGGGCTACCTGGTGTCCACCCCGCTGCTGACCTCCAACGCGGGAAGCAACCTCGGTGCTTCCACCAACGCGCAGGTGCTCTCCGGCCGCGTGTACCCGGGGGTGTACACGCCCGGCCCTTCCGGCCAGATGATTCCCAATACGGATCTGGCCACCGCCCAGGTGCTGCCAGGGGAGAACCGCCAGGTGGTGTACACCATTGCCGAGGACGCTAAGTTCTCCGATGGCGTGGAGATCACCTGCACGGACTTCTTTTTGACGTACAAGGCGGGGGAGATGTCCGAGCTTTTTGGCTCCTACCTCCCGCTGATGCGGCAGGTGCAGAGCCTGGAATGTACGCCGGGGGCTAAGACCTTCACGGTGGTATTCGAGCAGAAGATGGGAGGGCGCTGGCGCAACCTCTTTGGCCCGGGCGAGGTGCTACCCGCGCACTCCATCGCGCGCAAGGCGGACATGTCCCAGCAGCAACTCACCAGTGCGCTGGTCAATGATGATCGTGCCGCCCTGGTGGACTTGGCGGGGGTGTGGCGCGAGGGTTATGACCTGGGCGCCTTTGACCCGGAGTTGCAGGTTTCCGCTGGGCCTTACCTCATTGAAAAGGTGGGCGAGCGCGGCGAGGTGGTGCTGGCGCGCAACGAGTCTTACTACGGTGATCCCGCGAGCCTGGAGCGCCTCACGGTGTGGCCGGGCACGAGCGACGTGCAGGAACTGCGCGATCAGACCACGCTGCGGGTGGCCGACGTGAGCAATGGGGCTAGCCACGAGATCGGCGGTACGGCCCAGGGGATTGAGGCCGATCCCTACGACGTGTATTCCGAGGCCGGGGCGCTCACCGACACCCTGGTGCTGGGCAGCGATGGGATCTTTGCCACCAAGGAGGCCCGGGGGCAGTTTGCGGCCTGCGTGGATCAGGCGGCGGTGGCCCAGGCATCCTCCCACGCCAGCGGGGTGGAGGTGCCGCCCACGGCGGCGCACGTGGTGGGTGCCACGGACCCCGTGCGGCATCAGTTGGCCGATATTGCCGATCCGCATCTGGGGGTGGACGTCGGGATAGCGGAGGCCTTGAGAGGCTCCACGGTGCGCATTGGATACATGGGGCCGGATCAGCGCAAGGCGGACATGGTGGAGGCCATTCGGCTCTCCTGCGAACCGGCGGGAATCACCGTGGTGGATGCTTCCGCCGAGGGCGGCGATATGGGAACGCTGGTGGGCACGGCGGCCCCGGGTACGGAGACGATGGACGCCGTGCTGCGCGCGGTGGATCCGGCGGCGGAGTACGGGGAGATGGAGTTGGAGAACACCGAGACCCCCGCGCTGCGCAACGCGGAGAGCCAACTGTGGGACGAGGTCACGGCCATTCCTCTTGCCGCACAACCCCGCACCTTTGTGGTAGACCCCACGGTGAGTAACGTAAACGTGTACACCGGGCTCACCGGCATTGGCTGGAACCTGGATCGCTGGCAGATGAGTAAGGATTAAGCGTGGGTACACCGCAATTCCCGGAGGCCGTGGCGGCATTGGACCGCACCATGCGCTACGTCAAGGATTTTCCCGAGCCGGGGGTGATTTTTCAGGATCTCACCCCGGCCCTGGCTAACGCGGAGGCGTTCCACGAGATCGTGGTGGCCTTAGCGCGGGTCGCCCACGAGTGCGGGGCGGAACTCATCGGCGGGTTGGACGCGCGCGGTTTCCTGCTTGGCTCCGCCGTGGCATATGAGCTGGGCCTGGGTGTGGTGGCGATCCGCAAGAAGGGCAAACTCCCCCCGCCGGTGGTGCGGGAGGAGTACACCCTGGAATACGGCTCGGCCTGCCTGGAGATTCCCGCCGAGGGCATGGACTTAGGTGGACGCAAGGTGGTGCTTATCGACGACGTCCTGGCCACCGGCGGTACGCTCGTTGCGGCGGGTTCCCTGCTGCGCCGGGTGGGCGCCGTGGTGGCCGGGCACGCCGTGGTGCTAGAGGTGCCGGGCCTGGGGGGCCGGGAAAAACTGGGGGATAGCCCCCTGAGCGTGATCTACCCGCCCTCGGCTAAGGAGCGCTGATCTCCATGACGCAGGATCGCCCCAATAAACCCCGTGCCGCCGTGGGAGTGCGCGGCATGTCCGCGCGTTTGGCCCGCAGCCTCACCGGCAACCGCACCAAGGTCAATCCAGTGTTGGACCCGCTGCTGAGTATTCACCGGCAGTTTCACCCCAAGGCGGACGGGGAACTGCTTGATCGCGCCTATGCCACCGCGGAGCGCCTGCACGAGGGGGTGTACCGCAAGTCCGGGGAGCCGTACATCACGCACCCCCTGGCGGTGGCCACCATCGCCGCCGAGATGGGCATGGATACCACCACCCTGGTGGCCGCGCTGCTGCACGATACGGTGGAGGACACCGAGTACAGCCTGGAGGATCTCACCGGGGACTTTGGCGAGGAGGTGGCCCGCCTGGTCGATGGGGTGACCAAGCTCGACAAGGTGGCCCTGGGCGCTGCGGCGGAGGCGGAGACGATCCGCAAGATGATCGTGGCGATGTCCCAGGATCCCCGCGTGCTGGTGATTAAGGTGGCGGATCGCCTGCACAACATGCGCACCATGCGCTTTTTGCCCCCGGAGAAGCAGGCCAAGAAGGCCAAGCAGACGCTCGACGTGATCGCGCCCCTGGCACATCGCCTGGGCATGGCCAGCGTGAAATGGGAGCTGGAGGATCTTTCCTTTGCCATCCTTTATCCCAAGAAGTATGACGAGATCGTGCGCCTGGTGGCCGATCGCGCCCCGCAGCGCGACCGTGCCCTGGCCGAGATCAAGGAGCAGTTAGAGGAGTCGCTGCGGGAGAACAACATCGAGGCGGAGGTGATGGGCCGTCCCAAGCACTACTGGTCCATTTACCAGAAGATGATCGTGCGCGGTCATAGCTTCGATGAGATCTTTGACCTGGTGGGCGTGCGCGTGCTGGTGGATAACGTGCATAACTGCTATGCCGCCATCGGCGTGGTACACGCGCTATTTTCCGCCATGCCGGGGCGGTTCAAGGACTATATCTCCGCCCCGCGCTTCGGGGTGTATCAGTCCCTGCACACCACCGTGATGACCAACTCCGGGCGGCCCCTGGAGGTGCAGGTGCGCACCCATGAGATGCACTACAACGCCGAGTTTGGCATTGCCGCGCACTGGCGCTACAAGGAGACCAAGGGTTCCCACAAGGGCGATCAGGCCGAGGTGGATCAGATGGCCTGGATGCGCCAACTCCTCGACTGGCAAAAGGAGGCCGCAGACCCCAACGAGTTCCTTGACTCCCTGCGCTATGACCTCACCACCAAGCAGATCTTTGCCTTTACCCCCAAGGGGGACGTGGTGAACCTGCCGGTGGACTCCACCCCCATCGACTTTGCCTACGCAGTACACACGGAGGTGGGGCACCGCTGCATCGGGGCCAAGATCAACGGCAAACTGGTGGCCCTGGAAACCAAGCTCAAGTCCGGCGATCGGGTGGAGATCTTCACCTCCAAGGATGAAAACGCCGGGCCCTCCCGGGACTGGCAGGACTTTGTGGTCTCCGGCCGGGCCAAGGCCAAGATTCGCCAGTGGTTCAGCAAGGAGCGCCGCGAGGAACACCTGGAGGCCGGGCGCGACGCCCTGGCCGCCGAGGTGCAGCGCGGCGGCCTGCCCCTGCACCGGCTCTTTACCGCCCAGTCCATGAAAACGGTGGCGGCGGAACTGCACTACCCGGACGTGGACGCCCTCTATACCGCCATCGGCGCGGGCACCATCTCCGCGCAGCAGGTGGCGCACCGCCTCATGGCGGTGTTCGGGGATCAGGAGGCCGCCGAGGACGAGCTGGTCAATCGCACCCCCTTCTCCGAGATTGTCAATGCCAAGCCCACCGCCACGGTGGATAATTCGGGAATCCTGGTGGAGGGCAGCCCGGATGTGATGGCCAAACTGGCCAAGTGCTGCCAGCCGGTGCCTGGCGATGACATCTTTGGCTTTGTCACCCGTGGAGGCGGGGTATCGGTGCATCGCACGGACTGCACCAACGCGGAGAAACTGCGAGCCGAGACCCAAAGGCTGATCACCGTGGCCTGGGCCGGGGAGCAAAAGGGCTCCGTGTTCAGCGCCACCTTGCAGGTGGAGGCCCTGGATAGGGAGGGGCTGCTCATGGACCTCACCCGCTCCATCACGGAGCAGAAACTTTCCGTGATGGCCATGAACTCCCAGGCCTCCGAGGATCATATTGCCACCATTCGGTTTACCTTTGCGGTCTCGGACACCAAGCAGCTTGGTGCGTTGGTGACCACGCTGCGCAATACCGAGGGCGTGTTTGATGTGTACCGGGTGACCAATTAGGGCATAAAGAAATCCCCGCCGTTCGGCGGGGATAATCTGGTTTTTAAGAAACCGTGGCGCTGGTGATCTTGACCTCCTCGGCCGGGGCGCCGTCGTTCGGGCTCGCACCGGGGGTAATACCGTTCTCCGCGATCTTATCCAGGGTCTCCAGGCCCTTGTCATTGATCTGTCCGAAGTAGGTGTAGGCGGGTGGGAGCGGGGAATCCTGGTAGTTCAGGAAGAACTGGGAGCCGTTGGTGTCCGGGCCGGAATTGGCCATCGCCAGGGAGCCACGGGGGTAGGTCACGCGGGTTTCCTCGCCCTCGGGGGAATCCGTGGGGTATTCGTCGGCAAAGCTAAAGCCGGGGCCGCCTGCGCCGGAGCCGGAGGGATCGCCGCATTGCAGCACGTAGATGCCATCGTTGGTCATGCGGTGGCACACGGTGTCATCGTAATACTTTTCCTTGGCCAGGTGCGTGATGGCATTGACGGTGCAGGGGGACACGGAGCGATCCAGTTCCAGGCCGATCTCGCCCTGGCTGGTGTTCAGCGTTACCGTGGCGGTGCCGGTGGTGGGCACGTCCTTGGTCTGCGGCTTGCTCACCTGCTTGGCGGCCTCGCCGGAGTCCGGGTACTCGCAGGTCACGGTATTCTCCAGCGGGGTTTCGCGGGACATCGCCAGAATCTCCGGGGTGGGCAGTTCATCCACGCTGGTATCGGTGGAGCCCTCGGCGGAGGTATCGCCGCCGTCGCGGGTGGCGGCGTAGACGATGCCGCCCACCAGCACCAGGATTGCCACGGCGGCCATGAGCACCACCATGAGCGGCTTGGTCTTTTCGGCGCGATCGCGGCCGCGCAGGGCTCGATCGAGTTGTTGGAGGGCCTCTTGGCCTCGCTGTTGATTATTCATCCCGGTGTATGACCTCGGATTCCTCGGTTGGGGGACTGGGTATCGGTCATATTGTAGCGTTGAGGCATGAAGATTCTCACGCTCACCTGTGGTCCCCTGGAAACAAACTGCTACCTCGCCCTCGGGGAGGCGGAGGCCACGGTGATCGACCCCGGCATGGGCGCGGCCGCCCTGGTGCGCCGGGAGATAGAGCGCGCGGGCGTGCCGATCACCTCCATCGTGCTCACCCACGGCCACATCGACCACCTGCGCGATGCCGGTGAACTCTCCCAGGAGTTCGGCGTGCCCGTGCACGTTCACCCGGCCGATGAGCCCATGCTGGACGGCGGCCCGCTGCTGCGGGAGCTTTTCGACGTCGCCTCGATGGTGCCCATTCGGGACGTCGAAAAGCTGGGCGAGGAGGTGCGCATTGCGGGAGAAAATTACCGGGTGGTGCCCGCGCCCGGACATTCCCCCGGCAGCGTGCTGCTGGTGGGTAAGGAGGTGTGCTGGAGCGGGGACGTGCTCTTTCGCGGCGGAATCGGGCGCATCGACCTGCCGGGGTCCGATCCCGAGGCCATGCTGAACACCCTGCGCGGGCCGGTGGCCGACCTGCCGGAGCACCTGCGGGTGCTGCCCGGGCACGGCTCGGAGACCACCGTGAGCCACGAGCGGGCCACCAACCCCTATCTGCTGCGCCTGGGAGGCTAGAGTATGGGGGGTGAGCGAAAAGAAGAAGTACCAAGCCCATAAGGCCCCCAAGGGCGTGCCCGATTACGTCCCCCCGACCTCGGCGGGATTCGTGCGGGTGCGCGATACCTTTGTGCAGCAGGCCCGCACCGCCGGGTTCGAGCACATCGAACTGCCGGTCTTTGAGGAAACGGAACTTTTTGCCCGCGGCGTAGGCGAGTCCACCGACGTGGTGACCAAGGAGATGTACACCTTTGCCGATCGCGGCGGGCGCTCGGTGAGCCTGCGGCCCGAGGGCACAGCGGGGGTCATGCGCGCGGTGATCGAGCACCACCTGGATCGCGGCCAACTCCCCGCCAAACTCTGCTACGCCGGGCCCTTCTTCCGCTACGAGCGCCCCCAGGCGGGGCGCTACCGCCAGTTGCAGCAGGTGGGCGTGGAGGCTATCGGCGTGGACGATCCGGCCCTCGACGCCGAGATCATCGCCCTGGCCGACCGCAGTTACCGCGCCCTGGGACTCAGCGGCTTCCGTCTGGAACTCACCAGCCTCGGGGATAACACCTGCCGCCCGCAGTACCGGGAGAAACTTCAACAGTTCCTCTTTGACCTGCCGCTCGATGAGGAAACCCGCCGCCGCGCGGAGATCAACCCCCTGCGCGTGCTCGACGATAAGCGCCCCGAGGTACGCGAGATGGTGGAGAACGCCCCGCTCATGCTCGATCACCTCTCCGCCGAGAGCCGCGAGCACTTTGAGACCGTGACCGGGCTCCTCGACGACATGGGCGTGGAGTACGTGGTGAACCCGCGCCTGGTGCGCGGCCTGGACTATTACACCAAGACCTGCTTTGAGTTCGTTCACGATGGCCTGGGCGCGCAGTCCGGCATCGGCGGGGGTGGGCGTTACGACGGCCTGCTGGCTCAACTGGGCGGCCAAGACCTCTCCGGCATTGGGTACGGGCTGGGCGTGGATCGCACCGTGCTGGCCCTGGAAGCCGAGGGGATCGACCTGAGCGCTCCGCGCGTGGAGGTGTACGGCGTGGCACTAGGGGCCTCGGCTAAGCGGGTGATGGCTCGGATGATCAATGACCTGCGCGTGGCCGGGGTGCGGGCCGATATGGCCTATGGGGATCGCGGATTGAAGGGCGCGATGAAGGGGGCCGACCGGGCGGGGGCCAAGGTGGCCCTGGTGCTGGGGGATCAGGAGATCGAGGCCGGAACCGTGGCGGTGAAGAACCTGGCGGCGCACGAGCAGAAGGACGTGGCGCTGGAAGCCGTGGTGGGGGCCGTGCGGGAGGTTTTGGGGGAGTAGGTTTTTCTGGGGGTTTGTGAGCGCGGGGCGGTGCCGGGTGGCACCGCCTTTTGTGTGCTTGGGGGTGTTGAGACGTGGTGCTGGGGCGCTGCCTGGGGCTCGGGGCTGCACAACACAGTTGGCTATTAGTGCCGATGATGAAAATAAATATACGGAAACCCTTTACTTGTGTGGCCTCATGTGATTAGTGTTGCAAGACATAGTATTCAGGGCTCGCATCGGCTGGAGGTTGTGAATATGGGGCATGGAAGATCGCGTGCATGGAGATCACTGGCGTGCTTACCTCGATGAGTGCCGGGGCGGTTCATGCCGCACCCGTGGTGGACGTGGTGCCCTGGCCCGCAGCTCCCTTTGGTGGTGAGAAAGCCCTGGAGAACCGCTACGTGGAAAAGACCACCGAGGACGGCTGGGTGCTCCACGCGGAAAAGAAGGATGAGGTCATCAACGTGGCCCCGCCGCTGGATTCGGCGGCCACCACGGGGGAGAGCTTTGGCAGCCTCAAGGCCAAGGTGTGGATCACCGGACAGGGGGAACCGGAGCTGCAAGGCGCGGTTTTTGAGGCCGGGTACCAGGTGGGTTGCGGCGTGGATATTTCCACGGGCGTGGACTATGAGGTTGCCGGGACAGTGGGCGTTGCCCCGCGAGTGAGCGGTGGTGTGGAGGGTGGACCCAGTATATCCGGCGGTATCGAGGGTGGTCCTAGCGTTTCCGGTGGCCTGGAGGGTGGCCCGAATGTGGGTGTCGGTGGAGAGGCTGGGCCGAGCGTATCGGTGAACCTGCCGGAGGGGAATGTTCAGGTGGGGGCGGACGGCAAGGTAAAAACCGAAGCGGGAGCGGATGCCACGGCCAAGGTTGAGGGTGGGGCCGATGCCACCGGCAAATTGGAGGCAGGCGCGGATGCCACCGGAAAACTCGAAGGGGGAGTAGACGCTAAGGCGGAGGTCTCGCCCGCAATCAAGGGGCACTTGCAGCCCGGCAAGATCACCAACGTGGCCTTGGTTTCTATGCCCATTGATAAGGAATACAAGCGCGCCGCCGGTGGCTTCACCGGTGCTCATCTTCAGGTCAATGGGTGCGCTGGGCCGGTGACGGTGCGCTCTTACGTGACGATTTCCACGGTCAGCCCCACCTCTATTGATGCGGTGAACGTGTACGGCGATCCGCAGCGCATTAGGTAAAGGAGGGCAATGATGAGTGAATACCCCATCGAAGTAACCAAGGCTACCGCGCGCAAACCGCAGCGCACGCCGCTATGGATTCCCATTGCCAATCTGTGCCTGGGTGTGGCGATGATGATTGCCACCCTGACGTGGTCGCAGTACCTCGACGGCCCTATTAAGGAGCACGGATACGTGCAGGTGATGTTCTTCTACGTGGTTCTCATGATTATTGGCGGCGGGCTCATGGTGTCAGGCTTTACCACGCTCTGGACTCGGGCGACGGCCAAGTAAAAAGGGGATCAGCGATGAGGAAACAGGTAGAGAGCGCGCCGTTGCGCGGCGCTATTCTTCTAGCGTTAGGAGCGGGCTTGGCGCTGGGAACGCCATATGCCCACGCGGAGACCCCGGAGGAACGCTGCGCTCGGGAAACCGCAGCCCATAATGCCACGATGGAGGCACTATGGCGGGCCTCCCACCCGGGTCAGGAACCCGGGCCGGGAGCGTGGCCGCCCTACGTGTGCGTGGGCGGGCCCAGCGGCCCCGACAATGGCGGTCAGCAGAACGTCACCCCGCCCGCTGCCGAACAACCCGGAACAAACGGGGCCACCGGCCAGGAGGATTCCGGCCCCATGTACGGGCGCGAGCACCGCTGGGACGATGGGGCAAGCCAAGGGCACCAACGCACTCATCGCTGGGACGAGGGTGCAACCGGGCACGAGCGGACTCACCGTTGGGACGATTCCGGGCGCACCCCCTCGCAGTATGAGCAAGACATGCGCCTGGGGCCGTTGGGTGAATCGCGCAGGGGCGGAAGCGAACTAGGAAACACGCAGCCCGAGGGGCCCTCCGCCGCAGATAGCGCTCGCTCCAATATCCCCACGATTCCTCTCTGGCAGGAGGAAGTACGCGGTGATGATGGTCAGCCGCGCACGGTGCAGGTGGCCGATATTGGCAACGGAACGCAGGCCGTGGTGGGCGAGGACGGTCGCGCCACCGGCGAGGTGGTGCGGACGAACCCGGCAACCGGGGAAAAGATCGTGGAGGTACAGGAGGACCTGCGCGGCAGGGTGCTGACCCCGGAGCCGGAGAATGCCGCCGAGGAAAGCGCTGTTCCGACGGAAACCGAGACCACTGCGCCTGCTGTGCCTCCCTCAGTCCCATCGCAGGACGAACCGGCCGCAGAACCCGAGGCCGAGGAAGAGACGAATGAACTTCCGGTGGCTCCGCTGGGTGCAGTGGGTGCGGCCATCGGTGGCATAGGCGTGCTGGAGCGACGCCGCCGTAACCGTTCCTGGCAGGGAGACCTGGACTGGGGCAATGGGCGGGAGCAATCCCTGATCCTGCTGGAGGGCCCGGAATCTCCCCGCGAGTATCGCTATGATCTTGAGGTTCCTCCGGGCGGGCTCGTGGTGGAAAACCCTGATGGTTCCGTGGACGTGCTCGACGCCCAGGGTAATGTGACGAAACATGTGAAGGCCCCGTGGGCCTATGACGCACTGGGTAGAGAGGTACCCACGTACTTTGAGATAGATCCTGAAACCGGGGAACTCATACAGGTGGTGGACCCGGAGCGCACCACGGCGCTACCGATTCTGGCCGATCCGGATAAGTACGACGCCACCAAGCCCGCCAGCGATAAACCGGCCAAGAACCCGGAAAACATGAGCAAGAACCCGGTGACCGGGCAGCGCTCCTGGGAACTGAACGACGGGAGAATCATCACGGAGCACCCCCGCCAAGATGGTTCCGGGCGCACGGATTGGACGCTGACGAATAAGGAGGGCACCAAGCAGGAATCCCTCTCCCAGGTTCAGTGGGACGAGGACGGAAGCCCCACGAACCTCAAGACGATCAATAACTCTGCGGTGGATCTGCCGCAGCAAGATCGCCAAGACTGGGCAAATCGCACGGGAACCAGCAAGGGTTCTAACATTGATAACCACCCGTTCAACAACGGAGATGGCACATTCTCCGATCCCACACAGGGGACGACCGTTCCCGGGTATTACAACCGGGAATTGGATAAGCGCTCCTTTGCCGATGGTAATGGTGGCTATATCACCGAGCACCCCAACGGGGACGGTACCTCGGATTGGACGCACAACAATACCGAGGGACAGCAAGAGGCCGTTGCGTCCCTGGAGTGGAAGGACGAGGGTGGGCTAGAGCAAGCCCAGATGATTGATAACACGCTGGTGGAATCTCCTCCCGAGACGGGGGAGAACGACCAGACCTGGTACAACGGCACGGTCACCCAAGACCCTTATGACGGCATGTTCCAAGACGAACAGGGGCGCTGGCACGACGGCGCGAAAAACGTTGAGGGCGCGGATACTCCTGTGTATCGGATGGATGATGGGACTTTCTTGTATGGGAAAGATGATATATTCAACCATACTGATTGGATCAATGAAAAACCGAATGGAGACCGATCTGTAGTTCGGGAATTAGATTGGGATGAAAATGGCGACCCGAAAATAAATAAGCAAGACGATTACCTTACCAAGAAAGAATATATTGATAAATATGGTGAGGTTAAAGGCCCCTCCTTGGGTAGGTCTGATTTCATAGGTACTACTTATTCTGTATTTACGGAAACCCCACGAGGTCTTGCTGAGAGAACTGCTCAAAAGTCCGCTAAAGAAGCAGCCGAAGAAGGGGCAGAAAAATCCGCGAGGGAATTTGATAGGTGGGCAAAATCCGCAGGACGTAGCAGTTACGTTTTTGGAGGTGCAGGCGTTGTTGCGGGGGCGTTGATGGACATTGAAGGAGGCATGGACCATACTGAGGCATGGGTTACTAATGGGGTTGGTGGGGCAGCTGGTTTGGTAGCGGGAAGCCTGGCTGCCGCCGCCATTCCAGTCACAGCACCTCTAATAGCTGGTGTGGGGATTCCACTTGCACTTTCAATGGTTGCCGGAGTTGGCACCACCAAACTTCTTCAAGCTATGTGGGATTAATTTTCGATAATCGCATATTTACCATTATGTCATTTTTCAATCTCTGAAAGGGGATATAGGTGGGTAAAAAAAGTGGATACGGACATGTGGCCAGCATGTTCTCTCTCGTTTTATTTTCTGGAATTTCCTTTGGAATATTTCTGAATCGCGAAGCGTATATAATGGCGATAGCATCGCTATGTTTCCTACTTTTTTCTTCTGTTTTATTTCTCGCTATTATATCTATCGTCTTTGGGAGGAGGATGGGGTGGGTCTTCGCTAGGAAAACCTCCGGTGAGAGCTTAACTTTTGTAACCCATCATGTATGGCTGGGGATGGCCTCCATAATTCCAGGAATGGTAATGTGCGCCATATTTGTTATATTCTTTTCCGGCGATTCAAAATATGAAACATATATAATAACTCTGGCTACGCTAGTTACCATGCTTATCGTATTGATATATTATGGGATATTAAACCCGGGATTTGGGACGGGTCGCGTTTACGTTTACCATGGTGGGATGGTTATTGATGGAGCACTTAGATTTACTCTAGTGCCAGAAAAATTTAGAGTGATGGACAAGAGGGATGGGGATATGGGCGATGGTTTTACTATTATAGGTGAGTGGAGTGTGGAGAAAAAATATCTTTTCCGTAAAAATACTAGATCCGTAGTTAAAAAATCTATCTTCATTAATTCTATATACATTGGAAGTAGTGACCCGGAAAGGGTAAGAAAAATGATAGAGGTTAATTCTTAAGAGTTTGTTTTTATTTTGGGTGATTCCACTTTGTGAATTTATGATTGATGGCTTCGGAAGTGCGGGTACTTTGGTGGTCGGTGGGTAACTGTGCCTGAAGAAGTTCTAATGGTTGATGCAGTGGGTCTGCAGCAGACCTATAGGCTCGTTGAACCAGTGACGATGCGTTCCTACATGACGATTTATAGGGTCAGGTATCGGCGCTACGAAACTTATACAGAAATACTGGAATGATGAATATGGAGAATGAGTATAAGTCAAAGATGCTGTTCTATGTAGTATCTTTACTATATTTTGTCATGTTTTCCCTTGGTGTGGTTGTTCCTATTATTGTAAATAAGGACAATGATTTGGTGTGGTATGTAATGTCGGCGCTCTCTTTTTTCACGTTCCTGGTTATGGCGCCAGCGATATGCCCCAAATTTCTGGGATGGACTTCGGTAGTAGAGGTATCGATTTTGGAAAATGGTGCTAAGTTTATTTCAATACATACGGTTTATATTTTCCTATCGGTACTGACGGCTTCATTTTTAAATTCTCTTGCGGTAGTTGAATTCAGCGCTGAACTGGGGATAGTTGAGTACTTTTTTATTACATGTTCTATATGTTGTTCGGTATGGTATTTTTGTAAAACCATTCCGTTTGGAGGTTGGAGAAGTATATTCCTAGTTGATAACTCTGGTGTAACTTTTCAACAAGGTTCGCGAACTTATAGTCTTGTTCCGGGAACTGGAGTGGTTGCGAGCGTTGGATTCTTGGGGGAAATTCTGGATTATTTTGCGTTGAGAGGCGAGTGGGAGGTGAGAAAAACTTCATCCATTAAAGAGGGGGTGGAGTGTAGAAAATATAAATCGATACATTTAGGTTCCCACATTATTGGAGGATTACATCGAAATGATTTGATTAGGCTGATGGAGTCAGCAGGAGCGCTAGAAAATTTACGGACTTAGTAATGGGATCTAGATATTATGAGGTTTATTCACAGGATCTCACCTTCCAGTGATGCAGTCTCTCCGTAGTCGTTTGACCAGGGTTAAGGTTGGTAGAGGTTTCACCTCTGCAACCCTGTGAATAAACCTCGGTGTATCTAGTTCCCAGTGAAGGTAATGATGAGGATAATTCAAGTATCTCTTGTGTGTGGATATTTCTTTGCCCCGGCTGTATTTACTGTTGCCTATCTTCGATATGGAAGGGAGGTGATATTTCTATCCCTACTTCCTTTCTTGTTGCTACTCCTTTCATTTGTACTTTTCTATGTTCCCCTTATGCTTCCTCGATTATTCGGTTGGATTATAGCTAAAGTCGTAAGATGGGAGCCGGGGGAAGAGCTCGTTGCTAAGTCTTATTCTGTTAGGGTGCTGGCTCTACTCCTACTATCTCTCGTAATGGGTATTGTGGAACTTTGTGTAAATACTTATATGGAAAGTGGAATCAACATTGGATTAGTTTTAGTGTTCCTTGCTTCACTTTCTTTTTGGGTTTGGGGCTTGTGGTCTTTATTAGCTGCGCCGGATTTTGGCATCACCTATTTCCATGTGAGGAAGGATTTGTTCTCTGTCCATACGTTTAATAGATATGAACTGGTACCAGGTACAGCAACTTTGAATAAGAATGAAGATGCTCTATTTATTAAAAGTTTCACCCTATCGGGGGAGTGGGAGATGGAAAAATCTCGAATTCTCTTTTTTAAAGAGCGTGACGTTGTTAGTAAGATTATAACTCAGCACATTAACGCGAATATGTGCGGCACTTTCGATTCTGAGGAGGTTGTTCGTTTGGTGGAGTCTGGAAATTTACTTTCCCCTAATTAGGTGTGGGTGTGGAAATTATTTAACCATATAGTAATGGAGAAACCTATGCAAATAGAAAACGTCCCGGTCGTGGGTATGACCGTAAACGGTCCAACGGATTGGACTACGCTTGCCATATTCGGGCTAACATTTCTACTTTTCGTTCCCCCGTGGCTGGCGTATGGAAACCCGTTGAAGCTATCTAAAGTGATCAGACGCATCATCCTTCTCTTAGGTATGCCCGCAGTGTTTGCGTTCGGTATATGGGTGTTGTCCCTTACGCCGGAGGATAATATTGACACCGTGGATCTCGGTGAATACCTGAATACGCTTGACACTCCCTACCGGCTTGAGAACGTGGAGGAGGAAACCGGCGGATCAGTGGTTGATCTTCCCTATAGCGGCCGCACAAAAACCTATGCTTTTACTTTCAATGCCTCTCCTAGGGGAGAGGAGGAGCAATGCAAAGGAACTGTTTGGTTTGAGCGGAAGAATCAGCGCAGCGATCGAACCAAAAATGTTTATGCCTCGGTGTGGGCTGCCTGTCCCAGTGATGGTGACCGGGGCCGGTGGATCTTACAGCACGCCCCCTAACACTCCGTAAAACTCACCGGCAGCCCCAGCGTCACGGCCAGCCCACCGGCGGCGGTTTCCTTGTACTTGGTGAGCATGTCGCGCCCCGTCTCTGCCATGGTGCTCACCACCTCGTCCAGGCTCACCCGGTGGGTGCCGTTGCCCAGTTTGGCCAGTCGGGCGGCGTTGATGGACTTCACGGCGCCGATGGCGTTGCGCTCAATGCAGGGGATCTGCACGAGCCCGCCCACGGGGTCGCAGGTGAGCCCGAGGTTGTGTTCCAGGCCGATCTCCGCCGCGCAGGTCACCTGCTGCGGGGTGCCGCCAAGCACGGCGCATAGCCCGGCGGCGGCCATGGCGGAGGCGGAGCCCACCTCGCCCTGGCAGCCCACCTCGGCCCCGGAGATGGAGGCGTTTTCCTTGATGATCGCCCCCACGGCCCCGGCGCTGAGTAGGAATTCCCGGGCCTTGGAGGCGGTGAAGTTATCGAGGAAGTCGCGGGCGTAGTGCATGACGGCGGGGATGATCCCGGCGGCCCCGTTGGTGGGGGCGGTGACCACGCGCCCCCCGGCGGCGTTTTCCTCGTTCACGGCCAGGGCGTAGAGGTTGGACCATTCCATCGCGCCGAAGCCGGCGGCGTTCTTTTCCTGCTCCTGGAGCAGGTGCTCGTACACCTCGGGGGCGCGGCGCACCACGGAGAGTCCGCCGGGGAGGATTCCTCGGGTGGAGATGCCGGCGGTGACGCATTGGCGCATGGTGCGCCACACGTGGTCGAGGTGATCATTGACCACGGCGATGTCCCCGTGCAGGGCCGCCTCGTTGGCGGCCATGACCTCCGCCACGCTCTTTCCGCTGGTCTGGCACTGGGTGAGCAGTTCCTCGGCGGTGTCAAAGGGGTAGGGCACGGGGGTCTCGGTGGCCTGGGTGGCCGCGCCGGAGCCGAGCCCGCCCTCGCTGTCGATCTGTTCGCGTAGTTCTGCGCCGGTGAGGATGAATCCGCCGCCCACGGAGTAGTAGTCCTGGGTGATGATTGGTTGCCCGGAGGCGTCCAGGGCGGTGAAGATCATGCCGTTGGGGTGGAGTTCCAGGGCCACGGGGTTGAAGTCGATCTCGTAGGGGTATTCGCCCGCGGGCCCGGTGGCGGTGCCCACCACGGCCACGGCCTCGCCGGGGGCGGGGGAGACGTCGGCGGGCACGGTCACGGGGTCGTATCCGGCGAGGCCGAGGATCACGGCGCGGTCGGTGCCGTGGCCGCGCCCGGTGGCGGCCAGCGAGCCGCGCAGTTCCACGCGGATGGTGGCGGGGGCGTCGTTAAGCCTTTCGGTGAACGCCAGGGCGGCGCGCATGGGGCCCACGGTGTGGGAGGAGGAGGGGCCAATGCCGATGCTGAAGAGATCGACAACGCTAATGGTCATGGAGAACCCTTCAAATCAGGTTGAGGTGAAAAAGATCCTCCACGACGTTACATGGTTATCTTCGCATGTGTGGCTTAGGCCCCATCGTGCTGGTGGAGTAGACCAAGGAAGGATTCCTCCTGTGTGGCCTGGGCGGGGGCGGATCCCGCCACGGCCTGGGCGAGTTCCCCGCCGGCCTTGTCAATGCGCTGGGTGAGCGCCCCGGATTGAGCACCTCCGAAGTCCTCCGTAGCGGCGAAGATTCCGGTGGGCATGATGGTGGCGCGCAGGTAACTCAGCAGCGGACGCAGGGAATAATCCAGGACGAGGGAGTGTCGGGGGGAACCGGCCGTGGCCGCGATCACGGTGGGTTTGCCCACGATGGCTTGGGTATCGAGGGCGTCGAAGAACATCTTGAACAGCCCGGAGTAACTCGCCTTGAACACGGGGGTGACCACGATGAGCCCATCGGCCCCGGTGGTGTGGTCGATGGCCTTTTGCAGCGCGGGGGTGAGCAGTCCGCCGCTGGTCATGGCGCTGGCGAGGTCGGAGGCGAGGTCGCGCAGTTCGATGGTGATGATCTCTACCTCGTGGCCCGCCTGCCCCAGTTGTTCGGAGGCGGCCTGGGCGATCTGCTCCGCTATCTGCCGGGTGGTCGAGGGGGTGGAGAGCCCGGCGGTAATGGCGGTGAGTGTGTACATGGTGTGCTATTCCTCCTCAGTGGCGTATTGCCGTGCCAGTGTAGGCGAGTTAGGCCTGGGTGCCCTTGTTTTCTTTCTCCTGTGCGGCCGCACCGGGGCTGACCTGGAAGTGCGGGTTGCTGCGGGTGGTATCCGCCAGCAGGCTGGTGTGGGTGGGCGGATCGGAGGGAACGTGCTCGGGGCGGCGTTCCTCCATGCGGCGGCGCACCTCCGGCACCACGTCTCGGCCCAGGCGCTCGATCTGATCCAGCACCACCTCCAGCGGCAGTCCGGCGTGATCCACCAGGAAGAGCTGGCGCTGATAATCGCCCACCCAGTCCGCAAACTGCATGGTGCGCTCAATCGCCTGCTCGGCGGTGCCCACGGTCAGGGGCGTCATCTCGCTGAACTCCTCCAGGGAGGGGCCGTGGCCGTACACGGGGGCGTTATCAAAGTAGGGGCGGAACTGCTTTTTTGCCTCGGCCTCGGAATCGGCCAGGAATACGTGCCCGCCCAGGCCCACGATGGCCTGATCGGCGCGGCCGTGCCCGAAGGCCTCGAAGCGGCGGCGGTACAGGTTCACCATGGAGGCGGTGTGTTCCTTGTTCCAGAAGATGTTGTTGTGGAAGAAGCCGTCGCCATAAAAGGCCGCCTGCTCCGCGATCTGCGGGGAGCGGATCGAGCCGTGCCACACAAAGGGCGGGACGTCGTCCAGCGGCCACGGGGTAGAGGTGTACCCGTGCAGCGGGGTGCGGAACTTGCCTTCCCAGTTCACGGTGCGCTCGCGCCACAGGCGGCGCAGCAGGTGGTAGTTTTCCACGGCCAGCGGGATACCCTGACGGATGTCCTTGCCAAACCACGGGTACACCGGCCCGCTATTGCCACGACCGAGCATGAGGTCATTGCGGCCGCCGGAGAGATGCTGAAGGAAGGCGTAATCCTCCGCGATCTTCACGGGGTCATTGGTGGTGATCAGCGTGGTGGAGGTGGAAAGCCGCAGCCGGGTGGTCTTGGCGGCGATGTAGGCCAGGTGCGTGGTGGGCGAGGAGGGTACGAAGGGCGGGTTGTGGTGCTCGCCGGTGGCAAATACGTCCAGGCCCACTTCCTCGGCCTTGAGGGCTATGGCAGTGATCGCCTCGATGCGCTCGGCCTCGCTGGGGGTGCGGCCGGTGGTGGGGTCTTGGGTGACGTCGCCCACGCTCATGATGCCAAACTGCATGATCTTCTCCTTAATAACTATTTCTGGAGCCGCCCTTGCGGCCTTTCTGTGACATATCAACAACTTTGAGCCTAACCTATTCCCGGGCGAAGGGGGCGCGCTAATCGACGCCGTGCCCCGGCGTATCCGGCGTACCCAGGGTGCGCTGATGGTCCAGATACGACTCCACCAACTGCGAGGTCACCTCGGGGTTGAGGCTGTGCACGCCGGGAACGGGCGGGCGGGTGAGCACGGTGAGTTGGGTGACGAACTCATGGGCGCGCAGCGCGGGGGAAACCAGGCCGTGCCGGGCGGCCGCGTCCAGGATCGCTTGCGTGTGCTGACGCACCAGGGTGCGATGCTTGGCACCCTCCGGGCCGAGGTCGCTCAGGGAGGCCGGGGCGAGAGCGGGCACGAGGGCTCCGGTGCCGAGGTCCACGAGGGAAAACACGAATCGACGCCACGTGTGCTCCGCGCGGGCGGGGTCGGCGGCAAGGTGGGTGAGGGTATCGAGTTCGATCGTCTCTACTACTTCTAGGAGATAGAGCGCGCAGGTGAGTTTGAGGGCCTCGCGGTCGGGAAAGTTGCGGTACACGGTGGCGATGCCCACCTGAGCGCGCTCGGCCACGCGCTCCATCGTGACCTCGGCGGGGTGATGGGTGCGGAAGAGGTCGCAGGCGGCGTCGATAATGCGTTGCCTGCGCTCGCGGGCGTCGATACGCACGGCGCGGGAACCTTCCTTTCCTGGGGCCCGTGGGGCTGGTGTGGCTGGTGGGGTACTGTGCGCGGCTTGACACCGTGCGTCCATGAATGAAGTATGAGGCGTTAGCAAGTGATAGTTTATCCTCCACTTGACTGTGAACAGAGGTATCACCATGAACGATGGGAGAAGGGCCCGGCACCGCTCGGCTTTTACCTTGGCGGCTAACCAGGTGCGCGTGCAGGCCGATCAGCCGGAACCCGGTTGGAGTTTTTCCGTGGGAACCGGGCTCACGTTGCTGCGCAATAGCCGCGAGAACTACCACACCGCGCTCAGCCTCACGCTGGCGGGCAGGCGACGCCCCAGCGCGGGCTCCGTCACCCTGGAACACCGGGGAAAAACGGTGCAGAAGCACACCGACCTCTTCCGCATGGTGGCCCTGGCGGGCGCGGCGGAGGTGGATTCCCTCGACCGCATCGTGCCCGTGCGCGCGGTGCTGCGCGAGCAGGTGAACTGGGCCAGCCCCTGGTGGAAGCGGGTGGGCAAGGACCTGCTCGATCACGACCTCGTGCGCCCCTGGTTGCAGCCCCTGGGGCTGGACATTGATCTGCGCACCAAGGTGGGGGAGATCGATCCCCACGATCGCTTCCGGCTGCGCGTGCTGCTGGCGCTCGTCTCGCGTGCCGACGCCGCCGTGCTCATCGTGGACGATATTGACCAGGTGCGAGATATGGAGTTGCGCGATGAGATCCTGACGGAACTGCGCGAACTCTCGCTGAGCCTGCCCGTGGTGGCCTCCACGGTGAACCCGGACTTCTCCGGCATCGCCACCCGGGTGATCGACCTGCGCACTATGGGGGAGGAGCACGAGGGCGGGGGGCGTCGCGCAGTCACGTCTACTGAGCCTACTGAGCTTACCGAGGCTACCGACGGTGACGCGGCTTCCTTGGCCGCGGGAACCTCCGGCGCGGTGCCCACCGCATCCGCAGCGCCCACGGCGCAGATTCCGGCCAACCAGGATCAGATCCCCACGCTTTCGGAGGAAAACTGATGTCTCTGTTCCATATTGGTTCCGAGTTCCGCCGCTTTGGGCACGGGCTCCTCCCGCGCCTGGCGATCCTCGTGGTCACCTGCCTGCCGCTGGTATTCGGCGGGCTATTTGTGTGGGCCTATTACGATCCGATCGGCCACATGAATAAACTCCCCGTGGCCCTGGTGAACTCCGATCAGGGTGCGCAGCGCGAGGGCACCACCCTCAACGCCGGGCAGCAGGTGGCGGAGAACATGCTCCAATCCGATGAGCTGGACTTTCACCTCGTCTCCGCCGAGGAGGCCAAAAAGGGAGTGGCGCAGGGAGACTATTACTTTGCGGTGGAACTGCCCACGGATTTCTCCCAGGCCGCCGTCAGCGTGAACTCGGAGCACCCCCACAGCGCCAAACTCAACGTGGCCCTGTACAACAACAACGGCTTCATTCCCACGATGGTGGGCAATCAGGCCACCCTCATCATGCTTCAAGCCATTGACGCGGAGTTGGGCAAGCAGATCAGCAACCAACTCCTGGTGGGCTTCAACACCATCGGGGAGAAGATGGGGCAGGCCGTGGACGGCTCCCAGCAATTGGCCGATGGCTCCACCTCCGCCCGCGATGGTTCCCAGCAACTCCTCGACGGCGCCGGGCAACTCACCGACGGCTCCCAGCAACTTACCGATGGCTCCGGCACCCTCACCGAGAAACTCGGGGAGGCCGATGCCGGTGCGCATAAACTCGCAGACGGCGCCGGGCAGCTTGACGACGGCCTCGCCCGCGCCAAGGATGGCTCCCAGCAACTAGCTGATGGGCTGAGCCAACTCAACGAGGGCACCGAGCGCCTGGCCGACGGCGCGGGGCAGGTCTCCGGCGGGGTGAATCAGGTGGTGGATAGCCTCAACGCCGTGGCCGGGGTGCAGCAGGACCTCGTGGGCCGCCTGGATAACGCCGCCGCCATGCTGCGCGAGGCCAACCTGCCGCCCACCAACGGTCTGGCCGCGGATGTGGAGGGCCTGGCCGCCAGCATTCGGGAGGCCGGGCTGGGCCCGGAAAAGATTGACCAATTGCTGCAACTCCAGGGCGGAGCCCAGCAGATCGCGGATCAACTGGGCAACCCCGTCTCCGAGTACCGCTCCGGCATGAACCGCGCCGCCAGCGCCTCCCGGGAACTCGCCGCCGGAATATCCCAACTCAAGGACGGCTCCGCGCAGTTGCGGGTGGGAGCGAACACGCTTGCCGACGGCACCAGCCAACTCGTGGAGGGCAGCCGACAACTCACCGTGGGGGCCACCGCCCTGCGTGACGGCCTGGTGACCCTCGATACCGGGGCGGGTGACCTCGCCAGCGGCCTGGGCCGCCTCGGAGACGGGGCCGGAGAACTCAGCCTGCGCCTGGGCCAGGGAGCCTCACAGGTGCCCACCTGGGAGGGGCAGCGCCTGAGCGACGCCGCCACCGCCGCCGGGCAGCCCGTGCAGCGGGAACTGGTGGATCAGGACGTGACCAAGTTCGGCGTGGGCCTGGCCCCCTTCTTCATGAGCATGGCGCTGTTCATGGGATCCTTTGCCATGTGGATGGTCATGCGCCCCCTGCAATTGCGGGCCGTGGATTCCGGCACCAGCCCGCTGCGCGCGGTGCTGGCCAGTTACCTGCCCGGTGTGATCGTGGGCGTATCCCAGGCCACCATCGTGTGGGCGGTGCTGGAGTTCCTCATCGGCCTGAACTCCGAGCACCCCCTGCTCATGCTGGGCTGCATGTGGGGCGTATCGGCGGTATTCGTGGCGGTGAGCCAGATGATCAATGCCGTGGTGGGGGCCACCGCCGGGCGCGTGTTCTGCATGATCTTCATGGCGGTGCAACTCACCTCCTCCGGCGGGCTCTACCCGGTGGAAACGCAGCCCGCGTTCTTTAGGTGGGTACACCCCGTGGACCCCATGACCTATAGCGTCAATCTCTTCCGCTATTCCATCCTGGGGGCGGAGCCCGGGGATCACCGCGCGATCACCGCCGTGGGCGTGCTGCTCTTTGTGGGCGTGCTCGCGCTGCTGATCTCCTCGATGGCGGCGCGGCAGCAGCGGGTGCTCAAGCACAAGGATCTGCACCCTGAGTTGCAGGTCTAGGTTTTATCCCTGGTAAACGCCGCGCTCTAGGGTGTCGCAGGAGGCCATCTTCCCGGTGTCATAGCCGCGGAGGAAGGCCTCCTTTCGCTCCTGGGAGGTGCCGTGGGTAAAGCCTTCGGGATTGACCTCGCCCCCGGAGCGGCGCTGGATATTATCGTCGCCCACGGCCCCGGCCGTCTCGATGGCCTGGTTGAGTTGTTCCTCGCTGAAGGCCTCCAGGCCGTGATTGTTATTGGCGTAGTGCGCCCACAGCCCGCCGTAGCAGTCCGCCTGAAGTTCGATCTTCACGGCGTTGGAGTCCGCGCCGGGATTGCGATAATCGCTCAGCCCCAGGGTTCCCTCCAGGTTCTGAATGTGGTGACCAAACTCGTGGGCCTCGATGTACATTTGCGCCAGCGGGCCGGCGGAGCCGCCCAGGGTGGCCAGTTGCTCGAAGAAGGAGACGTCTAGGTACACGGTCTCATCTCCGGGGCAGTAAAACGGCCCGGTGGCGGAACTGGCTGCCCCGCAGCCGGTGTTCACGGAGGATTGAAAGAGATTCAGGCCGGGCTGGGTATAGGCGAGCCCCGCCTGCTCCGGCAGGAGCGTCTCCCACACCTCGTCGAGCGTCTGTGCCGTGGCGATCATGCGGCAGTCGTCGTGAGCATTGGCGTCCTCGGCGGCGCCCTGGCAGTGCTCCAGGCTGTAGTTCCCGGAGTTGCGGTCGGTGGAAAGTCCACCGCCCTGGCTGAGCAGGCTGCCGAGATCGGAGGGGTTGCCGCCGAGGAAAAGATACAGCCCCACGATCACCAGGGTGCCCACGCCGCCTCCGGCGATGAGGCCCCCGCGCCCGCCGCCCGAGGAGGAGGCACGGCCGGTGTTATAGGAGGCGTCTTTGCGGAAAGTCATGCTGACTATGCTGCCACAGGCGGTGGCCTGAGCAGGAGGTGAGCGAGGCGCGCGCGGGGGCCTCGCGCCCGGAAAGGCCCCGGGGAGGTAAACTACGCGGTTGTACTATTTACCAGAAGTATCTAGGGGAAGGATCCGAGGCTCCGTGCTGCGTACTCACCTTGCGGGGGAACTCCGCAAAGAACATGCCGGTCAAACTATCACCCTCACGGGCTGGGTGGCCCGGCGGCGCGATCACGGTGGCGTGATCTTTATTGATCTGCGCGATCGCTCCGGCGTTGCCCAGGTGGTATTCCGCGATTCCGAGGTGGCCACCCGCGCGCACGACCTGCGCAGCGAGTACGTGGTCAAGGTCACCGGAGTGGTGGAGGCCCGCCCCGCAGGCTCGGAGAACCCCAACCTGCCCTCCGGCGAGATCGAGGTGAACGTCACCGCGCTGGAGGTGCTCAACGAGTCCGCCGCGTTGCCCTTCCAGATCGACGACCCCTCCGCTAGCGGCGAGGTGGGCGAGGAGACCCGCCTGCGCTACCGCTATCTGGACCTGCGCCGCAAGGAGCAGGGCGAGGCGCTGCGCCTGCGTTCCCGCGCTAACCGCGCCGCCCGCGCGGTGCTCGACGCGCACGAGTTCACCGAGATTGAAACCCCCACGCTCACCCGCTCCACCCCGGAGGGCGCGCGCGACTTCCTGGTTCCGGCGCGATTGAAGCCGGGCACGTTCTACGCCCTGCCGCAGTCCCCGCAGTTGTTCAAGCAGTTGCTCATGGTGGCGGGAATGGAGCGGTACTACCAGATCGCGCGCTGCTACCGCGATGAGGATTTCCGCGCGGACCGCCAGCCGGAGTTCACGCAGCTGGACGTGGAGATGAGTTTTGTGGACCAGGAGGACGTGATCTCCCTGGCCGAGGAAATTCTGGTGGAACTGTGGAAGCTCATTGGCTATGAGATCCCCACCCCCATTCCGCGCATGACCTATGCGGAGGCGATGGAGAAGTACGGCTCGGACAAGCCGGACCTGCGCTTTGATATTCAGATCACCGAGTGCACGGAGTTCTTCAAGGACACCACCTTCCGCGTATTCCAAAACGAGTACGTGGGTGCCGTGGTGATGTCCGGCGGGGCCTCCCAGCCGCGCCGCCAACTCGATGCCTGGCAGGAATGGGCCAAGCAGCGCGGGGCCAAGGGCCTGGCCTACATTCTGGTGGGCGAGGACGGCGAACTCTCTGGGCCGGTGGCCAAGAACATCACCGAGCAGGAGCGCGCGGGCATCGCCCAGCACGTGGGCGCGCAGCCAGGCGACTGCATTTTCTTTGCGGCAGGTGATACCAAGTCCTCCCGCGCCCTGCTGGGTGCCGCGCGCGGGGAGATCGCGGCCAAGTTGGGCCTGATCAAGGAGGGCGACTGGGCCTTTACCTGGGTGGTGGATGCTCCCTTGTTCGAGCCCGCTGCCGATGCCACCGCCTCCGGCGACGTGGCCCTGGGCAACTCCTCCTGGACGGCCGTGCACCACGCCTTTACCTCGCCCAAGCCGGAGTGGCTGGACACCTTTGATGAGAACCCCGGTGAGGCCACGGCCTACGCCTATGACATCGTGTGCAATGGCAACGAGATCGGCGGCGGCTCGATCCGTATCCACCGCCGCGACGTGCAGGAGCGCGTGTTCAAGGTGATGGGCATTGCGGAGGAGGAGGCCCGCGAGAAGTTTGGCTTCCTGCTGGACGCCTTTGCCTTTGGTGCCCCGCCGCACGGCGGCATCGCCTTTGGCTGGGATCGCATCGTCTCCCTGCTGGGTGGCTTTGATTCCATACGTGACGTCATTGCCTTCCCCAAGTCCGGCGGCGGCGTCGATCCGCTAACCGACGCCCCGGCGGCGATCACCGCGCAGCAGCGCAAGGAATCCGGCATTGACGCTAAGTCCGCGAAGAAGGCGGACAACCAGGGCTAACAGCCCGTGAGAGCACGAGGGATGTGGCGATTTGCTGCTCAGTAACCAGGAGATTCTGGATCGCGCCGAGGCCTTATTATCCAAGCGCTTTGGCGGAACCCAGCGCTGCGTGGATGCGGAGTTGCTCACCGGGGGCGGCAACGCCGTGGTGCACCGGGTGAAACTGAGCCCCAATCCTTTCCTTCAGGAGCGCTCGGCGGTGGTGAAGTACATTCCCGTCACCGATGACACCCTGGACGATGCTGCCCTGGTGCGCGAGGTGGTGGCCTATCAGTTCACCACCTCGCTGGGGGAGGACGTGCGCCCCGGGCCGGTGCTGCTGGCCTATGACATCGCGGAGCGGATCATCGTGATCACGGACTCCGGCGATGGGGATACCTTTGCGGACCTGCTCACCAGCGGGGACGAGGAGCGCCGGATCAACATTCTGCGTAACCTCGGTCAGGCCCTGGGCCTCATGCACGCCGCCACCGCCCAGCGGGAGCAGGACTTCCTCTCCCTGCGCTCGCGCATGGCGCGCTCGCACCCCCGCGCTGCGCAGATCAATCGCTACCGGGTGGCGGCCCAGGAATACGGTATCCGCCACGGTCTTGACCTGGTGCGCCAGGCGGGGATCGCCGTCCCGGACGCGGTGGAGCGGGTGGCGCGCGAGGCTATTCGCCGCCTGCGCGGAGGGCAGCGGGCCTTTACCACCTTTGATCTCTCCCCGGACAACATCATCGTGGCCGAGCGCACACACTTTTTGGATTACGAGTGGGCCGATTTCCGCGATACCGCCTTTGACCTCGCCAGCGTGGTGGCGGGCTTCCCGCAGTTCCTCTTCGCCCGCACCATCAGCGATGATGAGGCGGATGCCTTCATCGATGCCTGGGCCCGGGAGGTGGCCGACCTCTGGCCTGAGGTGCGCGATGAGAATGCCCTGCGCTCCCGCCTGGTTACCGCCCTGGTGGGGCTGGCGCTGGGGGAGGTCACCTCCATGCACCTGGGCACCTCGCATAACCTGGTGCACGCGGTGGCGGAGGCCGCCGGGGATTCCTCCATCGGCCTGGAGGAGGAACAGGTCTTGCCGGTGGAGCGGCTGCTGCGCCCGGCGCAGCAGGATGATTTTAGCGAGGAGGAGAAGATGATCCGCCGGGATCTCTACGAGACCTTTGACGCGCTGCACCGCTACGCCGCCCGCGATGGCGGGCCGGTGACGGACTTCGCCCGGGAGGTGGTTCTTCGCCTCGACGATGCCCCCGACCGGGCCGCCGGGACGTCGAAAGCCTAAGCACCAGTGGCACAGGAATCGCTTTTTGGGCCGGAGGAACCCGCCGCGGGCGCCGCCGTACACAATGCGGCCGATTACTTCGAGGTTTCCCCCTCCGCCCCGCTGGCGGCGCGGATGAGGCCGCGCAGCCTGGAGGAGATGGTGGGCCAGCAGCACGTGTTGGGGCCAGGCACCCCGCTGCGCCGCCTCATTCAGGGCTCCGGCGAGGCCTCGGTGATCCTCTACGGCCCGCCGGGCACGGGGAAAACCACCGTGGCCTCCCTGATCAGCGCGGCCACCGGCCAGAACTTCGTGGGGCTCTCCGCGCTCAGCGCGGGCGTGAAGCAAGTGCGCGAGGTGATTACGCAGGCCCGCCGGGATCTGGCGCGCGGCCAGCGCACCGTGCTCTTCATCGATGAGGTGCACCGCTTTTCCAAGACACAGCAGGACGCCCTGCTGGCGGCGGTGGAAAACCGCACGGTGCTTCTGGTGGCGGCCACCACGGAAAATCCCTCCTTTTCCGTGGTCGCTCCGCTGCTCTCGCGTTCCCTGCTACTGCAATTGCAGCCGCTCACGGAAGAGGACCTGCGGGTGCTCGTGCGCCGGGCGGTGGCGGACCCGCGCGGCCTGGACGGGCGGATCACGGTTTCCGAGGAAGCCGTGGATCATCTGGTGCGCCTGGCCGGGGGAGACGCCCGCCGCGTGCTCACCTACGTGGAGGCGGCGGCCGAGGCCGTGGCGGACGGCGAGGAACTCACGGCGGAGACGGTGCAGGCCAACGTGAACCGCGCGGTGGTGCGCTATGACCGCGATGGTGACCAGCACTATGACGTGATCAGTGCCTTCATCAAGTCCATTCGCGGCTCCGACGTAGACGCCGCCCTGCACTACCTGGCCCGCATGATCGAGGCGGGGGAGGATCCCCGCTTCATCGCCCGCAGGCTGATCATTCACGCCAGCGAGGACGTGGGTATGGCCGATCCGACGGCCCTCCCCACGGCGGTGGCGGCGGCCGAGGCCGTGCAAAAGATCGGCTTCCCGGAGGGGCGGATCGTGCTGGCCCAGGCCACCATTCACCTGGCCACCGCGCCCAAGTCCAACGCCGTGGTGCGGGCTATCGACGCCGCCCAGGCCGACATCCGCGCGGGCAGGATCGGGCACGTGCCCCCGCACCTGCGCGATGGGCACTACTCCGGGGCCAAGGACCTGGGCAACGCGGTGGGGTACCGATACCCCCACGATGACCCGCGCGGGGTGGTGCAGCAGCGCTATATCCCCGAGGAATTAGACGACGCGGTGTATTACCAGCCCACCGAGCACGGCGGGGAAAAGCGGATCAGCGATTACCTGGGGCGGCTGCGCCGCATGGTGCGGGGAACCAAGCGACGGTAGGGGGACGTGGCGGTGCCCCCTCTGAGGTAAAGTAACCACCCGTAGTAATGGACGAATAGTAAGGAAGAGACGCTCGTGCAGACTCATGAGATCCGGGAGAGGTTTACCCAGCACTTCGTGGCCGCCGGTCACACCGAGGTACCCAGCGCCTCGCTGATCCTGGACGATCCGAACCTGTTGTTCGTCAATGCCGGCATGGTGCCGTTCAAGCCCTACTTCCTGGGGCAGCAGAACCCGCCCTTTGCTCAGGGCACGGCCACCTCGATTCAAAAGTGCGTGCGCACCCTCGATATTGATGAGGTGGGCATTACCACCCGGCACAACACGTTCTTCCAGATGGCAGGCAACTTCTCCTTTGGCCAGTACTTCAAGGAGGGTGCCATCCGCCACGCCTGGACGCTGCTCACCGGCTCCGTGGAGGAGGGCGGCTACGGCCTGGACCCGGAGCGCCTGTGGGTGACCGTGTACCTCGATGATGACGAGGCCGCCGATATTTGGCACGAGAAGATGGGCGTGCCGCGCGAGCGGATTCAGCGCCTGGGCATGGAGGATAATTACTGGTCGATGGGTATTCCCGGCCCTTGCGGCCCCTCCTCGGAGATTTATTACGACCGTGGCCCGGAGCACGGCAAAGAGGGCGGACCCATCGCGGACGATAACCGCTACATGGAGATCTGGAACCTCGTGTTCATGGAGAATGAGCGCGGGGAGGGCACCGGCAAGGGCAACTTTGAGATCCTGGGCCCCCTGCCCAAGAAGAACATTGATACCGGCCTGGGCGTGGAGCGCGTGGCCTGCATCTTGCAGGGCGTGGATAACGTCTATGAGACGGATCTGCTGCGCCCGGTGATCGAGGCTGCGGAGAAGATCACCGGCACCGCCTACGAGGATCCCCAGAGCGATCGCGCCCAGGACATTCGCTTCCGCGTGATCGCGGATCACTCGCGCACCGCCATGATGATCATTCTGGACGGCGTGACCCCCTCCAACGAGGGGCGCGGCTATATCCTGCGCCGCCTGCTGCGCCGCATCGTGCGCTCGGCGCGCCTGCTGGGGGCCACGGGCACCACCATGGAGACCTTCATGAACACCATCATGGACACCATGACGCCCTCCTACCCGGAGATCGCGGAGAACCGCGAGCGCATTCTCAAGGTGGCCGTGGCCGAGGAGACGGCCTTCCTCAAGACGCTGGAATCCGGCACGCACCTCTTTGAGCAGACCGTGGAGACGCTCAAGAAGGACAAGGCCAGCACCGTCACCGGCGACCAGGCCTTTGTACTGCACGATACCTATGGCTTCCCCATCGACCTCACCCTGGAAATGGCCACCGAGGCCGGCCTGGAGGTGGACATGGCGGGCTTTGAAGCCGCGATGGCGCAGCAGAAGTCCCGCGCCAAGGCCGATAGCCAGGCCAAGAAGCACGGCCACGCGGATCTCTCCATGTACCGCGAGTTCGTGGACAACCATCCCACGGAGTTCGTGGGTTATTCCGCCCTGGAGGCCCCCGGTACCGTGCTGGGCCTGCTCAGCCAGGGCTCCCTGGTGGGGGAGGCCCGCGAGGGCCAAGAGGTGGAGGTCATCCTGGACTCCACCCCCATGTACGCGGAGTCCGGTGGCCAGATGGGCGATCGCGGTCAGATCAGTACCGGCGACGCCCTCCTGGACGTCCACGACGTGCAGAAGATCGGCAAGAAGCTCTGGGTACACAAGGCCACCGTGACCAAGGGCGGGCTCGACGTGGGTAGCGCCGTGACTACCTCCGTGGACGGCGCGTGGCGCCACGGTGCGCGCCAGGCGCACTCGGCCACGCACCTCATTCACGCCGCGCTGCGCCAGGTGCTCGGCCCCACGGCGGTACAGGCGGGTTCCTTGAACCGCCCCGGCTACCTGCGCTTTGACTTCAACTACACCGATCAGTTGACCCCGGAGCAGGTGCGCGAGATCGAGCGCATTGCCAACCAGGCCGTGGACGCCGATTGGCAGGTGAACACCACCGAAACCTCCCTGGAGCAGGCCAAGAAGATGGGGGCCATGGCCCTCTTTGGCGAGAACTACGGGGACGTGGTGCGCGTGGTGGAGATCGGCGGCCCGTTCTCCATGGAACTCTGCGGCGGCACCCACGTGGCTCATTCCTCCCAGATCGGCCCGATCTCCGTGCTGGGGGAGTCCTCCGTGGGCTCCGGGGCGCGGCGCATCGAGGCCTACTCCGGCATGGAGGCCTTCACCCACATGTCCAAGGAGACGGCCCTGGCCTCGGGCCTGGCCACCATGCTCAAGGCCCCCAGCGCCGATCTCCCGGAGCGCATTGCGCAACTCACGGCCAAGCTCAAGGAGACGGAAAAGACCGTGGAGCGCCTGCACCGGGCGCAGTTGGCGGCCCAGTCTGCGGAGTTTGCCGCTGCGGCAGCCACCATCAATGGCTTCCGCGTGGTCACCGCCCGCCTGCCCAAGAACACGGCGGCGGGAGATCTCCGCGTGCTGGCCACCGAGGCCCGTCAGCGCTTTGGCTCGGAGGATGCGGTGGTTATCCTCGCCGCGGAGAATGAGGAGAAGGGCAACGTGCCCTTCATCGTGGCCGCCACCAAGTCTGCGGTGGATCGCGGGATCAACTCCGGTGCGCTGGTGAAGCTCCTGGGGCAGTACGTGGCGGGTCGCGGCGGCGGCAAGGCGGATATGGCGCAGGGCTCCGGTGCTAAGGAAGAAGGCCTGGTAGAGGGCTTTGAGGCGGTTAAGCGGGAGCTGGAATCGCTGTAATCTTCCTCGCACCGCTCGCATAGTCGGGGGAATTACCGTATAAGTATATTGCGAAAAGGTCACGACCATTAGGTGTTCTGTGACCATTTCGTTACACTGTGTGTGATCTTGGTGCGCCGGAGTATCAGTATTGCCTGGTAGGTACGGTTTTTGCGGCCATTTTCTATTGTTATCCATCCCAGGAGGTATGTGGTCTTTCATGGCGGTCAGAGTGGACACCCCCGGTGCCAATGATCCGGGTGCCGGTCGGCGCGTGGGCATTGACGTGGGAACCGTCCGCATCGGCGTGGCCGTGAGCGACCGCGCCGCCATGCTGGCCACGCCGGTGGAGACCGTGCCCCGCGAGACGGGGCTGGGGGAATACGACCAGGGCGACATCGATCGTCTCATGGAGATCATCGAGTCCTACGAGGCCGTGGAGGTCATCGTGGGGCTACCCCGCGACCTCAAGGGGAATGGGTCAATCAGCGTCAAGCACGCTAAAGATATTGCGTTCCGTATCAGACGGCGGCTGCGTGAGGCCAAGAACAAGGTGCCCGTGCGCCTTGCCGATGAGCGCCTGACCACCGTCGCCGCCACCCAGGCCCTCCAGGCCTCGGGGGTCAGCGCCAAGAAAGGGCGAGCATTTATCGACCAGGCCGCAGCGGTGGAGATCCTGCAAACCTGGCTTGATGGCCGCGCTTACGCCATTGCCGACGACGAGGAGAAGTCTCAATGACCAAGAAACCGCGCCGCTCGCCCAAGGGGCGTCGGATGGACCCCAAGTACGTGAAGCGCCGTCAGCGCGGCGCTGCGGTGCTCGTGGCCGCCATCATCTTGATTGTTGGCGCCCTGGGCTGGATCGCCTTGAACGTGGTGGGAGCCGTGGGTGGCAACGATTACGAGGGCGAGGGCAACGGCGTGGTGCAACTGGTGCAGGTGCCGGAGGGTTCCTCCGTGTCCGAGCTGGGCGTGGAACTAGAGGAACGCGGCATCGTTAAGACGGACGCCGCCTACCAGAGCGCAGCCTTTAGCAACCCCAATGCGGGCAGCATTCAGCCGGGCTTCTACCGCCTCCAGGAGGAGATGAGCGCGGCCTCCGCCGTGGCGGCGCTGCTCAACCCCGCCAACAAGGTGGAGATGCTGGACGTGCAGGGCGGCTCCACCCTCATGGACGTCACGGTGGTGGCCGGTGATACCCGCAAGGGCATTTACACCATGATCTCCGAGGTATCCTGCGCGGAATCCGGGAATGGCAATTGCGTGACGGTGGAGCAACTTCAGCAGGTGGCGGCCAAGACCGCCCCGCAGGAACTGGGCGTGCCCGATTGGGCGGTGGCCTCGGTGCTGGAGCGTGGCGATGACCCCCGTCGTATCGAGGGCCTGATCCGCCCGGGCCAGTACGTGATTGACCCCGGGATGGATGCCAAGGCCATCCTGACGGACCTCATCACCCGCTCTGCGGATTACTACGAATCCACGAGCATCGAGCAGCGCGCCCAGGCCATCGGCCTGACCCCGTACGAGTTGCTTACCGCCGCTTCCTTGGTGGAGCGCGAGGCCCCGGCCGGGGACTTTGACAAGGTGGCGCGAGTGATCCTCAACCGCCTGCACGAGCCCATGCGCCTGGAGTTTGACTCCACGGTGAACTACGGCCTCTCCGAGCAGGAGGTGGCCACCACGGACGCCGACCGCGCCCGGGTCACCCCGTGGAATACCTACGCCAAGGACGGGCTCCCGGAGACGCCCATCGCGGCCCCCTCCGATGACGCCATCGAGGCAATGGAAAATCCGGCGGAGGGCAACTGGCTCTTCTTTGTCACCGTGGATCAACAGGGCACCACCGTGTTCAACGATGACTTCGATTCCCACCAGCGCTCCGTGGACGAGGCCCTGAACAGCGGAATCCTCGATAGCAACCGATGAGCACCCCTCGGCGCGCGGCGGTGCTTGGCAGCCCCATCGCCCACTCGCTCTCCCCGGTGCTGCACCAGGCGGGTTATGCGGCGGCGGACCTCGCGGATTGGGAATACCTCCGCCTGGAGTGCGGCGCGGAGGAACTGCCCGAGGTGGTGGGGCAGGCGGGCCCGGAGTACGCCGGATTCTCGGTGACCATGCCGGGGAAGTTTGCCGCCTTGGAATATGCCACCGAGGCCACGGAGCGCGCCCGCGCCATCGGCGCGGCCAACACCTTGGTGCGCGTGGACGGCGGCTGGCGCGCCGATAACACGGACGTGGAGGGAATCCTCGGGGCCCTGGGTGAATTGGGGGTGCGCTCACCCAAGCGAGCGCTGCTCGTGGGCTCCGGCGGCACGGCTCGGCCCGCGCTCTATGCCCTGGCACAGCGAGGCGTGCAGCGCGTGGACGTGCTCAACCGCAGCGATCGGCTTGCGGAACTGCGTCCCTTGACGGCGGGCACCTCCTGCGAAGTGGTGGGGCACGTGCTGGGCGATGAGTCGGTGAATATTGCCGATCTCGCGCGCGGCGCCGAGGTGATCGTCTCCACCGTGCCGAGCGCGGCTATTGCGGACTACGTGCAGGATTTGGCCCATAGCCGGGTGCTGGACGTGATCTACGATCCCTGGCCCACCGCCCTGTGCACCCAGGCGGCCGCCAATGGCTTCCGCACGGTGGGCGGACACGTCATGCTGGCGCACCAGGCCTATAGCCAATTTGAGCAGTTCACGGGGGTTAGTGCCCCCCGCACCGCCATGCGTCGCGCCCTGGAGGAGCACATCGGCTAGGCTGGCGACCATGTGGGGGTTTTCTATCGGGGTGGGATTATGGCTCGGCGCGCTCATCTGGTGGGACGCGCGCCAGGGGATATTACCCAATGTGCTGACGCTGCCGGGCGTCGCGGTGTCCTGGGCCTGGGCGCTGTTTTGTCACCAGCCGTGGTGGATCGGCGGCGGGGTGGCGTGGGCCGCGTTGTACCTCCTGGTGGGGTGGGTGGTGCGCGGCGTCGGCGGGGGAGATGTGAAGCTGGCGGCCAGCCTGGGCGTGCTGGTCTGCGCGGGAAGCGGGGTACCGGGGTGGTGCGTGGCGGTGGTGGGGGCGTCGATAGCCTCCCTGCTCCTGATGGCGGTGTTGCGACGCGGCAGGGTGCCGCACGGGCCGTCGATGGTTGTATCTGCGCTGTGTGGCGCGGCGATGTGAAAGAATGGTGAGCATGCTTCGTTGGACTACCTCTGGGGAATCACACGGCCAGGCGCTGATCGCGCTGGTGGAGCACATGCCGGCCGGTGTCCCGCTCACTCGTGAGGATATTGCTAGCCAGTTGGCGCGCCGCCGCCTCGGATACGGCCGGGGCGCGCGCATGAAGTTCGAGGCGGACGAGGTCACGATCTTGGGCGGTGTGCGCCACGGGCTGACGCTGGGCAGCCCGGTATCCGTGATGATCGGTAACACCGAGTGGCCCAAGTGGACTACCATCATGTCCGCCGACCCGGTGGATACCTCCGATCCCGAGGTTGCTGCGGCGATGAACTCCGGCCGCGGCGCTGCCCTGACGCGCCCGCGCCCCGGCCACGCGGATTTTTCAGGCATGGTCAAGTATGGGTTCGAGGAGGCTCGCCCGGTGCTGGAGCGCTCCTCCGCGCGGGAGACCGCCGCTCGCGTGGCCGCCGCCACCCTGGCGCGCAACTTCCTCCGCGAGGTGCTGGGCGTGGAGGTGATCTCCCACGTGATCTCCATCGGCGCCTCGCAGCCCTCCCAGGGGCAGCCGCAGCCGAGCGACCTGGAGGCTATCGACGCCTCCCCGGTGCGCGCCTGCGATGCGGAAGCGGAGGCCTCCATGATCGCGGAGATTGAGGCAGCCAAGAAGTCCGGCGATACCCTCGGCGGGATCGTGGAGGTGGTGGTGCACGGCCTGCCGATCGGCCTGGGTTCCCACGTCTCCGGGGACGATCGCCTCGATGCCCAACTGGCTTCCGCCCTGATGGGGATTCAATCCGTCAAGGGCGTGGAAGTGGGCGATGGCTTTGAGGAGGCGCGCCGCCGGGGCAGCGAGGCCCACGATGAGATGGTGCGCACCGAGGACGGCGTGGAACGCACCACCAACCGGGCCGGTGGCCTGGAGGGCGGCATGACCAATGGCCAGGTGCTGCGCCTGCGCGCCGCGATGAAGCCGATCTCCACCGTGCCGCGCGCCCTGCGCACGGTGGACATGGCCACCGGGGAGGCGGCCTCCGCTATTCATCAGCGCTCCGACGTGTGCGCTGTTCCCGCCGGGGCTGTGGTGGCCGAGGCGATGGTGGCCCTGGTGCTGGCGCGCGCGGTGTTGCACAAGTTCGGCGGCGATTCCCTCCCGGAGACGCGCCGTAACGCCCAGGAGTATCTGGCGGGCGTGCGGCGCAGGCTGGCCTTTGCAGGCGATGATGCTACCGAGGGGGAGGTTCGATGAGCCCCGCAGTGATCCTGGTGGGCCCCCCGGGTGCGGGGAAGTCCACGGTGGCCCGCCGCCTGGGTAACGCCCTGAACCTGCCGGTGCTGGATACCGATGAACTCATCGCGCAGGAATGTGGCAAGCCCTGCGGCGAGGCCTTTGTGGACCTGGGGGAGCCCGCTTTCCGCGAGGTGGAGGCCCGGCACGTGGCCCGGGCTCTCGATCACGGCGGCGTGGTGAGCCTGGGCGGCGGGGCGGTGACCCACCCCGAGAGCCGCGAGGCCCTGCGGGAACACGTGGTGGTGTGGGTGGACGTGAGTGCGGAGGAGGGGGTGCGGCGCACCCTCGCGGAGGGTACCCGCCCGGTATTGGAGGCCGAGGACCCCGCCGAGCGCTATCGCAACCTCCTAGAGCAGCGCGAGCCGTGGTACCAGGAGGTGTCCACCCACCGGGTGCGCACCGATGGTCGTACCCCCGCCCAGGTGGTGTCCCGAATCCTGGCGATTCTTGATGTAGAGCAATAAGGCGATCGGAGAGAAAACCATGCCCAGCATTGAGGTACGAGGCCCCCAGCCCTATACCGTGACCATCGGCTCCGGGTTGGGGCGGCGGGTGAGCGACGAGGTTCGTGGCCGCGCCGCGATTATTCACCAACCAGTCATGCGCCCGGCGGCGGAAGAACTGGCTAAGGTGTGCGGGCCGGAGAGCATCCTTATCGAGGTGCCGGACGCGGAGGCCGGTAAGAGCCTGGACACCCTGGGCATGATCTGGGATCGCCTGGGAGAGGCCGGATGGACGCGCCGCGACACCGTGGTGGGCCTGGGCGGCGGGGCCGTCACGGACGTGGCGGGCTTTGCGGCGGCCACATGGATGCGGGGTATTTGCGTGGTGCAGGTGCCCACCACGCTGCTGGCGATGGTGGACGCCGCCGTGGGCGGAAAGACGGGCATCAATACCGCCCTGGGTAAGAACCTGGTGGGGGCCTTCCACGAGCCCACAGCGGTGCTCATCGACCTCGATTACCTGCGTACCCTCCCCAAGGAGGAGATCGTGGCGGGCTCCGCGGAAATCATCAAGACGGGGTTCATCGCGGATCCGGTGATCCTGGAACGCTATGAATCCGATCCCGCCGCGGCCCTGGACCCCGAGGGCCTCCTGCCGGAACTCATCGAGCGCTCCGTGCGGGTGAAGGCCCAGGTGGTGGGGGAGGATTTGAAGGAGTCCGGCCTGCGGGAAATCCTCAACTACGGCCATACCTTTGGTCATGCGGTGGAATTGCGCGAGGATTACCGCTGGCGGCACGGCGCGGCGGTGTCCGTGGGCATGATGTTCGTGGCGCACCTCGCCCATTCTCGCGGCCTGATCAGCGCCTCCCTGGTGCGCAGGCACCGCGATATTCTTCAGTCCGTGGGGTTGCCCACCACCTATGAGCAGGGGCATTTTGCGGCCCTGCACTCCGCAATGACCAAGGATAAGAAGAACCGCGAGGGCACCATACGGTTTGTGGTTCTCCACGGGGAGCCGGGGGACGTGACTCGCCTGGAGGGCCCCAGCGAGGAAGAACTTCGGGCGGCCTATCGGGCGCTCGGCGGTGACGACCGCTTCGAGGAGACCACGGCATGACCAAGATTCTGGTGCTCAACGGCCCCAACCTCAACCGCCTGGGTAAGCGCCAGCCGCACATCTACGGCTCCACCACGCTGGCGCAGGTGGAGGAGATGATCGCGGCGGAGGCCCACGGGCTGGGCCTTGAGGTGGAATGCCGCCAATCCAACGCGGAGCACGTGCTCATCGAGTGGGTACACGAGGCCGCCGACGAGGGCTGGGCCGTGATCATCAACCCAGGAGGCTTGACGCATACCTCGGTGGCGCTACGCGACGCCCTCGCGGAGGTCACCGACGGCCCCGGCTTCATAGAGGTGCACATCTCCAATGTGCATGCGCGCGAGGAGTTCCGGCACCACAGTTATCTCTCTCCCATCGCGCTCGCGGTGATCGCGGGCCTGGGGGTGGAGGGATACCGAGCGGCCCTGGGGTACTTTGCCCGGCGCTAACGTGCGCTAACCTGCGCTAGCTCTGTATCAGCTCCGCCCCGCGCTGATGCGGTGATAAGGCGCACGCTGGTGGCGCCCCGACGCCCCGGCGGTGCGGAGCCTCGGGGGCGGGGGTGGCTGCCGGGGGCAGGTGGTGCGCGCAACGCCACAAAATCACTGAGGCCAGCGGTGGGAAAGCCTAGACTAAGCGTTGAGGATCACCGACAACGATCATTTACCCGGAGAATCCAAGGTTCATACAAGGAGGACACGATGGCCTTAGCCGATACCCGTTATTCCCAGCGTCGCCGCACCCTTTCGGCGCGCCTGGCGGGGCAGCGCATTGACATGATGCTGGTGACCAACCTCATTCACGTGCAGTATCTTTCCGGTTTCACCGGGTCCAATGCCGCGCTCATGCTTTCCAAGGACCTCAACCCACAGATTTCCACGGACGGGCGCTACACCACGCAGGTGGCCGAGGAGGTGCCCGATATTGAGGCGCTCATCGCGCGCCCCTGCGCCGAGGCCCTGCTTTCCCGCGTGGAGGGGCCGCGCCGCGTGGGGATCGAGGCCGATGAGATAAGCGTGGCGCAGTGGGAGGCCCTGAAAAAGGCCGCCGGGGAGGATGTCACCCTGGTACCCGTGCGTGGTGTGGTGGAGGAACTACGCCTGATTAAGGATCACCGCGAGTTGGAGAGCCTGCGGGAGGTGGCGGAACTGGCCTCCCAGGCGTACCGCGATCTGCTTGCGGCCGGGGAGTTGGCGGTGGGGCGCTCGGAGCGCGATATTGCCGCCGATCTGGAATATCGGATGCGCAAGGCGGGAGCGGAGCGCACGAGCTTTGACACCATCATTGCCTCCGGGCCCAATTCCGCCAAGCCTCATCACGGGGCCGGGGATCGCCTGCTGCAATCGGGCGATCTGGTGACCCTGGACTTTGGTGCCTTCCTGGGGGGCTTTAACTCCGATATGACCCGCACCGTGGTGATGGGCAAGGCCGATGAGTTTTCCACGGAGATCTACGAGGTGGTCAAGCGGGCGCAGGCCGCCGGTGTGGAGGCCGCCACGGTGGGCACGGCGCTTGCCGACGTCGATCGCGCCACCAGGGAGATCATCGAGGAGGCCGGGTACGGGGAGTATTACGTTCACTCCACCGGGCACGGCGTGGGCCTTGAGGTCCACGAGGGGCCCTATGCCTCCTCGGCGGGGGAGGGAGAACTGCGCGAGGGCATGACGCTGACCATCGAGCCGGGTATCTACGTTCCGGGCCGGGGCGGGGTGCGCATCGAGGATACGCTCATCATCACGCCGGGTGCCCCGGAAGTGATCACCAGGGTGAGCAAGGACCTGACGGTGTTGTAGACTGGCACAGTTAGATACCGGATCACACCAGATCACACGAGGGAGAACCGCTAAGTGGCAACCACCGCTGATTTCAAGAACGGTCTTGTGCTCAAGATCGACGGCAAGCTGCAACAGATCATTGAGTTCCAGCACGTGAAGCCGGGTAAGGGCCCGGCCTTTGTGCGCACCAAGCTCAAGGACGTTGTCTCCGGCAAGACGGTGGATAAGACCTGGAACGCCGGCGTCAAGGTGGAGACCGCCAACGTGGATCGCCGCGATATGACGTACCTGTACCACGATGGCACCAACTACGTGGTCATGGACGATAAGACCTTTGACCAGGTGGAACTGGACGCGGAGAAGTTTGGTGACGCCGCTCGCTTCCTGCTGGAGAACATGCGCGTGCAGGTGTCCTTCCACGACGAGGAGCCGCTCTTTGCCGAGCTGCCCGTGTCCGTGGACCTCAAGGTGGAGCACACCGATCCCGGTTTGCAGGGCGATCGCTCCACCGGCGGCACCAAGCCCGCCACCCTGGAGACCGGCGCGGAGATCCAGGTGCCGCTGTTCATCGAGACGGGCAACGTGCTCAAGGTGGATACCCGCTCTGGCGAGTACCTTTCCCGCGTGAACAACTAAGTGGCCACCGTGACCAAACGCCAGGAAAAGTGGCGCCGTCACGGCGCTCGCTATAAGGCCCGCCGCCGCGCGGTGGACGTCCTCTTTGAGGCGGAGGCCCGCGATATTGATCCCATGCGCATCGTGGAGGATCGCACGGAGTTGGCGCGGGTGCCGGAGAATCAGGTGGCTCCCATCGCTCAGTACACCAGGCAGATCGTGCTGGGTGCGGCGGAGGAACTAGACGCGCTAGACAGCGTGATTGTGCGCTTCCTCAGCGATCAATGGGAACTAGGTCGCCTGCCTGCGGTGGATCGCGCCATCTTGCGCATGTCGGTGTGGGAGTTAATCTTCAACCCGGACGTCCCCACGGCCACCGCCGTGGTGGAGGGCGTGGAGATCGCCAGCGAATATTCCGGCGAGCAGGGCGCGCCGTATATCCACGCCGTGCTGGATGACGTAGCCGAGAACCTCGATGAGGTCCGGGCCTCGGTCCGCGATGATGCTGCGGCTGACACCGCCGCCGAAACGGCCGAGGACCCCGACGCAACCCCGGAGCCTCCCACCGAGGATGTCGAGACCATCGGGGGCACCGAGGGCACCGCGAACGGAGCCCAGGAGGCCGAGTAGGCGGGAAGCAGGCGGAGCCTAATCCGCCTGGTTTTCCGTGCTCTGGTCCTGCTGGGTGAGCAAACCCTCGGCGGCCTGGGCCACGCGATCCTGGCCCGCAAGAACCTCGTCCACGGCCCCGCGCAGGGCGGCGGTGAGTTGTTCATCGGAGATACCTGCGGCAATGGGAAGATCGCACTCGGTGCGCACCACCAGGTTTTCCTCCCGGTCGGCCACCACGGCCTTGACCCCAAAGCCCGAGCAGTTCACCTGGTTGGCCGCCAGGTGCAGGGTGGGAATACCGGAGTCGGAGGCGAGGTCGGTGGGGTTATCGGCGCGCACGATGAGCACCGAGTTCAGCAGGGCAAAGGTCACCCGGAAGCCGTTGAGGTTGGCCGTGCCCACGTTGGGATCCTCGGTGGGCCACAGCGTGATATTAAAGCCCTTCATGGCTTCCGTCACGCGCTCGAAGGTCAGGGCGGGAATTTGCTCGGTCATTTACTTCTCCTCCTCGATGTCCTCGTTGCTGTGGCCTGTGCCCTCCGTGCTGTTTGTGCCGTGGTTTTCGTGCGGCTGATCCCAGGTGATCGCCTCGGGGAACTGGGCCTCAAGCCACTGGAAGCAGGCCACGATGGAGTCCAGGGTGGACATCACAAAGGCCCCCGTCTGGTTGCGGCTGAGGCCGTGGGCGATGTGGAGGCGTCGGCAAGCAGAAAAGGCGAGCGTGCCGGGGGCGGACTCGAAGAAGCGCAGGGTGGGGGCGAGTTGCGTGAGGTTCCATTCATTGACGGCGGCCAGGGCCGTGGCGGCGCGCTGGGCGTCCACCTGGCCGCGCCACATGGAGTCGCACAGCAGGTAATCGCCCTCGATGGCAAAGGATACGGCGGCGTTGGTAAAGCCGGTGCGCACCATCGGCGCGGGGTCCTGTTGCAGCCGGTAATCGAGGTTTTCCGCCTCCAAGATGTCCACCACGGACTGCTCGGATACGGGGGCGATGGGGGTGTCGTGTTCGGGGTGAGTCACGCATCTCCTTGGGGTATGGCTTAAGAAACGGTCTGGGCACCACTGTAGCCAAGTCGCGGTGATATGCTTGCGGGGATCCTTTTTGGCGAGGGTCATCATGGTTAATCACTGGACATCCTTTAAGGGCCGCACAGAGAGGCGGGAAAGGAGGTCACGATGAGTCAGACGCGCGCGCAAGGCGTCGTCGTGCCCATCGCGCACCGGCACACCAGCTGCGTGAAGGCAGCGGTACATCATGGGGGAGGGTTAGCATAATGGGGGATAAGAAGCAGCAGCCCAGCACGCATAACCGAAAGGTCAATACTGTGACGTCTACACCGCCCGTTCCCGCCGTTTTGGTGCTTGCCGACGGCCGCTCCTTCCGCGGATACAGCCTGGGCAAGGTGGGTTCCACCTTGGGCGAGGCCGTGTTCACCACCGGCATGACCGGCTACCAGGAGACCATGACCGACCCCTCCTACCACCGGCAGATCGTGGTGGCCACGGCCCCGCAGATCGGCAACACCGGCTGGAACGATGAGGACGATGAATCCCGTGATCGCGGCATCTGGGTGGCGGGCCTGGTGATCCGCGATCTCTCCGCTCGGGTATCCAACTGGCGGGCCTCCCGCAGTCTGAGCGAGGAGATGGAGAAGCAGGGGATCGTGGGTATTCGCGGCGTGGACACTCGCACCGTGGTGCGCCACCTGCGCGATAAGGGTTCGGTAGCCGCCGGTATCTTCTCCGGCGCGGAGGCCGAGCGCCCGGTGGAGGAACTGGTGCGCCTGGTGGCGGGGCAGGACGCGATGGAGGGTGCGGATCTTTCCGCGCAGGTGAGCACCCAGGAGCCCTACGTGGTGGAGCCGGAGGGCGAGCACCGCTACACGGTGGTGGCCTTTGATATGGGCATCAAGACCAATACCCCGCGCAACTTCGCCGCTCGCGGCGTGCGCACCGTGGTGGTGCCCTCCACCGCCACCTGGGCGGACATCGAGCAGTACCGCCCAGACGGGGTCTTTGTGTCCAACGGCCCCGGCGATCCCGCCACCGCCGATGACATGGTGGCCGTGGTGCGCGAGGTGCTGGGAAAGAAGATCCCGTTCTTTGGCATCTGCTTTGGCAACCAGATCCTGGGTCGCGCCCTGGGCATGGAGACGTACAAGATGAAGTTTGGGCACCGGGGGATTAACGTCCCGGTGCTCAACGTGGTCACCGGAAAGATTGACATCACCTCCCAGAACCACGGCTTTGCGCTCAAGGGCAAGGCGGGGGAGGTCTTTGACACGGACTTTGGCCCGGCCAAGGTCACCCACGTGTGCCTCAACGATGACGTGGTGGAGGGCGTAGCCCTGGAAAACGGCCTGGCGTATTCGGTGCAATACCACCCGGAGGCCGCCGCCGGCCCGCATGATGCCAGCCCGCTGTTCGATCAGTTCATTGATCTCATGGCCGAGCACGCCCAGAAGTAAGCAGACCAGGAAGGTAAGTTAAGGAATCTCATGCCCAAGCGCAACGATATTAATCACGTCCTGGTCATCGGCTCCGGGCCCATCGTGATCGGCCAGGCCTGCGAGTTCGATTATTCCGGCACCCAGGCCTGCCGCGTGCTCAAGGAGGAGGGCCTGCGGGTCACCCTGATTAACTCCAACCCGGCCACGATCATGACGGACCCGGAGTTCGCGGATCACACCTACGTGGAGCCGATCACCCCGGAGTACATCGACAAGATCTTTGCCAAGGAGGCCGAGCAGGGCCACCCCATCGACGCGGTGCTGGCCACCCTGGGTGGGCAGACGGCGCTGAACGCCGCCATTCAGTTGGATCGCCAGGGCATCCTGGAGAAGTACGGCGTGGAACTCATCGGCGCCGATATTGAGGCCATCGAGCGCGGCGAGGATCGCCAGAAGTTTAAGGACATCGTGGCCTCCATCGGTGGCGAGTCCGCGCGCTCGCGCGTGTGCCACAGCATGGAGGAGGTGCACGAGACGGTGGCGGAGCTGGGCCTGCCGGTGGTGGTGCGCCCCAGTTTCACGATGGGCGGCCTGGGTTCCGGCCTAGCCTTTGATGAGGAGGACCTGGAGCGCATCGCCGGTGGCGGCCTTGCGGCCTCCCCGGAGGCCAACGTGCTCATCGAGGAATCCATCCTCGGCTGGAAGGAATACGAGCTAGAACTCATGCGCGATGGGGACGATAACGTGGTGGTTATCGCCTCCATCGAGAACGTGGACGCCCTGGGCGTGCACACCGGCGATTCCGTGACGGTGGCCCCGGCGATGACGCTCACGGACCGCGAGTACCAGAAGATGCGCGATCAGGGCATCGCGATCATCCGCGAGGTGGGCGTGGACACCGGCGGCTGCAACATTCAGTTCGCCCTCAATCCCCGCGATGGTCGCCTGATCACCATTGAGATGAACCCGCGCGTATCGCGTTCCTCGGCGCTGGCCTCCAAGGCCACGGGCTTCCCCATCGCCAAGATCGCCGCCAAGCTCGCCATCGGCTACACCCTCGATGAGATCACCAATGACATCACGGGAGTCACCCCGGCGGCTTTTGAGCCCACCCTGGACTACGTGATCGTCAAGGCCCCGCGCTTTGCCTTTGAGAAGTTCGTGGGTTCCGATGACACCTTGACCACCACCATGAAGTCCGTGGGCGAGGCGATGGGCATCGGCCGTAATTACATCGCGGGTCTGAACAAGGTCATGCGCTCCCTGGAGCAGAAGCAGGCCGGTTTCTGGACCGCACCCGACCCGGAGTTCGGTTCCGTGGAGGAGGTGCTGGCGGACCTGCGGCGGCCCACCGAGGGGCGCATGTATGACGTGGAACTGGCGCTGCGCTGGGGAGCCAGCATCGAGCAGATTCACGAGGCCTCCGGCATCGACCCCTGGTTCCTGGCGGAACTGGCGGAACTGGTGTCCTTCCGCGAGGAACTCACCCAGGCTCAGGTGCTCACCGAGGATCTGCTGCGCCGCGCCAAGGTCTTTGGGCTTTCCGACGCCCAGATTGCCCGCCTGCGTCCCGAGTTCGCCGGGGAGGAGGGCGTGCGCCGCCTGCGCTGGTCGCTGGGTATTCGCCCGGTGTACAAGACGGTGGATACCTGCGCCGCGGAGTTCGAGGCTCGCACCCCATATCACTACTCCGCCTATGAGTTGGACCCGGCCGCGGAGTCCGAGGTGACCCCGCAGCGGGATAAGGAGAAGGTCATCATCCTGGGCTCCGGGCCCAACCGCATCGGGCAGGGCATCGAGTTCGATTATTCCTGCGTGCACGCGGCCCTGGAACTGTCCCGGGTGGGGTATGAGACGGTGATGGTCAATTGCAACCCGGAGACCGTGTCCACGGACTATGACACCGCCGATCGCCTCTACTTCGAGCCGCTGACCTTCGAGGACGTCATGGAGGTGTACCACGCGGAGAGCCAGTCCGGCACGGTGGCGGGCGTAATCGTGCAGCTCGGCGGGCAAACGCCCCTGGGCCTGGCCGAGCGCCTGGAGGCCGCGGGGGTGCCGGTGGTGGGCACCACGCCGGAGTCCATCAACCTGGCCGAGGATCGCGGCGAGTTCGGTGAGGTGCTGCGCCGCGCCGAGCTTCCGGCCCCGGCCTTTGGCACCGCGACGTCGTTTAGCGAGGCCCGCGAGGTCGCCGCCACCATCGGCTACCCGGTGCTCGTGCGTCCCTCCTACGTGCTGGGCGGGCGCGGCATGGAGATCGTCTACGACGAGTCCTCCTTGAGCAGTTACATCGAGCGCGCCACGGAACTCACCTCCGATCACCCGGTGCTGGTGGATCGCTTCCTGGACAACGCCATCGAGATTGACGTGGACGCGCTCTCCGATGGCACCGAGGTGTACCTGGCCGGTGTGATGGAGCACATCGAGGAGGCCGGTATCCACTCCGGCGATTCCGCCTGTGCGCTGCCGCCCATGACTCTGGGCCCGGAGGACATCGAGAAGGTGCGCCGTTCCACGGCGGCCCTGGCGCAGGGGATCGGCGTGAAGGGCCTGATGAACGTGCAGTACGCCCTCAAGGACGATATTTTGTACGTCATCGAGGCCAATCCGCGTGCCTCCCGCACCGTGCCCTTTGTGTCCAAGGCCACCGGCGTGCACCTGGCCAAGGCGGCTTCCCGGATCATGATGGGGGCCACCCTCGCGGAACTGCGCGCCGAGGGCATGATCCCCACCGAGTACGATGGCGGCTCCTTGCCTATCGACGCCCCCATCGCCGTCAAGGAGGCGGTGCTGCCGTTCAACCGCTTCCGTCGCCCGGACGGCACCATGCTGGACACCCTGCTCAGCCCGGAGATGAAGTCCACCGGCGAGGTCATGGGCGTGGCCACGAACTTCGGCGCCGCCTATGCCAAGGCGGAGGCCGCGGCCTTCGGCGGCCTGCCCACCGAGGGCACGGTGTTCGTCTCCGTGGCCAACCGGGATAAGCGCACCCTGATCTTCCCCATTCAGCGACTGGCCTCCCTGGGCTTCAAGATCCTGGCCACCGCCGGTACGGCGAGCATGTTGCGCCGCAACGGCATCGAGTGCGAGGAGGTGCTCAAGGGCTCCGATATTCGCGCCGGCGCGGAAGGCCGCTCCATCCTGGATCGAATCCGCGCGGGTGAGATGGACCTCATCCTCAATACCCCCGCTGGTTCCTCCGGTGCACGCCACGATGGATACGACATCCGCGCGGCCGCTGTGAACGTGGGCGTACCCGCGGTGACCACCGTGCAGGGCGTGACCGCCGCCGTGCAGGGCATCGAGGCGCTGCGCGGCGAGGGCTTTGCCGTGCGCGCTCTCCAGGAATTGGAGCACACCCCGGCGGCAAAGGCGGCGGAGAAGTGATCCCGACCTTTGGCGATCGCCTCGCCCAGCTTGCCGAGCAGCGCGGCCGCCTGTGCGTGGGCATTGACCCCCACCCGGGGCTCCTGGAGTCCTGGGGGCTGGGCGATACCGTAGCGGGCCTGGCGGAGTTTTCCCGCCGCTGCGTGGAGGCCTTTGGCTCCACGGTCTGCCTGGTCAAGCCCCAGGTGGCGTTTTATGAGCGCTTTGGGGCCGCTGGCTTTGCGGTGTTGGAGGAGACCATTGCCGGGCTTAGGGCCCAGGGAGCGCTCGTGGTGGCGGACGCCAAGCGCGGGGACATCGGCTCCACCATGGCGGGGTACGCCTCTGCCTGGCTGGACGATGCCTCACCCCTGTGCAGCGATGCCGTGACTGTCTCTCCCTACCTGGGCGTGGGGGCCTTGGAGCCCGCTTTTGAGCGCGCGGAGGCCACCGGCAGGGGAGTCTTTGTCCTCGCGGCCACCTCCAACCCGGAGGCCCGCGCCTTGCAGGGGCACACGGACGCGGAGGGGCGCAGCATTGCGCAGCAGGTGGTAGACGAGGTGGCGCGGCGTAACGCCGCCCATACCGCCCTGGGCAACCTCGGCGTGGTGGTGGGCGCGACGGTGACGCAGGCACCGGATTGTCAGCGGCTTGGCGGCCCGGTGCTCATGCCAGGCGTGGGGGCGCAGGGCGGTAGTGCCAGCGACGTGGCGCAAATCATGGGAGCGCGCACGGATTTGGCCTATCCCAATGTGTCTCGCGCCGTGCTTGGCGCGGGGCCGGAGGTTTCTGACCTGCGTAAAGCCGCGGAATCTTTTGGTTCTGACCTTAATTGCTAACCGCGTGTCAGTCCGGTGCGTTTGCCCTGCTACTTTAGGGGAAGTTGTGCCGGAATCTCCCGCTCGATACCCCGTCTGCCCTGCGCCGATTGCGGTGGCCCGCCCCCAGCGGTGTTACACTGATCGAACATCGGCGTGAGGTAGCGATGGTATTCCAGGCACACCGCCGAAAAGAAAGAAACAAAAACGAACTGGAGGAACCCCGTGGCCCTTCCGAAGCTGACCGATGAGCAGCGCAAGGAAGCCCTTGCTAAGGCTGCCGAAGCCCGCAAGGCCCGTGCTGAGCTGAAGGAAAAGCTCAAGCGCGGTGACATGACCCTGAAGGAAGTTCTGGATAAGGCCCAGGACGATGAGATCGTGGGTAAGACCAAGGTGTCTGCGCTCCTGGAGGCGCTGCCGAAGGTGGGCAAGGTCAAGGCCAAGGAGATCATGGAGGAGCTGGAGATCGCCCCCACCCGCCGCCTGCGCGGCCTGGGCGAGCGCCAGCGTCGCGCGCTGTTGGATCGCTTCGGCTACACCGAGGAATAATTCATGGTCGGCGAGAACCCCCGGGGCCAGTTAGTCGTGTTGGCTGGCCCCTCTGCCGTGGGCAAGTCCACGGTGGTTCATCGCCTCCGCGGGAGCGTCAGCGATCTGTACTTCAGCGTCTCCATGACCACCCGCAGCCCGCGTCCGGGCGAGGTGGACGGGGTGGACTACTTTTATGTCACCCCGGAGGAGTTCCAGGAGCGCATTGATAAGGGTGAAATGCTGGAGTGGGCCGATATTCATGGCGGCCTGCAACGCTCCGGCACCCCGGCGGCTCCGGTGGAGCAGGCGCTGTCCGAGGGCCGTCCCGTCCTCGTTGAGGTGGACCTGGTGGGTGCCCGTAACGTCAAGGCGATGATGCCCGAGGCCACCACCGTGTTTCTGGCCCCGCCGTCCTGGGAGGTGCTCGTGGAGCGCCTCACGGGGCGGGGTACGGAGCCGGAGGACGTGATTGCCCGCCGCCTGGATACGGCGCGCGGGGAGTTGGCCGCGATGGACGAGTTCGATCAGGTGGTGGTCAATGATGACATTGATACCGCCGTGGCCGCCATCGGTGGTATCCTGCGGGGCGAGTAGTGTGGGGTGGCGCCGTGGCGCATACCCCGAGGAATCTTTTTCTACTGATGAATAAGGTGTAAGTGACAAACGTGAGTAACGGGACCGAGAAGAAGCAGCCGGTTTTTGACCCGCCGGTGGGTATTACCGATCCGCCGATTGACAGCCTTTTGGAAAAGGTCTCCTCCAAGTATGCCCTCGTGATCTACGCCGCCAAGCGCGCGCGCCAGATCAACAGCTACTACCAGCAGGCCGATGAGGGCGTCTTTGAGTTCATCGGCCCGCTCGTGACCCCGGAGGCCGGGGAGAAGCCGCTGTCTATCGCCCTGCGTGAGATTGACGGCGATCTCCTGGAGCACGAGGAAGGCCGTTAGGCTTTCCGGCTCTCCCCGCATCAAGGCCGCTTACCCGCACCGGGTGGCGGCCTTTTGCGTTGCCCATCGTCGGGCGGTGGCAGGTGGCGGTAACGCCTGTAGAGTCGAGGCGGATATGCGCGGCGGGCCCGGCCTGGCGGCGACTGAAGGATCATGCGGAAAGGACACGAGCAGCGTGAAGATCATCGTGGGAGTGGCCGGGGGGATCGCGGCCTATAAGGCCTGCCACCTGGTGCGTAACTTCAAGGAATCCGGCGATGAGGTGCGCGTTATTCCCACCCCCAGCGCGCTGAACTTCGTGGGCGCGGCGACGTTTGAGGCGTTATCCGGTAACCCGGTGAGCACCTCCGTGTTCGAGGCGGTCGATGAGGTACAGCATGTGCGGCTGGGCCAGGAGGCGGACGCCGTGGTGATCGCGCCCGCCACCGCCGATCTTCTGGCCAGGCTGGCCGGGGGGCGCTCCGATGATCTGCTGAGCGCCACGGTGCTGGTGGCCACCTGCCCGGTGATCGTGGCCCCGGCCATGCACACGGAGATGTGGTTGAACGCCGCAACCCAGGCGAACGTCGCCACGCTGCGCAGCCGGGGAATCACGGTGCTGGAACCGGCCTCCGGCCGCCTCACGGGGGTAGATAGCGGCCCGGGGCGGCTGCCGGAGCCGGAACAGATCGCGGATCTGGCGCGCATGGTGATCGCCGGGGCGCGGTTGCCGCGCGATATGGAGGGAAGGCGCGTGCTGATTACCGCCGGCGGCACCCAAGAGAATCTTGACCCCGTGCGTTACCTGGGCAATAGGTCCTCCGGGCGGCAGGGCTTTGCGCTCGCGGAGGTGGCGGCGCAGCGCGGGGCACAGGTGCACCTGATCGCCGGGGCCACGGAGGATATGCCCGCGCCGATCGGCGCCCGGGTGCAGCGCGTGGTATCCACCAGGGAGATGGCACAGGCGGTGGCGGAGCACGCCCCGCACGCCGACGCGATCATCATGGCGGCGGCGGTGGCCGATTTCCGTCCGGCCGAGCAGGCCGGGGCGAAGATGAAAAAGGGCGGCGACGATGAGGCCCTGAGCGCGCTGCGCCTGGTGGAGAACCCTGATATTCTACGCAGCGCGGTGCAGGCCCGGGAGCGCGGCGAGATACCCGCGCACGTGGTGATCGCCGGGTTTGCGGCGGAGACCGGCGATGATACCCATTCCGCCCTGGATTACGGCCTGGCCAAGTTGGAGCGCAAGGGCTGCGACATGCTCATGTGCAACGAGGTGGGCGTGGGCAAGGTCTTTGGGGAGCGGCGGAATCGCGGCTGGCTGCTGCGCTCCCGGAGCACCGGGAGCGGGGAAGGGGAGACGGCCACCCCAGAAGTCACCGAGTTGGCCGATGGCAGCAAGCATGAGATCGCCGGGGCGTACCTTGATACGCTCAACGTGGCAGTTCAGGCGAGGGTCTTGCAGTAATAGACCGCTTGGTCTAATCTGACGTAATAGTTCATTTCCGGGCAGTAAAGGAACAATCCGTGGCACCTACCCCGCGCTCCGTGCGGCTTTTTACCAGCGAGTCCGTCACCGAGGGGCATCCCGATAAAATCTGCGACGCCGTCTCTGACACCATCTTGGACGCCATCTTGCGGGAGGACGCCCACGCCCACGTGGCGGTGGAGACGCTGGTGACCACCGGGCAGGTGCACGTGGTGGGGGAGGTACGCACCACCGGCTACGTGGATATACCCAGCCTGGTGCGCAGCACCCTGGTGCGCATTGGCTTTACCTCCTCCGACGTGGGCTTTGACGGCACCACCTGCGGGGTGAATATCGCCATCGGGGAGCAGTCCGCGGAGATCGGGCACGGGGTGGATACCTCCCAGGAGATGCGCTCCGGGGGGCACTACGAGGATGATGATCAGGCCGGTGCCGGTGACCAGGGCCTCATGTTTGGCTACGCCAGCAACGAGACCGCCGAATACATGCCGCTGCCCATCGCCCTGGCGCACCGCCTTTCCCGGCGGCTCTCCCAGGTGCGCAAGGAGGGGATCGTCCCGCACCTGCGCCCCGATGGCAAGACCCAGGTGACCTTCGCCTACGACGATTCCGGCCAGCCCCTTTACCTGGACACCGTGGTGATCTCTACCCAGCACGATCCCGAGGTGGATTCCGCCTGGTTGGAGGCGCAGTTGCGCCCGCACGTGCTGGACTGGGTGATCAATGACGCCGGTCTGGCGAACTTCCTCACCGAGGACCTCACCCTGCTCATCAATCCCTCGGGTTCGTTTACCCTGGGCGGGCCGATGGGGGACGCGGGCCTGACCGGGCGCAAGATCATCGTGGATACCTACGGCGGCATGGCGCGCCACGGCGGCGGAGCCTTCTCCGGCAAGGATCCCAGCAAGGTGGATCGTTCCGGGGCCTACGCTATGCGGTGGGTGGCCAAGAACATCGTGGCGGCGGGCCTGGCGGATCGCGCGGAGGTGCAGGTGGCCTACGCCATTGGCCGGGCCACCCCGGTGGGGCTGTACGTGGAGACCTTCGGCACCGCCAAGGAGGGCCTAAGCGATGTGGATATTCAGCGCGCGGTGAGCGAGGTCTTTGATCTGCGCCCCGCCGCGATTATCCGCGAGTTGGATCTTCTCCGCCCCATCTATGCGCCCACGGCGGCCTATGGTCACTTTGGCCGCACGGACGTGGATTTCCCCTGGGAGAGCACCCAGCGAGCCCCCCTCCTGCGGCAGGCCGCAGGCCTGTAAAATCGGCCAGCATGGCCACCTCACCCCGCGTTCCCGCAGCACAGCAGCCGGTGGCGCGGGTTTTGCCGCTCCTGGGCCTGGCGCACCTGGATCGGCTCTTTGATTATCAGGTCTCCGAGGAACAATCCGCGCAGGCCCAGCCGGGGGTGCGGGTGCGGATTCGCTTTGCCGGGAGGCTCGTGGATGCGCTGCTCATCGAGCGATCGGAGGAGACCGATCACGCGGGGCAGTTGCGCTACATCGAGCGCGTGATCTCCCCGGAGGTGGTGTACCCGGAGCAGACGCGCCGCCTGGTGGATTCCCTGTGCGCCCGGTACGCGGGAACGCGTTCGGATCTCATTCGGGCGGCGATCCCCGCCCGCCACGCCGCCGCCGAGGCCACCGATACGCACACCCCCTGGGAGGAACTGGGCCAGGCCCAGGAGCCCGATCTTTCCGCGTGGTCGGCCTACGAGCATGGGGAGTCCTTTGTGGACGCGGTGCTGGCGCGCCAGCGCGCGCGGGTGGCCTGGCAGATCGCCCCCGGCGATGATTGGGCCGCAGCCCTGGCCTGCCTGGCCGCCAAGGTGGCCCTGGGCGGCGGCGGGGTGCTCATCGTGGTGCCCGATCAAAGCGACGTGGATGCCCTTGAGGCGGCGCTGCGGGAATACGTGGGGCCCAAGCAGATCACCGCGCTGGGGGCCTCCCTGGGGCCGCAGGCGCGGTATCGGCGCTTTCTTTCCATCCTGCACGGCCAGGGCCGGTTGGTCATCGGCACGCGCTCGGCGGCCTTTGCCCCGGTGGCCAACCTCCAGTTGGCGGTGGTTCTCTTTGATGGGGATGAAAACCACGTGGACCCCCGCGCCCCCTACGCGCACTCCCGGGAGGTGCTCACCACCAGGGTGGCGGCCACGGAGGCGTCGTTGATCATCGCGGGGCACGCGCGCACCGCCGAGGCACAGTTGTTGGTGGAATCGGGCTGGGCGCACGATCTGGTGGCGGGCCGGGAGACCCTGCGCGTGCGCATGCCCAGGGTGCAGGCGGTGGCGGATTCCGATTTTGAGCTGGCCAAGGATCCCCTGGCGCGCTCCGCGCGGATTCCCGCCGTGGCCTTTCGCGCGCTGCGTGAGGGATTGGCGGCAGGCAAGCCGGTGCTGGTACACACCCCGCGCAAGGGCTATATCCCCACCCTGGCCTGTCGCCAGTGCCGAGCCCCGGCGCGGTGTCGCCACTGCAACGGCCCCGTAGGGCTGCCCACGCACCAGCAGGGAGGGAACGAGGCCACCGTGCCCACGTGCCGATGGTGCGGGCGGCCGGACGCGCGTTATCGCTGCCCGCAGTGCGGTTCTGCCTCCCTGCGGGCGGTGGTGCTGGGCAATCAGCGCACGGCCGAGGAACTGGGCCGGGCCTTTCCCTCGGTGCGGGTGATTTCCTCGGGAGGAAACCAGCAGCACCGGGAGATTCCCCACGCCCCAGCCCTGGTGGTGGCCACGCCGGGGGCGGAGCCGCGCGTGGCCGAGGGGGGACGCTACGGCGCTGCGGTGCTGCTGGATACCTGGGCGCTGCTGGGGCGGCAGGATCTGCGCGCCACGGAGGAGGCCCTGGCCAAGTGGGTGGCGGTGGCCACCCTGGTGGAGCCGCACCGTAAGGGCGGGCAGGTGGTGGTGGTGGCCGATCCCTCCCTGGCGGTGGTGCAGCACCTGATTCGCTGGGACATGCCGGGGGCCGCCGCGCGGGAGTTGGCGCAGCGCCGCGAGGTCGGTTTTCCCCCGGCGGTGCACATGGCGGCTATCGACGGCGCAGCGGCGGCCGTCGATAGCCTGCTCAAGGAGGCACGCCTGCCGAAGAACGCGGACGTGCTCGGCCCGGTGGACCTGCCCCCCGGCGAGCACCTGCCGGGGGAGTACGACGAGCGTCGGTTCGGCCCCGCGCAGCGGATTCTGGTGCGCACGCCGCTGGGGCCGCGTGGGGAGCTGGGCGCGGCGCTGAAAAGTGCGATGGTGGCGAGGATCGCGCGGCGGGAGGATTTACCGCTGCGGGTGCGGGTGGACCCGGTACACATTGGCTAAGCGGATACAATGAGGCACCATGACTGTTTTGCCCATCCGCCTTTTTGGCGATCCGGTGCTCACCACTCGCGCCAGCGAGGTCACGGAGTATAACGCCGCGCTGCGCACCCTCGTGGAGGATATGACAGAGACGATGGCCGACGCGGGGGGCGTGGGCCTGGCCGCCAACCAGGTGGGCGTGCTGCGGCGCGTGTTTGTGTTTGATTGCTCGCACGTGACCGGGGGATTGCGCGGGCACGTGATTAACCCGGTGTGGGAGCCGGTGGGCGAGGAGATGGAGCAGGGGACGGAGGGCTGCCTTTCCATCCCGGATATTTCCCTGTCCATCCCGCGCTATCGCCAGGTGCGGCTCCAGGGCACGGACGTGGAGGGCAAGCCGCTGAGCATCACCGCCTCGGGCCTGCTGGCGCGGTGTATTCAACACGAGACGGATCACTTAGACGGGGTGCTGTACCTCAAGCGGGCGGCGGCGGAGGATCGCAAGGCCGCGATGGCGGAGATCCGCACCTCCGAGTGGTTTGGGAAGGGAGAAAAGTAGATGAGGCTCGTTTTTGCCGGTACCCCGGAACCCGCCGTGGTGGCGCTTCAGGCGCTGCTGGATTCCCCGCACGAGGTGGTGGCGGTGCTCACCCGGCCGGACGCCCCGCGTGGGCGCGGGCGCACCCTGCACCCCTCCCCGGTCAAGGAGCTTGCCCTGGAGCACGGCATCGAGGTGCTCACCCCGGCCACGTTGAAGCCGGGCACCGAGGACGGCGCGGCGCTGCGGGAGCGGCTACGCGAACTGGCCCCCGAGGCGATCCCGGTGGTGGCCTACGGCAACCTAATCACCCCCGATTTGCTGGACGCGGCCCCGCACGGCTGGATCAATCTGCACTTTTCCCTGCTCCCGCAGTGGCGGGGCGCGGCCCCGGTTCAGGCGGCGATCCGCGCGGGGGATCGCGCCACGGGTGCCACCACGTTCCGCATTGATGAGGGGCTGGACACCGGGGAGATCCTGGCCAGCCGCAACGAGGAGATCCGCGCGCACGATACCGCGGACGATCTGCTTACCCGCCTGGCCCACCTGGGCGCGGACCTCCTGGTGGATACCATGACCGGCCTGGAGGCCGGAACCCTGCGCCCTGAGCCCCAGGAGGGCCCGGCCACCTATGCACCCAAGATCACCACGGAGGACGCCCGCGTGAATTGGGAGGCCCCCGCCGAGGAGATCGCCAGGGCCATTCGCGCCTATACCCCGGGCCCCGGTGCGTGGACGATGGGGGGAGAACAGCGCTTTAAGATCGCCCCGGTGGAGATTCCCCTGGATACCCAGGTGCGGGGCCTGGAACCCGGGCGGATCGCCGCCGGGAAGAAGGAGGTGCTGGTGGGCACGGGCACCCACCCGGTGCGCCTGACTCGCCTGCAACCGCCGGGTAAGAAGATGATGGCGGCGGCCGATTGGGCGCGCGGCGCGCAGCCGGAGGAAGGGGCACGATTCCAGTGAGCAAGCAATCCGGGGGCTTCCGCTCCCGCTCCAAGTCCGCCGCGCAGGAGGCGCGCCGCGCCGAGGCGGAGGCCGCCGCACCCAAGCCCTCTCGGCAAAGGAACAAAACGGGTGGGGGCCGGGGGCACACCCCGCAGCGGGGAAGGCAGCGCGCCCAGCGCCCCGCCCCGGCCGTCTCGCGCGTGGATACCCCTCGGCGCGTGGCCTACCAGGTGATCGGCGCGGTGCGCGGCCAAGATGCCTACGCCAACCTCGTTCTGCCCAAGGCGCTCAAGGAACACAAGGTGCGCGGCCGGGACGCCGCCTTTGCCACGGAGATCACCTACGGCACCCTGCGCACCCAGGGGGTGCTCGACGCGGTGATCGCGGAGTGCTCCTCCAGGGAACTCTCCGCGATCGCACCCGAGGTGCTCGATGCCCTGCGCCTGGGGGCTTACCAGGTGCTTTATACCAGGGTGGAGCCGCACGCCGCCGTGGATACCAGCGTGCAATTGGTGGAGGAGGCGGGCCAGGAGAAGGCCAAGGGCTTTGCCAATGCCATCCTGCGCACCATCGCGCGCACCCCGGCGCAGGAGTGGATCACTCGCCTCACCCCGCACGGGGAGATCGCGGGGGCGGCCTTCCGCCACGCGCACCCGGAGTGGATCGCCAGATCCTTTGCCACGGCGCTGGGTGCTTTGGGTGAGGAGCCCAACGCGGAGTTGGAGGCCGCCCTGGAGGCGGACTCTCAGCGCCCCATCGTGCACCTGGTGGCCCGCCCCGGCGAGATGAGCGCGGAGGAACTGGCCCTGGTGGTGGGCGGGGAGCAGGGCAGGTACTCCCCGTACGCGGTGTATCTGGATTCCGGTGCCCCCGCGCAATTGGAGCCGGTGCGCAATGGCCTGGCCGCCGTGCAGGACGAGGGCAGCCAACTGATCGCCCGCGCCGTGGCGGAGGCCCCGGTGGAAGGCGCGGACCAGGGGCGCTGGCTGGATCTCTGCGCGGGCCCCGGCGGCAAGGCGGCCCTGCTGGGTGCCCTGGCCAGGATCGAGGAGGCCCGCGTGGACGCCGTGGAGCCCGCCGCCCACCGCGCGGAACTGGTGCGCTCGGCGGTGCGCGGACTCCCGGTGACGGTGCACGTGGCCGATGGCCGCGAGCCGGGCCTGGAGCCGGTGTATGATCGCGTGCTCGTGGACGCGCCGTGCTCCGGCTTAGGTGCTTTGCGACGCCGCCCCGAGGCCCGCTGGCGCAAGCAGGAATCCGACATCGCGGAACTCACGGTGCTGCAATACGAGCTGCTGCGCTCCGCGCTGGATCTGGCCCGCCCCGGCGGGGTGGTGGTGTATTCCACCTGTTCGCCGGATCTGCGGGAGACCCGGGGGATCGTGGATAAGGCGGTGGCGGAACTGGGCGCGGTGGAGATGAACGCCCACGGGCTTGTCTCCGGCATGGAGAATCTTGGGGAACACGCCTCCGTGCAGATGTGGCCGCACCGCCACGGCACGGACGCGATGTTCTTTGCGGTGCTCCGGCGACCTGCGTAGGCGGTTACACTGGCCCTCATGCAACACGCTCCGATCATCGCCCCCTCCATCCTCGCCGCGGACTTCTCCCGCCTGGGCGAGGAGATCGCTCGGATTTCCACGGCCGATTGGGTGCACGTGGACATCATGGACGGCCACTTCGTGCCCAACCTTTCCTTTGGCCCGGACATCACCGCCACCGTCCGCCGCCTCACGGATAAGCCCCTGGACGTGCACCTGATGATCGAGGAGCCCGAGCGCTGGGTGGAGCGCTACGCGGAGGCGGGCGCGCACACCATCATCTTCCACGTGGAGGCCACGCGGGATCACGTGGCCCTGGCCAAGAAGATAAGGGAATTGGGCGTGCGCGCGGCGTTTTCGGTCAAGCCGGGAACTCCCATCGAGCCGTACCTTGAGGATCTAGAGCACTTCGACGAGGTGCTGGTGATGTCCGTGGAGCCGGGCTTTGGCGGGCAGTCCTTCATGCCGGAGCAGTTGGATAAGGTGCGCACCCTGCGCCGGGAGATCGACGCGCGCGGCCTGAGCACCCTCATCGAGATCGATGGTGGCATCTCCGAGTCCACCATCGCGCAGGCCGCCGAGGCGGGCTGCGACGCCTTCGTGGCGGGCTCGGCGGTGTACAAGGCCGAGGACCCGGCCGCGATGGTGGACTCCCTGCGCGCGCTTGCCCAGCGATGAGCCCAAGCGACGCCACGATCACCCACGCCCTCGACCTCGCCATTCAAGCCTCCTGGGAGGTCAAGGGCACCACCAGCCCTAATCCTCCCGTGGGCGCGGCGATTATCGACGCCACCGGAAACATCGCCGGGGTGGGCGCCACCCAGCCCCCCGGCGGGGCGCACGCCGAGGTCATGGCCCTGGCTCGGGCCGGAGCGGCGGCACGGGGTGGCACCGCCGTGGTCACGCTGGAGCCCTGCAATCACACCGGGCGCACCGGCCCATGCACCCAGGCGCTGCTGCGGGCGGGCATCGCCCGGGTGTATTACGCGCACCCGGATCCCGGCGAGCGCGAGGGCGGCGGGGCCGAGGCGCTACGCAGCCAGGGAGTAGAGGTGCACCGTATTCCTGCGGAGGTGGCCCCGCTGCGGCCGTGGCTGATCGCCACGTACAGGCAGCGCCCGCACGTCACGCTGAAATTCGCCCAGACCCTCGATGGGTTTACCGCCGCGCTCGATGGCACGAGCCAGTGGATCACCGGGGAGGAGGCCCGCGCTCAGGTACATCTGGATCGCTCCCGGCGGGACGCCATCATCATCGGCACGGGAACGGCCTGGGCGGATCGTCCGGCGCTGACCGCGCGCAGGGGGGACGGGTTGTACCCGCACCAGCCGCGCCGCGTGGTCATTGGACAGAGGGCGTTGCCCGAGTACATGGCGGAACAAGGCTTTGAACAATACCCCGGAATCTCCCAAGCCCTGGCTGCGTTATGGGAGAAAGGAGACCGCGACGTGCTCATCGAGGGCGGGGCGAGGTTGGCTCGTTCCGCGCTGCACGAGGACGTGGTGGATACCCTTCAGGCCTACCTCGCCCCCGTCCTGCTGGGCGGGGGCCGGGGGGTCGTCGATAAGCCCCTGGTGGAAACGCTAGGCGCGGCGCGGCGCTGGCGCACCCGCGAGGTGCGCCGCCTGGGGCCGGATACCTGCATAGAAATGGAAAGAGGCGAGTGATGTTTACCGGGATCGTAGAGGAAATGGGCGCGGTGGTGGCCGTGGCGGAGCAGGGTGACGCGCTGCGCCTGACCATTAAGGCGCAGACCGTGCTGGATGGCACCCGCCTGGGGGATTCCATTAGTGTCAATGGCGTGTGCCTCACGGTGGCGGAGCAAGGTGAGGGAACTTTTGCCGCCGACGTCATGAGGGAATCCCTCAACCGCAGTAACCTAGGCGACCTGCGCGAGGGCTCGCGGGTGAACCTGGAACGCGCGATGGCCGTGGGGGAGCGCCTGGGCGGGCACATCGTGCAGGGGCACGTGGACGCCACCGCCACCCTGCTTAGCCGCGAGCACTCCGAACACTGGGACGTGCTGCGCTTTAGGCTCCCGGAGCAGATAGCGCGCTACGTGGTGGAAAAGGGCTCGATCACGCTCAACGGCACCTCGCTGACCGTCTCCGCGCTGGGCTCGGACTGGTTCGAGGTATCGCTCATTCCCACCACCCTGCGAGATACCACCCACGGCGCGCTGGCCCCCGGCGATCCCGTGAACATTGAGGTGGACGTTTTGGCCAAGTACGTGGAAAAGTTGCTGGCCCCCGGCGAGGGGACGGCGGCACGGGAGGGCTAAAGTGATCGACGTGACTGTGAATGCGGAGCAGAATATCCCCCTGGATAGCGTCGATGAGGCCATAGCGGACATCGCGGCGGGTAAGGCCGTGGTGGTGGTGGACAACGAGGACCGGGAGAACGAGGGCGACCTCATCTTTGCCGCCGAGAAGGCCACGCCCGAGCTGCTGGGCTTCATGGTGCGCTACACCTCGGGATATATCTGCGCTCCGCTGACCAACGCGGACGCCGATCGCCTCGGCCTGCCGCCGATGGTCAGCCGCAACGAGGACGCGCGCGGCACCGCCTACACCGTGACGGTGGACGCCGCCACCGGCACCACCGGGATCTCCGCGACCTCCCGGGCGGAGACCATTCGCCGCCTCGCGGACCCGCATTCCACCCCGGCGGAGTTCACCCGCCCCGGCCACGTGGTGCCCCTGCGCGCCCGCGACGGCGGAGTGCTGGTGCGCGATGGGCACACCGAGGCCGCCATCGACCTCGCCCGGGCCGCGGGGCTATACCCGGCGGGCGTGCTGTGCGAGATCGTCTCCGAGGAGGACCCCACGGATATGGCGCGCGGCCCGGAGCTGCGCCGCTTTGCCGATCAGCACGGCCTGCACATGATCTCCATCGACCAGCTCATCGCCTGGCGCCGCCGCCGCGATCACCTCATCGAGCGCACCGTGGAAACCGCCATGCCCACCGATCACGGTTTTTTCCGCGCCGTCGGCTTTGTCAATACCCTCAGCGGGCAGGAGCACGTGGCGCTCATCGCCGGGGAACCGGACCGCGATGGCGGCGAGGAGGTGCTGGTGCGGATTCATTCCGAGTGCCTCACCGGGGACGTCTTTGGCTCTCGACGCTGCGACTGTGGCCAGCAACTGCACAACTCCATGCGCATGGTGCAGGAAAAAGGGCGCGGAATCATCGTGTACCTGCGCGGCCAGGAGGGCCGGGGAATCGGGCTCATCGAAAAACTCAAGGCCTACGCCTTGCAGGACGAGGGGATGGATACTATCGACGCCAACCTGGCCCTGGGGCAGCCCGCAGACGCCCGCGAGTACGATACCGGCGCGCAGATCCTGCGCGACCTGGGCGTGCGCTCCCTGTCCCTCATGAGCAATAACCCCCACAAGTGCGAGGTATTAAAGGAACACGGCCTGGGGATCACCGGCCGGGTGGCCGTGCCGGTGGAGATCAACGACGATAACGCGCGCTACCTCACCACCAAGCGGGATCGCATGGGCCACGAACTGCCCGACCTCGCCCGGTGGGAGGCCGAACACGGGGTGGCCCACAGCGGCCACCCGGAAGGAGAATAAACGATCATGGCAAAAGAAGGCCTGCCCGCTGCGGGCACCTCCACGGACTCCCTGGACGCCACCGGACTGACGGTGGCCGTGCTCACCTCCACCTGGAACGAGGAAATCTGCGATCGCCTCCACGAGCACGCGGTGGCCACCGCCAAGGAGGCCGGGGCCAGCGTGGAAGAGTTCCGAGTGATCGGCGCCCTGGAGATCCCCGTGGTGGCCCAGGAACTGGCCCGCCGCTATGACGCCGTGGTGGCCCTGGGCTGTGTGATCGAGGGCGGCACTCCGCACTTCAAGTACGTCTGCGATTCCGTGATGGAGGGCCTGGCCCAGATCGCGCTGGCGGAGGGCACCCCCGTGGGCAATGGCGTGCTGACCACCCACACCTATGAGCAGGCGGTGGAGCGCTCCGGCGGGGAGGGCGCGGTGGAGGATAAGGGCGCGGAGGCCGCCATCGCGGCCCTGCACACCGCCCTGGTCTTGCGCGGGATCACGGGCTAGAATTATCCAGATGAGGCGGCGCTTTATAGCGCTCTATGCTGCCGTGCAGCACCATAGATAAAGCCAGTAATTACAGCCAGATACGAGGCAGAGGTAGTACAAGGGTGGATACGAGCAAGCAACCGAGCGAGGCCCTCAGCGAGGCCGACCTCCAGCGGTATAACGCCGCAGATCCCACCGCGATGGTCTCCACCAAGCCCTGGGAACTGGTGATTACCTCCCCGCGCATGCGCCTGCTCGCCTGGGTGGCGGTGGCCGTCATCATGGCGGTGCACATCTTCATGTCCGCCGTGGTGGGAGTGGGGGATACCGGCGCGGCCCTGACCACCATTGATCGCTTTGCCTTCTTTGGCGTGGGCGTGGTGATCTCCATCGCGGTGTTCATCGGCCTGACCCGCCCCCGGGTACGCGTGAACGAGGACGGCGTGGAGGTGCGTAACTTCATTGGCACCCGGTTCTATCACTGGTCGGTGATCTATGGCCTGGCCTTCCCCCGTGGTTCCCGCATGGCCCGCCTGGAACTACCAGACTTTGAGTACGTGCCCATGTGGGCCATGCAGTCCGCCGACCGCGCCAGCATCGTCAAGGACGTGGCGGACTTCCGCGCCCTGGAATCCCAGTACATGCCACAGGACTAGCGGGGGAAGGAAGGCATGGCCGATCCCACCACCTATCGCCCCGCCCCCGGCACCATTCCCACGGATCCCGGGGTGTACAAGTTCCGGGGGGACGATCGTCGGGTGATCTACGTGGGCAAGGCGAAGAACCTGCGTTCTCGCCTGTCCAACTATTTCCAGGACATCACCCAGCTGCACCCGCGCACCCGCCAGATGGTGCTCACCGCCTCCTCCGTGGAGTGGACGGTGGTGGGCAGCGAGGTGGAGGCCCTGCAACTGGAATACACCTGGATCAAGCGCTTCGATCCGCGCTTTAACGTGAAGTATCGGGACGATAAAACCTATCCCATGCTCGCGGTATCCATGAGCGAGCGCTTCCCCCGCGCCTTTTTCTATCGCGGCCCGCGCCGCAAGGGCGTGCGTTACTTTGGCCCCTATTCCCACGCCTGGGCGGTGCGCGAGACCCTGGATCTGCTCACCCGGATTTTCCCCATGCGCACCTGCACCAAGGGCGTGTTCAACCGCCACGAGCAGTTGGGCCGCCCCTGCCTGCTGGGGTACATCGACAAGTGCGCCGCGCCCTGCATAGGCCGGGTGAGCGAGGAGGAACACCGGGAGATCTCGGAGGGCTTCTGTTCGTTCATGCAGGGGCACACGGACGCCGTGCGCAAGCGCCTCACCGAGCAGATGGAGGCCGCCGCCGAGGCCCTGGAGTTCGAGCGCGCGGCGCGGCTGCGCGATGATCTGGGGGCCATCGAGAAACTCACGGAGCAGCAATCCGTGGTACTGGGCGATGGCACGGACGCGGACATCATCGCCTTTTCCACCGATGAGTTGGAGGCCGCCGTGCAGATTTTCCACGTGCGCAGCGGCCGGGTGCGCGGCCAGCGCGGCTGGGTGGTGGAAAAATCCGGGGATCAGGCCGGGGGCAGCGAGCCCTTGACGGAGGGGCAGCCCGATCCCGCCCTGCCCTCCCTTATGCAGAACTTCCTGGTGCAGTTTTATGGTGACGCCGCCGAGCGCGCCGATCAGGAGGATAGGGAGGACGCGGAGTGGGTGCGCCGCCGGGGCGTGGATCAGATGTCCCACCAGCCGCAGCGGCGCAGCCAGGTCATTCCCCGGACGATCCTGGTGCAAGCCCTGCCGCAGGACCCGGAGGAGACCACCCGCGCGCTTCAAGATATGCGCGGTGGCCCGGTGGAGATCCGTGTGCCCCAGCGCGGCGATAAGCGCGCCCTGGCGGAGACGGTGGAGCGCAATGCCAAGGAGGCCCTGCGGCAGCACAAGCTCAAGCGCGTGGGTGACCTGACCGCGCGCTCCGCCGCGATCCAGGATATTCAGGACGCCCTGGGCATGGAGGTGGCCCCGCTGCGCATCGAGTGCACGGATATTTCCCACCTCCAGGGCACCGACGTGGTGGCCTCGCTGGTGGTCTTTGAGGACGGCCTGCCCAAGAAGTCCGATTATCGCCGGTACCGGATCAAGGAGGCCGCCGGGGACGGCCGCAGCGATGACGTGGCCTCCATCGCGGAGATCACGCGGCGTCGCTTCCTGCGTCACCACGAGCAGCGCTCCGAGGTGCCGGAGGCGGAGGAATTCGATGGCTCCACGTTCAGCGATGAAAAGGTGGAGGAGATGAGCGCGGACGCCAAGCGCTTTGCCTATCCGCCGCAACTTTTCATCGTGGACGGCGGTGCGCCCCAAGTGGCGGCGGCCCAGAAGGTCTTTGATGACCTGGGTATTATCGACGTCACCCTGGTGGGCCTGGCCAAGCGTCTGGAGGAACTGTGGGTGCCGGGGGAGGAGGACCCGGTGATCCTGCCGCGCAATTCCCAGGGCCTGTACCTGCTGCAACAGATCCGCGATGAGGCCCACCGCTTTGCCATCACCTATCACCGGCAGCAACGCTCCAAGAGGATGCGCCGCTCCGAGCTGGACGATATTAAGGGGCTGGGCCAGGCGCGGCGCACGGAGTTGGTGCGGCACTTTGGCTCCCTGAAAAAGCTCAAAGAGGCCAGCGTGGCGGAGATCGAGGCCGTCAAGGGCTTTGGCCCGGCCTTGGCCCAGGCGGTCTATGAGGGGCTGCACCCGCCCGCCTAGCGCTACAATGGCCGCCATGACGCTGCACCATCTTGTTCAACCTCCCATGCTGATCACGGGAATGTCCGGGGCCGGCCTTTCCACGGCCGCCAAGGTCTTTGAGGATCGGGATTGGTACGTGGCGCATAACCTCCCCCCGGAGTTGATCCTGCAACTGGCCTCCCTGTGCGATGCCGAGGATTCCCCGGTGAGCAAGGTGGCGATGGTCACCGACGTGCGCGCCCGCATGTTCCGGGGCAATATGCTCCAAACCCTTGAGGAACTGCGCGCCCGGGGCCTGGCCCCCATCATCTTGTTCCTCGATGCCCGCGATGACGTACTGATTAAGCGCTTCGATAGCGTGCGCCGCACCCACCCTTTGCAGGGGGAGGACACCCTCCTGGAGGGGATCGCCCGCGAGCGCGAGGTGCTCAGCGAGATCAAGGAGGACGCGGACGTCACCCTGGATACCTCCGATCTTTCCGTGCACGATCTGCGCCGCAGGATCGAGGAGACCTTTGGCCGCAGCGTCGATAAGCGCCGCCACGTCACCGTGCAGTCCTTTGGCTTTAAGCACGGCGTGCCCCGCGATTCGGACATCACCGTGGACGTGCGCTTCCTCCCCAATCCCTACTGGCAGCCAGAATTGCGGGCGTATCGCGGTACCGACGCCGCCGTGGCCCAGTACGTGCTGGAGCAGCAGGACGCGGAGCCCTTCGTGCGCAACTTCTTGCAGATGTTCGATTCCATGCAGCAGGGCTACCGCCACGAGGGCAAGAACTTCGTCACCGTCTCCATCGGCTGCACGGGCGGGCATCACCGCTCCGTGGCGGTTTCGGAAGAAATCGGACGGCGGCTGCGGGAACGCGAGGACCTCAGCGTGAACATCGTGCACCGCGACATCGCTCGGGATTAGGGGGAACCATGCGGCATATTGTGAGCCTGGGCGGCGGACACGGCCTTTTTCAGACGCTGCGCGCCGATCGCCTGTGTGATCCCGAGACGATCACCGCGATCGTAACCGTGGCCGATGATGGCGGTTCCTCCGGCCGGATCCGGCGCGAACTGCAAATGATCCCCCCGGGTGACCTGCGCATGGCCCTCGCGGCCCTGGCGGGGGATAGCCCCGAGGATCAGATGTGGGCCACCGCCCTGCAACACCGCTTTGGCGGCAACGGGGCGCTGGCCGGGCACGCCGTGGGCAACCTGCTCATCTCCGGCCTGGAAGAGGTGCTGGGCAGCACCCAGCAGGCCCTGGATACCGTCGCGCGGCTCACCGGCTCGCGCGGGCGGGTGCTTCCCATGTGCCTTCAGCCCCTGGACATCGAGGCCGATGTGTCCGGGCTTGACGACGACCCCCGGATCATGCGCCCCGTGCGCGGCCAGGTGGCCGTGGCCTCCACCCCCGGCTCGGTGCGGCGGGTGCGCCTCCTCCCGGAGGAACCCGCCGCCAACCCCGAGGCCCAGGAGGCCATCACTCAGGCGGACGTGGTCACGCTGGGGCCGGGTTCGTGGTTTTCCAGCGTGATCCCGCACCTGCTCGTGCCCGGCATCGTGGAGGCTCTCAACGCCACCTCGGCGCAGAAGGTCGTGGTGCTCAACCTCTCCGCCGAGCCGGGGGAGACTCAGGGATTCTCCTCGGAGCGCCACCTGCACATGCTCTCCCAGCACGCCCCGGCGCTGCGGGTGGATCGGATTCTCATCGATGCCTACTCCATTCCCACCTCCGGGGAGCGGGCCCACGTGGAGCGCGCCGCCGCCCGCCTGGGGGCCACGGTGGAGTTCGCGGACGTGGAGGCCGTGGCGGAGGATGGCCGCCGCAGCAACCGGCACGATCCCGCCAAACTCGCCGCCGCATTACGCTCCCTTGCCGCCGCCTACTAAACTGGCTCGGCATTATGGAAAGGCAGAAGGAACCCGGCGGGGCGGAACTCACCGCCAAGGCGAAAGCGGAACTCGCCGCGGTGGAAACACGTGGTACTGCGGCCCGGATCGCGGAGGTCGCGGCCATGCTGCGGTGCAGTTCCACCATGGTGAACGACGGGGGAAACCTGCTGGTGGAGGCGGAGTTGGACTCCCTGGCCGCCATCAAGCGCCTGCGCGCGGAACTCGCAGACCTCTTTGGGGTTTCTGCGCGGGTGCGCACGGTGCGGCCGGGTAATCCCGGCCAGGGCCGCAAGCCACCCCGGCACCTGCTCACTCTGAGCGAGGGCGCGATGGAGGTGGTGCGGCGCACCGGCCTGGTGGGACCCACCGGGGTGATCATCGTGGGTCTGCCGCCCCAGGTGGTGTCCGGCACCATCAGCGACGTGGAGGCGGCCTGGCGGGGAGCGTTCTTAGCCCGGGGGCGGCTCGCCGCACCGGGGCGGGCCGTTTCCCTGGAGGTCACCTGCCCGCGCGAGGAGACCGGCTTGGCGCTGGTGGGCTGCGCCCGCCGCCTGGGTATGACGGCCAAGACCAAGGAGACCCGTGGGGTGCACAAGGTGGTGATCCGCGAGGCGGACGCGATTGGTGCGCTGCTCACCCGCATGGGGGCCCAGCACACACGCCTGGAGTGGGACGTGCTGCGCCAGGCCCGCGAGGAACTCCTGGGCACCAATAGGCTGGTGAACTTCGATGACGCCAACCTGCGCCGCTCGGCCCGCGCCGCCGTGGCCGCCGCCGCGCGGGTGGAGCGGGCGATGGAGATTTTGGGCGATGACGTGCCCGAGCACCTCGCGGAGGCCGGATACCTGCGGGTGGAGCACCGCCAGGCCTCCCTGGAGGAGTTGGGCCGCCTGGCGGATCCCCCCATGACCAAGGACGCCATCGCCGGCCGGATCCGCCGTCTGCTCTCCATGGCGGATAAGAAGGCCGAGGAGGAGGGGCTGGAGGATACTCGTTCCGCGCTCACGGAGGATATGCTCGACGGCGAGGATTAAAAAGTGGTGAGTATCACTTTTCTGGGGTCGGGGGATGAGGCGCGGCGGGCGAGGGGGTGGACGCCCCCAAGCGGGGGTGATTTTCCGCCGGTCATGTGGGGTTAGCGCCCGAACGGGCGAAAAATCCCCCTTGGTTGCGCTTTACACCTTCTGTATCTGTGGGATCAAGTTTGGTTATTTGCCTGCGGGCGCGGGGAGAGGTCGGTACACTCGTCCCTGTGAGGCAAAGCGCCCTGGGCGCTTTGGACACCACTCTCAAACCTAGAGGAGTTTTATAGTGACCATTCGTGTTGGTATCAACGGCTTTGGCCGCATTGGCCGCAACTTCTTCCGTGCCGTTCTTCAGCGCAGCGAGGCCCTGGAGGTCGTCGCCGTGAACGATCTGACCGATAACCAGACCCTGTCCACGCTGCTGAAGTATGACTCGATCCTGGGCAAGCTGGAGCAGGACGTCGAGTTCGATGATGATTCCATCACCGTGGGTGGCAAGCGCATCGCCGTTTCCGCCGAGCGCGATCCGAAGAACCTGGACTGGGCCGCGCACAACGTGGACATCGTGATCGAGTCCACCGGCTTCTTCACCGACGCCGAGGCCGCCAAGGCTCACCTTGAGGGTGGTGCAAAGAAGGTCATCATCTCCGCTCCGGCGAAGAACGAGGACGCCACCTTTGTGTACAACGTGAACCACGAGGATTATGACCCGGAGAAGCACACCGTGATCTCCGGTGCCTCCTGCACCACCAACTGCCTGGCTCCGATGGCCAAGGTGCTCAACGATACCTTCGGTATCGAGGAGGGCCTGATGACCACCGTGCACGCCTACACCGGCGATCAGCGCCTGCACGACGCCCCGCACAAGGACCTGCGTCGCGCCCGCGCCGCCGCCGTGAACATCGTGCCCACCTCCACCGGCGCCGCCAAGGCCGTGTCCCTGGTGCTCCCGGAGCTTAAGGGCAAGCTGGACGGCTACGCCCTGCGCGTGCCCGTGATCACCGGCTCCGCCACGGATCTGACCTTCACCGCCAAGGAAGAGGTCAGCGTGGAGGCCGTGAACGCCGCTATCAAGGCCGCCGCCGAGGGCGCTATGGCCGATACCCTGGCCTACACCGAGGATCCGATCGTCTCCCAGGACATCGTGACGGATTCCCACGGTTCCATCTTTGACGCCGGCCTGACCAAGGTCATCGGCAAGCAGGTCAAGGTGGTCTCCTGGTACGACAACGAGTGGGGCTACACCTGCCAGTTGCTGCGCCTGACGGAGCACGTGGCCTCCAAGCTCTAATACTTGGTGCTTGTACCCTGCGGCCCGGGGTGTGCCTCGGCACACCGGGGCCGCATTTTTCTTGGCTTGACTGAACTTGGCTGAACCTGGCTTAGCCCCGAAAGGACATAGACACAATCATGGCTATCAAGACCATTGACGATCTGCTGCGCGAGGGCGTGGAGGGCCGCCACATTCTGGTGCGCTCAGACTTCAACGTTCCGCTTAATGATGCCGGTGAGATCACCGATCCCGGCCGTATCCACGCCTCCCTGCCCACCCTGAAGGCGCTGGTGGAGGGCGGTGCCAAGGTGATCGTGACCGCACACCTGGGCCGCCCCAAGGGAGAGGTGAACCCGAAGTTCTCCCTCGCCCCGGTGGCCGAGGCTCTCTCCGAGGCCCTGGGCCAGTACGTGGCCCTGGCCAGCGACGTAGTGGGGGAGGACGCCCACGAGCGCGCCAACGGCCTCAACGAGGGCGACGTACTGTTGGTGGAAAACGTGCGCTTTGATCCCCGCGAGACCTCCAAGGACGAGGCCGAGCGCGGTGCCTTTGCCGATGAATTGGTGGCGCTGGCCGCCGATAACGGCGCCTTCATCTCCGATGGCTTCGGCGTGGTCCACCGCGCCCAGGCATCCGTGTATGACGTGGCCAAGCGCCTCCCGGCCTACGCGGGCTACCTGGTGAACAAGGAAGTCGATGTGCTGGAGAAGGTGGCCGCCAAGCCCGAGCACCCCTACGTGGTGGTGCTCGGCGGCTCCAAGGTCTCCGATAAGCTCGGCGTGATCGAGGCCCTGGCGCAGAAGGCCGATCACCTCATCATCGGCGGTGGCATGTGCTACACGTTCCTGGCCGCCCAGGGCTATAACGTGCAAAAGTCCCTCCTCCAGGAGGAGATGGTACAGACCTGCGCCGATCTGCTGGAGCGCTTTGGGGAGAAGATCGTGCTGCCCGTGGACCTGGTGGCCGCCACGGAGTTTGCCGCCGACGCGGAGAACACCGTGGTATCCCTGGACGGTATCCCGGAGGGTTGGCAGTCCCTGGACATCGGGCCGGACTCCGTCACTGCCTTTGCCGAGGTGCTGGCAAAGTCCAAGACCGTGTTCTGGAACGGCCCGATGGGCGTATTCGAGTTCGAGGCCTTTGCCAAGGGCACCGCCGGGGTGGCGCAGGCCATCATCGACGCGACCGCGCAGAACGGTTCCTTTACCGTGGTGGGCGGTGGGGATTCCGCCGCTTCCGTGCGCGCCCTGGGCCTTGACGAGGAGGGCTTCTCCCACATCTCCACCGGCGGCGGAGCCTCCCTGGAGTTCCTTGAGGGCAAGGAACTCCCCGGCGTGGCCGTACTCAACGCCTAATCTGCCGCCCCCGATCCCCGTTCAACCAAGAAAGGCTTTTGCTCATGGCACGTACCCCCTTGATTGCCGGTAACTGGAAGATGAACCTCGATCACCTTGAGGCCATCGCCACCGTGCAGAAACTCGCTTTTGCCCTGCCCAAGGAATACTACGAGAAGGTCGATGTGGCGGTGACCGTTCCGTTCACCGATCTGCGCTCGGTGCAGACCCTGGTGGAGGGCGATAAACTCTCGGTCACCTACGGCGCGCAGGACGTCTCCGAGCACGAGTCCGGGGCCTACACCGGCGAGATTTCCGCCGCCATGCTGGCCAAACTGGGCTGCTCCTGGGTGGTCACCGGCCACTCCGAGCGCCGCCAGTACCACCACGAGACCGACGCCCAAGTGGCCGCCAAGTCCAAGGCCGCCCTGGACAAGGGAATCTCGCCCATCGTGTGCGTGGGCGAACCCCTGGAGATCCGGGAAAAGGGCACCCACGTGGAGTACGTGGTGGAACAGACCAAGGCCTCCCTGGAGGGCCTGAGCGCGGAGGAACTCTCCCGCACCGTGATCGCCTACGAGCCGGTGTGGGCCATCGGCACCGGCAAGGTGGCCTCGGCCGCTGATGCCCAGGAGGTATGCCACGCGCTGCGCAATCTCATCCGGGAGATCGCCGGCGAGGAGGTTGCCGCGGGAATCCGTATCCTCTACGGAGGCTCCGTGAAGGCGGAGACGGTGGCCGAGATCGTCGGCCAGCCGGACGTGGACGGCGGCCTGGTGGGCGGGGCCTCCCTGGACGGGCAGGCCTTTGCCAAGCTGGCCGCTAACGCCGCAGGCCCGCTGAACTAAGCACCCACAACAACGCCGCGACGCCCCCAGAGCACTCGCCTGGGCGGTGTCGCGGCGTTATGAGGAAGGACACCCGTGGAGAATACGATCAATCTCCAAGACGATATTCGTTACCTCGGCCGCATCCTCGGTGAGGTGATCGCCCAGCAGGAGGGCCCGGAGGTATTCGACCTCGTGGAATCCTCCCGCCGCAAGGCCTTCGACGTGGCCGGGCAGGAGGCAGACATGTCTGCACTGGTGGACATGTTCCGGGACATCGACCCCGACCGCGCCGAGCCGGTGATCCGCGCCTTTAGCCACTTCGCGCTCATGGCCAACCTCGCGGAGGATATTCACGATGAGCGCGCTCGCCTGGAGCACCAGCGCAGCGGCGCGCCCGCCCCGGACTCCACGCTGGAGGCCACCTGGGCCAAGTTCCAGGAGGCCGAGGTGCCCCCGGAGTCCCTGGCCGAGGAACTTCCGCACACGCTGGTGGCCCCGGTACTCACCGCCCACCCCACGGAGACGCGGCGGCGCACCGTATTCGATGCTCAAAAGCACATCGCCAAGGCCATGCGGCGTCGGCACGCGCTGCTGGGAGCCCCGCAGAACGTATACGCGCAGCGGGACCTGGAGGCTATCGACACCGACATTCGTCGCCGCCTCACCGTGCTGTGGCAGACCGCGCTGATCCGCGTGGCCCGTCCCCGCATCGAGGACGAGATCGAGGTGGGACTGCGCTATTACAAGTTGAGCCTGCTGGAGGAGATCCCGCGGATCAACCTGGACGTGCTCGCCCGGCTACGCGAGGCCCTGGGCCGCGAGGTCACCCCGCATGCGATTATTCGGCCCGGTTCCTGGATCGGCGGCGATCACGACGGCAACCCCTACGTCACCGCCCAGACCCTGGATTACGCCACCCGCCGCGCCGCGCACACGGCCCTGCAATATTATTGCTCGGAACTACACCGGCTGGAACACGAACTGAGCATTTCGGACCGCATGAGCGAGGTCAGCGTGGATCTCTACGCGCTGGCCGAGCGCGGCCATAATGACGTCCCCAGCCGCGTCGATGAGCCTTATCGCCGCGCCATTCACGGCGTGCGCGGGCGCATGCTGGCCACCATCACCGCGCTCATCGGGGAGGACGCCGTGGAGGGGCAGTGGCATCGCGCCCACGAGGCTTATGGCTCCGCCGAGGAGTTCGCCGCCGACCTGAGCATTATCGACGCCTCCCTGCGCGCCAGCAAGGATGACATCATCGCCGATGATCGCCTGGCGCGCCTGCGCGCGGCGGTGCAGAGCTTTGGCTTCCACCTGTACTCGATGGATATTCGCCAGAACTCCGAGAGTTACGAGGACGTGCTCACCGAGATCCTGGACGTGGCGCGCGTGACGGAGAACTACCGGGGCCTCAGCGAGGAGGAGAAGATCGCGCTTTTGGTGCGCGAGCTGGAAACCCCACGACCCCTCGTGCCCACCGGCTATGCGGGCTATAGCGAGGAGACCCGCCGCGAACTGGGTATCTTCCGCCAGGCGGCCGCCTCCGTGGAGCGCTTTGGCCCGGAGACGGTGCCGCACTGCATTATCTCCATGGCGGAGTCCGTCAGCGACATCCTGGAGCCGATGGTACTGCTCAAGGAGGTGGGCCTGATCCAGGCGGGCGGGGAGCGGCCCACCGGCACCGTGGATATTATTCCGCTCTTTGAGACGATCGACGACCTCAACGCCGGGGCCGGGATCCTGGAACAACTCTGGGATCTTCCCCTCTATCGCGAGTATCTGCGCCAGCGTGGTGACGTCCAGGAGGTCATGCTGGGCTACTCCGATTCCAATAAGGATGGCGGCTACTTTGCCGCCAATTGGGCCCTGTACAGCGGCGAGATGGACTTGGTGCGGGTGTGCCGCGAGCGCGGCCTGCGGCTGCGCCTCTTTCACGGGCGCGGCGGCACGGTGGGCCGCGGCGGTGGCCCCTCCTACGAGGCGATCCTGGCCCAGCCGCAGGGCGCGGTGGCGGGTTCCGTGCGGATCACCGAGCAGGGCGAGATCATCTCCGCCAAGTACGGCTCGCGGGATACCGCGCGCCGGAACCTGGAGGCCTTAGTCTCCGCCACGCTGGAGGCCAGCGTGCTGGACGTGAACGACCTGGATGATCCCCAGCGCGCCTACGAGATCATGGCCTGGCTCTCGGCGGCCAGCCAGCGCAAGTATTCCGAGCTGGCGCACCAGGACCCCGGGTTTATCCAGTACTTCACGGAGTCCACCCCCTTGCAGGAGATCGGCGCGCTCAACATCGGCTCGCGCCCCTCCTCCCGCAAGCAGACGGAATCGCTGGGCGATCTGCGCGCCATCCCCTGGGTGCTCTCCTGGTCCCAATCTCGCGTCATGCTGCCCGGCTGGTTCGGGGTGGGTACCGCCCTGCACCAGTGGTTGGAGCAGGGGGAGCGGGTGGAGGAGTTGCGGGCGCTCAACGAGTCCTGGCCCTTCTTCAATTCCGTGCTGTCCAATATGGCGCAGGTGATGAGCAAGGCGGAGATGAACCTGGCTCGGCTCTACGCCGATCTCATCGCTGATCCCGAGGTGGCCGAGCGCATTTACCGCACGATCAAGGAGGAATACGATCTCACCCTGGAGATGTTCGAGCGCATCACCGGGCGCGCGCATCTTCTGGAGGATAATCCCTCCCTGGCGCGCTCTGTGCGCTCGCGCTATCCCTACCTCCTGCCGCTGAATATCATTCAGGTGGAGTTGCTGCGCCGCTACCGCGCGGGCGATCACCGCGATAGCGTGGCCGCCGGTATCCAACTCACCATGAATGGCCTCGCCACGGCGCTGCGCAATTCTGGTTAATTAGCCGGTGCCTTCACCGTCATATCCCCGCCCGTGGTGTAGGGTGGGGAAAGTCCCCGATTTATTCTTGAAAAGGAATGACATGGTTCTTGCGTTTGAGATCATCCTTGTGCTGACCGCCGTGCTCATGACGGCGCTGGTGCTGCTGCACAAGGGTAAGGGCGGCGGCCTGTCCAGCCTCTTTGGCGGCGGCGTGCAGTCCAACCTCTCTGGTTCCACCGTGGTGGAGAAGAACCTTGATCGCTATACCATCGTGGTGGCGCTGATCTGGGTTGTCTGCATTATCGCCCTGAACCTGATCCAGGCATATGCCTAAACCCGCCCGAGCGGCAGGCTTAGGCCTATCTCCTAGAGGAGGCTGGCCGCCTCCTCATCCAGGAAGAGGATCGTTTCCGCCACGCCCCGTGCCCCCGCTGCGGGCCAGAGCATGGCGCTTTCGTTATTCGCCACCGCCGCAGCGGCCTCCGCCTTGGCGGCACCGGAAACTAGGAGCCACACCCGCCGCGCCCGGCCAATCGCGGGGAGCGTAAGGCTGAGGCGCTGGGCCGGGGGTTTGGGGGAATCGTGCACCGCCACCACCAGCCGCCGCTTTTCCGCGGTGGCCTCGGAGTGGGGGAACAGCGAGTTGATGTGCCCCTCGCCGCCCATACCTAGCAGGTGCAGATCAAAGCCCTCCGGCGCGTAGCGCTCCACTATCTGCTCGTAGCGCCGCGCGGCCTCCTCCAGGGAGGCCTCTCCGCTCAACCCCATGCCGTGAACATTCTCGGGGGGAATCGCCACGGAGCCCAGCAGCGCGGCTCGGGCCTGCCCCTCATTGGATTCGGGATCGTTCACGGGGACGTTGCGCTCGTCGCCAAAGAACACGTGTACGCGCTCCCAGGCGATGTCCTCGCGCTCGCGCAGGCTCTCCAGGAGCGCTATCCCAGCCCCGCCGCCGGTGAGCACGAGCCGGGCGGTGCCGTCGCCTCGGCCTTGAGCCTCCCGCACCACCTCGGCCACACCCTCGGCGGCCGCGGCCACGAGCGCGGGAAGATCCTTATACCGTTGAATATCCGCCATCGTTAGTTTTCCTCGCCTTTCTCAAAGTCCACCGCGCCGATCCCACTCAGTGCCTCCGCGTAAATCACGTCCGGGTCAAGGTGGCGCAGTTCCTCCGCCAGGCAATCCGCCGTGGAACGGGGATTCATGGCCACCAGGGACTCCGGCCGCTGGGGCATCCGCACGGAAATGGTGGAGTGGCTGCGGTTATGAATGGTCACCGGGCCGCTGGGAAACTCCACGCGCAGCTCGCAGGGCTCCAGATCGCCCTTGATCTGATGGGTGGCCACGCCCCGGCGCACCGGCACTCCCAGGCGGCTGGCCAGCCACCCGGCGGCCAGATCAATGCTGGGGTTATTCTCCGGCCCCTTCACGCTCACGGACACCACGCCCTCCTCCGGGTGGGAATCCAGGGAGGAGGCCACCACCCCACGCCACTGGGTGATCCGCGCCCAGGCAAGGTCGGAGTCACCGGGGGAGTAGCTCTCCGGGCGCAGGTAGCCGTCCGTGATGCGGCGCTGCGCCAAGCGACCCACCGGGTGCTCGGCGGGCACCTCCGGGGCTTCCGACGGCCACCACACCACGATGGGGGTATCCGGCAGGAGCAGGGGAGTGACCACGGAATCGGCGTGGGCGGCCACCTCCCCACGCAGGGTCATGATGACGAATTCGCTGGCACCCACGGTGCCGCCCACGCGGATCTCCGCGTCCACCCCGGAGTGTTGCGCCGGGCGCTGCGGGCCGCCGTCGATAAGCACCAGCACGCGGGAGGGGTGCTCCCAGGAGGCATCCGTGGTCACTCGGATGATCTCGGGGAGATCATCGCCGCTGGTGGCCATGACGATGAGGGTGAGCACGCGCCCCGTGGTCTGCGCCGTGGTTTCGTGGATATGCTGCAATGACGCGGCAATATCACGGGTCGTGGTATTGGGAAGATCAATTATCACGTCCTGTGCCTTTCTTTAAGGGCGCCGCCAGGCGCGGCCGGTTCGGGTGAGCATGTGATCGGCGGACTCGGGGCCCCAGGTACCGGCCCGGTACTCGTCCGGCTTGCCGGAGGCCGCCCAGTGTTCCAGCACGGGGTCGAGGATCTTCCAGCTCAACTCCACCTCGGAGTTGGTGGGGAAGAGGCTGGACTCATCGCGCAGGGCGTCCAGGATCAGGCGCTCATAGGCCTCGGGAGATTCCTCGGTAAAGGCCTCCGCGTAGGAGAAGTCCATGTTCACATCGCGCACCTCCATCGCGGAGCCGGGAACCTTGGAGCCAAAGCGCATGAGCACGCCCTCGTCCGGCTGAATACGGATCACCACGGCGTTGTGTTCCAAGGCATGAGTGCCCTGATCCCCAAAGAGGTGGTGCGGGGCGGACTTGAACACCAGGGCGATCTCCGTGACGCGCCTGCCCAGGCGCTTGCCGGTGCGCAGGTAAAACGGCACGCCCGCCCAGCGGCGCGAGGCGATCTCCAGGGTGCAGGCGGCATAGGTTTCCGTGGTGGAATCGGGGTCAAAGCCCTCCTCCTCGCGCAGCCCCTTCACGTAGGTGGAGCCCTGCCAACCGGCGGTGTACTGCCCGCGCGCGGTGGTCTGATCCAGCGGATACACCGGCTGGGTGGCGCGCAGCACCTTGATCTTCTCCGCGCGCAATTGGTTGGGGGAAAACGAGATGGGTTCCTCCATGGCCACCAGTGCAAGCAACTGAATGAGGTGGTTCTGGATCACGTCGCGGGCCGCGCCGATCGTATCGTAATAGCCCGCGCGGCCGCCCACGCCGATGTCCTCGGCCATCGTGATCTGCACGTGGTCGATGTAATGGGCATTCCAGAACGGCTCAAAGAGCTGATTGGCAAAGCGCAGCGCCATGATGTTCTGCACCGTTTCCTTGCCCAGGTAATGATCGATGCGGAATACCGAGGATTCCGGGAACACCGCATTGACGATGCCATTGAGTTCCTCGGCGGATTCCTGATCGTGGCCAAAGGGCTTTTCAATAATCACCCGCCGCCAGGAGCCCGCCGGGGCCTCGGCCACGCCGCTGCGCTCTAACTGATGGCACACCGTGGCAAAGAAGTCCGGGGGCACGGAGAGATACAGCGCCCAGTTCCCGGAGGTGCCGCGTGTGGCGTCCATCTGCGCCAGGGTCTCGGCCAGGTGATCAAAGGCGGAATCGTCATCGAAATCGCCGGTGACAAAGTGCATTCCCTCCGCCAGGCGATCCCACACGTTTTGGTGAAACTCGGTGCGGGCCTTTTCCTTCACGGCGGCCAGCACGTAATCCTCAAAGTCCTGCTTGCTCCACTGCCTGCGGCCATACCCCACCAGGGTAAACCCGGCCGGGAGAAGCCCCCTATTGGCGAGGTCATAAATGGCCGGAAGGAGTTTTTTACGGGCGAGGTCGCCGGTGACCCCAAAGATCACCATGCCCGAGGGGCCCGCAATGAGGGGCAATCGCTTATCCCGCGGATCGCGGAGCGGGTTTGTCACGTTCTTCTCCCTTTCGCAGAATGAATAGCACTGGCCGGGGGCGGCGATAATATTATTCCGAAATATTATCCCGACCCCGGCCCAATGCCCATGAGGTAATGGCCTACAGGCGCTCGCTCATGGAAGCTAGCAGTTCCTCCCAGGCGGTGACGAACTTATCCACGCCCTCCTTTTCCAGCACCGCAAACACATCGTCAAGGTCAATGCCCACGCGCTCCAGGGCGGCAAAGAGCCGCTCCGCCTCCTCCTCGGTTCCGGTGAGGGTATCGCCGCGCAGATCATCGCTGCCTAAAACCGCGTCGATCGTGGCCTGGGGCATGGTGTTCACGGTCTGCGGCCCGGCTAGTTCCGCCACGTACAACGTGGCCGGATAGTCCGGGTTCTTCACCCCGGTGGAGGCCCACAGCGGGCGCTGCACCTGGGCGTTCTCCGGGAGATGGGTGGAATCGGCAAAGGCCTGGCTAAATAGCGCGTAGGCGCGGCGCGCGTTGGCCACACCGGCCTTGCCCCGCAGGGCCAGGGCCTCCTCGGTGCCAATGGCTTCCAGCCGCTTATCCACCTCGGTGTCCATGCGGGAGACAAAGAAGGAGGCCACGGAGAAAATCGCGGACACATCGTGGCCGTTATCCGCCGCGCGGCGGATACCCTCCTTGTACGCCTCGATCACGCGGGCGTAGCGCTCCACGGAGAAAATCAGGGTGACGTTCACGCTGATCCCGTCCGCGAGGGCGTCGGCAATGGCGGGCAGGGAGCCCTCGGTGGCCGGGATCTTAATCATGGCGTTGGAGCGATCCACCTGCCGCCACAGTTCGCGGGCTTGGGCCAGCGTGGCCTGGGCGTCATCGGAGATGCGGGGATCGACCTCGATGGACACGCGGCCATCGCGGCCGTTCGTGGCACGGAAAACCTCGGCAAAAATATCGCAGGCGGAGCGCACGTCCGCCACGCTCATGGCGTAGACGGCGGTGTCCGCGTCGGCACCAGCCTCACGCAGTTGCGCGATCTGCTCGTCATAGGCGGTGCCCTTGGACATCGCAGCGGCAAAGATCGCCGGGTTGGTGGTCACGCCGACGATGCCGTCGGAGGCGATCATCTCCTCCAGGTTGCCCGAGGTGATCCGCTCGCGGGAGAGATCATCGAGCCAGGTCATCGTGCCGATCTGGGCCAGGGATTCAATGGTGGTGCTCATGGTGGGTACTCCTTGTGTTCGATTTAAGCCCCGGCGAGGGATTCCTTGGCGGCGGTCACCACGGCCTGCGCCGTGATGCCAAACTCCTGGTACAGACGCTGGTAATCCGCGGAGGCACCATAGTGCTCCAGGGACACCGCGCGGCCCTGGGTGCCCAGGAAGCGGTGCCACGGCATGGCGATGGCCGCCTCCACGGAAACGCGGGCCGTGACCTCGGGGGGCAGCACCTCGTCGATGTACGCCTGGTCCTGCTGGGCAAACCAATCCAGGCAGGGCACGGAGACCACGCGGGCCGCAATGCCTTGTTCCTCCAGCTCGGCGGCAGCCTCCACGGCCAACTGCACCTCGGAGCCGGAGCCCATCAGGATCACGTCCGGGGTGTCCTTGGAGCCCTCCACCAGCACGTAGGCACCGCGCGCCACGCCCTCGGCGGCGCGTTCCTTGGTGCCCTCCAGCACCGGCACATTCTGGCGGGTCAGGGCGAAGGCCTTGGGGCCGTGTTCCTCGGTGAGCAGGGCCGCGCGCCACGCGGCGGCGGTCTCGTTGGCGTCCGCCGGGCGCAGCACCGCGAGGTTCGGGATCGCGCGCAGCGCGGCCAGGGACTCCACCGGCTGGTGGGTGGGGCCGTCCTCGCCCAGGCCGATGGAATCGTGGGTCCACACGTAGTACACATCGGTGCCCATCAGGGCCGCCAGGCGCACGGCGGGACGCATGTAATCGGAGAAGATGAGGAAGGTACCGCCATAGGGACGGGTGGGGCCGTGCAGGGCGATGCCGTTGAGAATGGAACCCATCGCGTGCTCGCGGATACCAAAGTGCAGGTTCCGCCCATAGGGATTGGCCTGGAAGGCCCCCGTGGAGATGGTCTCCGGGCCAAAGGAAGCGTCCGCCTTGATCACGGTGTTATTGGAACCGGCCAGGTCGGCGGAGCCGCCCCACAGTTCCGGCAGGGTGGCACCGAGCGCCTGCAACACGGCCTCCGAGGCCTTGCGCGTGGCCACGCCCTTGGTGTCCGGCTCCCAGGTGGGAAGTTCCGCGTCCCAGCCCTGGGGGAGATCACCGGAGAAGAGGCGATCGAAGAGCGCGTGCCGCTCCGGGTTGGCCTCCGCCCAGCGGGCGAAGCCCTCGTTCCACTGCTCGTGAGCGCGTGCGCCGCGCTCGATCAGGCCCCGGGTGTGCTCGATGACCTCGGCGGAAACGGCAAAGTGAGCCTCGGGATCAAAGTCCAGGGCCGTTTTCACCCCGGCCACCTCCTCCTCGCCCAGGGCCGCGCCGTGCACCTTGCCGGTATTGGCCAGGGTGGGGGCGGGGTAGCCGATCACGGTGCGCACGCGGATAAAGGTGGGGCGGTTCGTCTCCGCCTTGGCCTTGGCGATGGCCTCCTCCAGAGCCACCACGTCCTCGCCGCCCTCGATCTCCAGGGTCTGCCAGCCGTAGGCCTGGTAGCGCGCCACCACGTCCTCGGTGAAGGCGATCTGGGTATCGTCCTCGATGGAAATGCGGTTATCGTCCCAGAACACGATGAGGTTGCCCAGTTGCTGGGTGCCGGCCAACGAACTCGCCTCGGCCGTCACGCCCTCCTCCAGGTCACCATCGGAGGCGATCACGTAAATGTGGTGGTCGAAGGGGGACTGCCCCGGTGCGGCCTCGGGGTCGAAGAGGCCGCGCTCGCGGCGGGCGGCCATCGCCATGCCCACGGCGGAGGCCAGGCCCTGGCCCAGCGGCCCGGTGGTCATCTCCACGCCCTTGGTGTGCCCGTACTCCGGGTGGCCGGGGGTGAGCGAACCCCAGGTGCGCAGGGCCTTGAGATCCTCCAGCTCCAGGCCGAAGCCGCCCAGGTAGAGCTGAATGTACTGGGTAAGGGAGGAGTGCCCGGCGGAAAGCACAAAGCGATCGCGGCCCACCCAGGCGGTATCGGCCGGATCATGGCGCAGCACGCGCTGGTAGAGGGTATAGGCCAGGGGAGCCAGGCTCATGGCGGTGCCGGGGTGGCCGCTGCCGCAGTTCTGCACGGCGTCGGCAGCCAGAACGCGGGCGGTGTCCACGGCCTGGGTATCCACCTCCGTCCAGTCCTCGGGGTAACGGCGCGTGGTGAGAGCCTGTAGTTCGGGGGAAAGCGGCACGGTAATGATCCTCACGTTCGTATCAGCAAAATGGCGTAGACACCACCTTAGTGTTTTTCCCTCGCGCACAGCCACAGCCGCGCGCAATCCTGGTACCCCCGGTTTAACCGCTGCAACCAACACAACCAACCCAGCCTGGAGGCAGTGTTCGCGCCGCAGCCCCCGCGCGATAGAGTGAAAAAGATTGTGCGCGCCCGTACCCTCAGATGAGATATATGATCGCTACGGGAACTATCGCGTATCCCGGCTCGACTAGTGTGGGGCGGCTGACAACACCACGAGATTGCTGGAGGCATCTTCCTTGAACACGATCAAGGCATACATCGCGCTGACGAAGCCACGGGTGATTGAACTTCTCCTCGTGGCCACGATCCCCGCGATGCTTCAAGCCGATCGTGGCGAAAACAATATCGTGCTCATCCTGCTCACCCTCATCGGCGGCTGGATGGGAGCGGCGGCCGCCAACACCTTCAACATGGTGGCGGACTCCGATATTGATCAGAAGATGGGCCGCACCCGCGCCCGCCCCCTGGTGCGGCACACGGTGTCCAACCGCAACGCCACCATCTTCGCCTGGACGCTCACGGTAGTCAGTTTCCTCTGGTTGTGGCTGCTCTGCGGCTCGCTGCTAGCGGCGGTCTTTGTCATGTTCACCATCTGGTTCTACATCGTGGTGTACACCAAGTACCTCAAGCGCCGCACCCACATGAACATCGTGTGGGGCGGTGCCGCCGGTTGCATGCCCGTGGCCGTGGGCTGGGCTGTGATCACGGATAACACCCCCGACGCCTCCCTTTGGGGCTGGTGGCAGGCCCTAGTGCTCTGGCTCATCATCTTCTTCTGGACGCCCCCGCACACCTGGGCGCTGGCCATGAAGTACCGCGATGATTACGAGCGCGCGGGCGTGCCCATGCTCCCCGTGGTACGCACGCCGGTGGAGGTCACCCGCCAGATCCTCTGGTACAGCTGGGCCACCGTGGGCGTATCCCTGCTCCTGGTTCCCGCCACCTCCTGGATTTACCTGGCCGGAGCGGTGATCTCCGGCGCGGCATTCCTGATCATGGCCACCCAACTGCACCGTGGGGTGCGCGATGGCCAGCCGGTGAAACCACTGAAGCTCTTTATCCTTTCCAATAACTACCTCGCGGTGCTCTTTGTGGCCCTGTCCGTGGACGCGATCCTGGGCTGGGAGACGTTCGGGCAGATGGCGGGCTGGAGCGCGGCGGCGTTTTAGAACCGCACGGCGGTGAGGCCACCCGCCAGCTCGTCTAGGGGAATATCCGCGGCCTCCTCGGGGGAGTGGACGCGCACGTGCGGAATGGTGATGTGGCCTTCCGTTATCGCCTGGGTGACGGCCTGGGAGCGGGTGCGAAAGCCCTCCGGCTCCCGCACGTAATCTTCCAGCACGGGGCAGGCGAGGTTCAACGAGCCCTGGGCCGCAAGGTCCAGGGGCGAGATGCGTTTGACGGGCTGAGCGGGGTTCCCGTGCAGGCACAGCGTGCCGCGCGGCCGCAGGCTCGATAGCGAGTGATCGAGGCCCTGCTTACCCGCGCCGTGCAGGGCGATGTCGGCCCCACCGGCCTCGGCGGCGCGGCGGGGAGCCACGTGCGCGCGCTGCACCACGATAGCGTGATCGAGGTGCGGCGAAGCCTCCCCGGAGGGGGAGACCGCGATGACCCGCGCGCCCAGGGAGCTGGCCCACTGGGCGCTGATGAGGCCCACGGGATCGTCGGCGGGATTAATCAGCACCGTGCTGCCCGCCTCCACGGGGCTGAGGGAAAACAGCAGCACGTGGGCCATCATGGCCGGGCCGAGCATGGTGGCGGCTATCTCGGGGGCGATGCCTCCGGGCACCGCCACCATGCGGTCCCGGGGCACGCAGGCGGCCTCGGCGCAGGAACCGGGCACCCCGGCCCAGGCCACCAGGGTGCCCTCGGGCAACAGCCCCTGGGGATCGCGCACGATTGTTCCGGTGCCCTGGGTGCCCAGGACATCGCCTATCGACGCCCCCGGGGGCACCGCCACCTCGGCCGCCTGCACGGCCACCAGCACCTGGTGTTCCTCCGGCTGCGGTGCCTCCCCGGTTACCACCTCGGGGGTACCGGCCGCTCCCCAGATCAGCGCCCTCATGATTGCCCGGCCATCAGTGCCCCACGCGGGCGGTCACGGTATCGGCGGTATCCTCGGTTTCCGCGCCCTCCGGCGAATACCGGCGCCACCCCAGGGCGTACAAGAAGGAGGTGAAGGCCACCACCACCGAGGACATGGCGATGTGCATGGGCACGGACCAGCGGGGAACACCCAGCCGGTACTGCATGATCCCGATAACCCCCTGCACCACGATCATGGCCAGGAGAATCAGGCCGGTGCGCTTGGCTTCCGCCGAGGCCTTGCGCTGATACAGCAGCACCACGGTGATGAAGGTGAAAAAGAGGTACACGTACATGAGGTAGCCGTGAATATGCGCCATGAGGTCAATATCCACCTCCAGGCGTCCCTCCATGCCCGCCTCGGCGTCGCCCGCGTGGGGGCCCGCGCCGGTGACCATCGTGCCCGTGACCAGCACCACCACCAGCGCGCAGACGGCCACCACCGCGCTGATGCGCACCGCGCGCGGATAGGTGCGCACGGGTTCCACGTCATCGGGCTCGGCTACCCGGATAAACAGCAATGCCGCCACCCACACCAGCACCATTGAGGGCAAAAAGTGCAGGGCCACGGACCACCACTTGAGGTCCATGAGCACGGAGATCCCGCCGATCACGGCCTGGAGGATCACGCCAAAACCGGAGATGAGCGCATAGTTCATCAATTCCGTGCGGCGTCCAGCCTGGAGCAGAGCCACAAACACGGCCACCACGGATGCCACCACCACGAAGGTGAGCAGGCGATTACCGAACTCGATGACCTGGTGCACCAGGGGGGCGGCTCCCTGCACGGGAACCAGCGAGCCCTCGTGACACTGCGGCCAGGTATTGCAGCCCAGGCCGGAGCCGGTCACGCGGACGATGGAGCCGGTCACCGTGATGCCGCCCTGGCAGATCAGCAGAATCAGCGCCAGGATGCGTTGCAGGCGCACGGAGGGCACAAAGTTTTTCACGGTCTGCGGCAGGGTACTCACAAACCCCTAGCCTAATGCGCCGCCGTGGGGAAACACCACACGGCGCGGGCTGGCTAAGGCGTTAAAAGAAACACGCGGGCGCGGCGGAACTTACCGCGCCCGCTATCCGACGCCTCCGCGCTAGGGCCGCACCAGAACCTTGATGGCCTCGCGCTGATCCATCGCGCGGTATCCCTCCGCAATATCCGCCAGGGCCACCTCCTTGGTGAACACCTTGCCGGGCTCGATGGCGCGATCAAAGATCAGGCGGATCAACTCCGGCAGGTACTTGCGCACGGGGGCGGGCCCGCCCATGAGGTGCACCTCGGAAGCAAAGAGTTCCTCGCCCGGCAGGGAAACCCCGTGCGAGACTCCCACGTATCCCACGTATCCGCCGGGGCGGCAGGAAGCGATGGCCTGCTTCATGGATTCCTGGGTTCCCACGGCCTCGATCACGCTGTGCGCACCCAATCCGCCGGTGAGTTCCTTGACCTTGGCCACGCCCTCCTCACCGCGTTCCTCCACGATGTCCGTGGCCCCGAACTCTCGCGCCAGGGCCTGGCGATCGGCGTGGCGGCTCATGGCGATGATCCGCTCGGCCCCCATCTGCTTGGCGGAGAGAATCGCCAGCAGGCCCACCGCGCCGTCGCCCACCACCACGACCGTCTTGCCGGGGCCCGCCTGGGCCTCGTCGGCAGCGAACCAGCCGGTGCCGAGCACGTCGGAGGCGGCGAGCAGGGAAGGAATAAGGTCCTCGTCCGGGGTGGCGGGGGTGGGGACGAGGGTGCCGTCGGCAAGCGGAACCCGCAGGTACTCGGACTGGGCCTCGCCCACAAAGCCGCCGTTGGCGCAGCGGGAGGGGTAGCCATCGGTGCAGATCTCGCAGGTGTTATCGGAGAGGCAGAAGGAGCCCACCACGAAGTCGCCCGGCTTGACGGTGCTCACCGCGGATCCCACCTCCTCCACCACGCCTACGTATTCGTGGCCCATGCGGCGGGGTTCGGTGATCTCATCGGCGCCGCGATAGGGCCAGAGGTCGGAACCGCACACGCAGGTGGCCGCGATCTTGATGATGGCGTCGGTGGGCTCGACGATGGTGGGTTTATCCACCTCGGCCACGCGGACGTCTCCGGTGCCGTGGATAAAAGTGGCCTTCATGGGTGCTCCTTCTACGAGGTCAAACAACTTTTGCCTCGCCCACCCTACACCTTAAAAAGCGCCCTAACTGCTAAACCGGAACCAGCGCCGGGTCGCAGCGGAGACTGCCACGAGCCACACCACCAGGCTGAGCCACTGCACCCAGGGGATCGTCCCAGCGAAGGCATCGGTAAGCCCGCTGGCCAGGGCCACCGAGGGGATGACATCCCACCAACTGCTGCCGTCGAGCCCGTAGTGATAGAGCACCAGCCCCACGATTCCCACCATGAGCACCCAAATGAGATTGGCCAGGGCCAGCACCACCTCGGAACTCAGGGTGCCGCCCATGAGCAGCCCCATGGAGGTGAAGGTGGCCGCGCCCAGGATGAGGGTTATCAGGCCCACCAGCAGCCCTCCCACGCTTACCTGCCAACCCAAAAAGGCTGCGGTGGCGCCCAGCACCAGGGTTTGCAGGAGCACCATCGCGGCCACCGCGATGATCTTGCCCACGATGATGACCCAGGCGGGCACCCCGGAGGCACCCGTGCGCTTGAGCGCACCGTAACGGCGATCAAAGGCCAGGGAAATGGCCTGTCCGGTGAAGCCGGAGGAGGTGGCCGCGATAGCCAGCATCATGGGAAACCCCTGACGCAGGGGATCGGGATCGTCCAGAATGGGTACCTGCGAGATGCCGATGAGCAGCCCCAGCGGAATGATGAGGCTGAGCAACTGCTGCTCGCCGTGGCGGAGGAAAAGCAGCGTCTCGATGCGCCCCTGCGCGGCGATCAGCGCGGCCTTGGGCGCGCGCTGGGGGGCGGGGGCAAAGGTACCGGCGGGATAATCGCTCACCATTTAACTCCTCAGTTCTCGGCCGGTGATGTCCAAAAAGACGTCCTCCAGGCTGCACCGCGCCACGTCCAGGCTGCGCACTAGCACCCCCTGGGCCGCCACGGCGGAAACCACCTGGGCCACGGCCTGCGGGGTGGGAGCGATCTGCAATGCGTAGTGCAGGGGGCGCACCGCCACGCAGGAGCCCTCCGGCAGGTGCGCCTGGCGCTCCACGGCGGCGGTATCGAGTTCGCTGGCCGTGCTCAACCGCAATTGGGGTTGGGTATCCGTGGTCAGTTCCGCGGGCGTGCCGCTGGCCACCGCGCGGCCGCGATCCATAATGACCACCTGATCGGCCAGGGCCTCGGCCTCGTCCATCAGGTGCGTGGTCAGCACCACCGTCACGCCGTCGCGACGCAGCACCCGCATGAGATCCCATACCGCCAGGCGCGATTGCGCGTCCATGCCCGCGGTGGGTTCGTCAAGGAACACCAGTTCCGGGCGGCCGATGAGCGCCAGCGCCAGGGAAAGGCGCTGCTGCTGGCCCCCGGAGAGGCGCCGATACGTATTCTTCCGCGCCCCGGTGAGCCCCACCACCTCCATGAGCCAGCCCGGGTCGAGGGGATTGGCGCTATACGCGGCGGTAAGCCGCAGCATTTCCTCCACCTTGATCCCCGAGTAGGAGCCACCGCCCTGCAACATAATGCCGATGCGCTCGCGCACCCGCTCCGGCTGGGTAGCGGGGTCAAGGCCCAGGACGCTGATCTGCCCGGCGGTGGGCTTGAGAAAACCCACGCACATGTCAATCGTGGTGGTCTTTCCCGCCCCGTTGGGCCCCAGGAGAGCGAGTATTTCACCACGGCGCGCGGACAGCGATAGCTCATTGACGGCGGTGGTCGTGCGGAAAGATTTGCACACACCGCGCAGTTCGAGAGCGTTTTGGACAGCCACGGCTGTTCAGTCTAGAACTTTCAGTTGAGGCCAACCAACCCCGAGCGCCTGAGCCACCACCAGCCCACGGAAAGAATCACCGCCAGGGATACCGCCGCACCCACGTAGATGCTCACCACCGTGCCGGGGGGCAGCGCCAAGCCGCGCGGGAGAACAAAGAAGCTAAAGGCTGCGGAGTACCCCACCACGGCCAGGCGGAAGAAGGGGCGATTGGCCCAGGCCGCCAGCGGCACCACCGCCCACAGCACGTACCAGGGGTGCACCACGGGGAAGAGCACCACGAGCACAAAGGTGGCCACCCCCAGCGCGCCCACCGGGTGAATCCTGCCCAAAAACGTGGCCAGAAGCATACGGAGGCTAAAGATTCCCGCCACCGCCAGGCCCGCCAACCGGGTGACCACGAGGATCGCGGTGCTGTGATCGCCCAGGCCCAGCAACATTCCGATGCCCCCGGCGATCACGCCGACGTCGGTAGTCATGGACATCCAACTGCGGATCGTGGTGGCCCCGCCCTGCCCGGTGACCCATCCCAGGCCGATTCCGCTCAACGCGGAGACCACCGCGATGGTGGCCAGCAGCACCGCGAGGAAAAAGGCACCGGCCACCGCGATGGCCCACCAGGCGCGCCGCCCGCGCTGATGGAGATAGCGCGCGTAGGCCATGCCGATGAACCCCAGGGATAAAAAGGCCGTGACCTTGACCATTCCGGCGCAGGAGAGAAGCGCCCCGGAGGCCGCCAGCAGGGGAAGCGTCCACCTATCCGCCCGATCTAAGGCGCGCAGGCCCAGTTCCAGGCCCACCAGCATGAGGCCGAGCATGAGGGCCTCGTTGTGGATTCCGCCCACCAGGTGCAAAAGCACCAGGGGGTTGAGAATCCCGAGCCACAGCGCGGCGGGGGGATAGACCCGGCAGCGCCGGGCGATGTGGAGGATCGCCCAACCCGCTGCTGCTAGCATGAGCACGCTAAGAATACGGTGCGCCAGCACGCCGAGCACGATGGAATCCCCGGTCAGCGCGCTGATGAGGGCGGAAAAGCCCATCGCCACTGGCCCATAGGGGGAAGGGGAGTGCGCCCAGATAAACGGCACGGAGCGCGCCAGGTGGTGATCCGTGCCCAGAAGATCGATGGGACCTGCGGAATAGGGATCCATGCCCTCGCGCACGATGGCGCCCTGGGCGAGGTAGGAATAAATGTCCTGGGTGAAGATCGGCGCGCTCAGCAGCAGCGGCAGCAGCCAGGCGATCCAGGTGAGCCAGAGATCCCGCGTGCTCACCACCCGCAGCGCGCGCTGTCGCCCCCACAGCGATACCCCCACCAGGGGGGCCATGCCGATCCAGGCCAGCACCACCAGCGCCACGCCCACGAGGACTATCGACGACGAGGCCTGCAACATCTGCCCCAGGGTGGTGCCCCCGGGGAAGGATTGATAGGGGTTATCCACCACCGGCAGGGCCCCGCCGCCCAGCGCCCCCAGCGCCAGCAGCAGCGCGCCCGTGGTGCCGATCCAGCGCAGGAGGGCAAAGCGCACGAGCCCGGCGTGGCGCGCGGTGGCGGAGGCCGCCGGGGTGGCGTCGCTATCGCGGTGCAGACCGGCCGAACGGGAACCCGCCACGCCCAGGCGCGGAAGATCTCGCAGAAGCGCCTGCCAGAGCGCAGAGGGTTGTTGTCGCACAGGCTCATCGTAGCCAGAATGACCCCGGGGGAAAGAAAGAACGGCAACCTTTTTGCGCCGGGGAACAATTTTAGTAACACTAGTGTTGTCTAAAAAGAGGCGATCGCTTGTGTGGCGGTGCGCGAGGTCCACCGAGGTGTGCAGGAGGTGATACGCATGGTGCGCAAGGCCAGTTCCACCGACGGGGATACCCGCAACGCCATCATGCGCAGCCTGCTCACCCACGGCCCGCTTACCGCTGCGGCTCTGGGCGAGCGCCTTGGCCTCTCCGCCGCAGGCGTGAGAAGGCACCTGGACATTCTCCTGGAGGAGGGGCTGGCCTATGCCGAGTCCCGCCGTCCCCCCGCACCGGCTACTCGCGGTCGCCCGGCCAAGCACTTCCGGCTTACCCAGCGCGGCCGCGAGCACTTTGGCCACGATTATGATTCCCTGGCCGCCCTGGCCCTGGCCGCCCTGAGCCAGACCGGAGGGCCGCAGGCCGTGCGCGATCTCGCGCGCGCCCGCACGGAATCCATCGTGGCAAAGGTGCGGGAGAGCTCCACCGAATCCATCGAGGAGACGGCGCGCGCCCTGGCACGGGCGTTCGACGAACACGGCTATGCCGCCACCGTGCAGCGCGCGGGCGGCGGCATCCAAATCTGCCAACACCACTGCCCGGTTTCCCAGGTGGCAGCGCAATACCCGGAATTATGCGAGGCAGAGCACGAGGTGATCTCCGAGTTACTGGGCACCCACGTGCAACCCTTGGCCTCCATTGCCGAGGGGCACGGTATCTGCACCACAAACATTCCTCTTTATCCCACCAATTCTCCTGAAGAAAGGAGCGGTTCATGACCCAGGCGACGCAAAACCTTGACGCGCAGCGCCCCATGAACGATGACGAGATCATCGAGTCCATGGGCGGTTATAACTACGGCTGGCACGATTCCGACGCCGCGGGCTCCGTCGCCCGCCGCGGGCTGAGCGAGGAGGTCGTTCGCGACATCTCCGCGCAGAAGAACGAGCCCGAATGGATGCTGGAACAGCGCCTCAAGGCCCTCAATATCTTTGATAAGAAGCCCGTGCCCACCTGGGGCGCGGATTTGAGCAATATCGACTTCGATAGCATTAAGTACTTTGTGCGCTCCACCGAGGAGCAGGCAAAGTCCTGGGACGATCTCCCCGACGATATTCGCAATACCTACGACCGCCTGGGCATTCCCGAGGCCGAGAAGCAGCGCCTGGTGGCCGGCGTGGCCGCCCAGTACGAGTCCGAGGTGGTCTACCACCAGATCCGCGAGGACCTGGAGGAGCAGGGCGTGATCTTCGTGGACACGGACACCGCCCTGCAAAAGTACCCGGAACTGTTCAAGGAATACTTTGGCACCGTGGTACCGGCCGGGGATAACAAGTTCTCCGCCCTAAACGCCGCCGTGTGGTCCGGTGGTTCCTTCATCTACGTGCCCAAGGGCGTGCACGTAGATATTCCGCTCCAGGCATACTTCCGCATTAACACGGAGAACATGGGGCAGTTCGAGCGCACCCTCATCGTGGTGGACGAGGACGCCTACGTGCACTACGTAGAGGGCTGCACCGCCCCCATCTATAAGTCCGATTCCCTGCACGCCGCCGTGGTGGAGATCGTGGTGAAGAAGGGCGGCCGCTGCCGCTACACCACCATCCAGAACTGGTCGAACAACGTGTACAACCTGGTCACCCAGCGCGCCAAGGCGGAAGAGGGCGCCACGATGGAGTGGATCGACGGCAACATCGGCTCCAAGGTGAACATGAAGTACCCGGCCGTGTGGATGACCGGCCCCTACGCCAAGGGCGAGGTGCTCTCCGCCGCCTTCGCGGGCGAGGGCCAGTTCCAGGACACCGGCGCCAAGATGGTGCACATGGCCCCGTACACCTCCTCCAACATCGTGTCCAAGTCCGTGGCCCGCTCCGGGGGCCGCGCCGCCTACCGTGGCCTGGTGCAGATCAACGCCAACGCGCACCACTGCACCGCCAACGTGGAGTGCGATGCCCTCCTGGTGGACAACATCTCCCGCTCGGACACATACCCCTACAACGACATCCGCAATGACCACGTGACCCTGGGGCACGAGGCCACCGTCTCCCAGGTCTCCGAGGAACAGCTCTTCTACCTTATGAGCCGCGGTATCGACGAGGCCGACGCGATGGCGATGATCGTTCGCGGATTCGTGGAGCCCATCGCCAAGGAGCTGCCCATGGAGTACGCCCTCGAACTCAACCGGCTGATCGAGCTACAGATGGAAGGATCGGTGGGATAAATGGCCGAGACGCTCAAGAACGCCACCACGCACAACAACAAGGGTGACGTGCTCACCTCCTTTAACGTGGAGGACTTTGAGGTTCCCCGCGGCAAGGACGAGGAGTGGCGCTTCATCTCCCTGCGCCGCCTGCGTGGCCTGCACAACGGCTCCTTTGCCGAGGCCGTGGCCCCGGACATCGCCGTGGAAATCCCCGAGGGCGCCCAGGTGCGCAGCGAGAACATTGCCAAGGACGACGCCCGCGCCACCCGCGCCGGTGCGCCCTCGGATCGCGTGGGCGCCCAGGCCTGGACCTCCATGCAGGACGCCACCCTGGTGAGCTTTGCCAAGGATTCCGCCACCGCCGAGCCCGTGACCATCACCGTCACCGGCAAGGGGGAGGGAGTAACCTCCTTTGGCGCCGTGGTAGTGGAACTGGAGCAGGGCGCGGAGGCCACCGTGGCCCTGAACTACCGGGGCAGCGGCACCCACGCGGATAACGTCCAGTTCGTGCTGGGCCCGAATTCCCGCCTGACCGTGATCGTGGACGCGGATTGGGAGGATGACGCCGTACACCTCTCCAACCAGTCCGCCCTGGTGGGCCGCGACGCCGTGCTGCGCCACAACGTGGCTGTGTTTGGCGGCGAGGTAGTCCGCCTGGTGCCGCGCGTGAAGTTCGAGGATCAGGGCGGCGATGCCGAGATGCTGGGCGTATACTTTGCCGATGACGGCCAGTACTTTGAGAACCGCCTGCTGGTGGATCACGCCCAGCCCAACTGCCGCTCCAACGTGCTGTACAAGGGCGCCCTCCAGGGCGATCCCAGCACGAACAAGCCGGATACCCGCACCACCTGGGTGGGCGACGTGCTGATCCGCGCCAACGCGCAGGGCACCGATACCTACGAGACCAACCGCAACCTGGTGCTCAGCGAGGCCGCCCGCGCGGACGCGATCCCGAACCTGGAGATTGAGACCGGCGAGATCGCCGGTGCCGGCCACGCCGCCACGGTGGGGCGCTTCGATGATGAGCAGCTCTTCTACCTGATGAGCCGCGGCATCTCCGAGGCGGAGGCCCGCCGCCTCATCATTCGCGGATTCTTCACCGAGGTCATCAACCACATTCCGGTGGAGGCCATCCGGGAGGAACTGGAATCCCGCGTGGTCAATGAGCTAGAGCGCGTGACCGCCTAAGAGCCGAACACACTGCACGTTTTAAGATCAGGAGAAAAACGATGTCTACCCTGGAAATCAAGAACCTCCACGCCCAGGTTCTTCCCTCCGATGAATCCGCCGAGCCCAAGCCTATCCTCAAGGGCGTGAACCTCACCCTCAACTCCGGCGAGATTCACGCCATCATGGGCCCCAACGGCTCCGGCAAGTCCACCCTGGCCTACACCCTGGCCGGTCACCCCCGCTACGAGATCACCGATGGCGAGGTGCTGCTCGACGGCGAGAACATCCTGGAGATGTCCGTGGACGAGCGCGCCCGCGCGGGCCTCTTCCTGGCCATGCAGTATCCCACCGAGGTTCCGGGTGTCTCCATGTCCAACTTCATGCGCACCGCCGTGACCGCCGTGCGCGGCGAGGCCCCCAAGCTGCGTGAGTGGGTCAAGGAGGTCAATGAGGCCCGCGAGAACCTCAAGATCGACAAGTCCTTCAGCGAGCGCTCCGTGAACGAGGGCTTTTCCGGCGGTGAGAAGAAGCGCCACGAGGTGCTCCAACTGGATCTGATGAAGCCCAAGTTCGCCGTGATGGATGAGACGGACTCCGGCCTGGACGTGGACGCCCTGCGCGTGGTCTCCGAGGGGATCAACCGCTACCAGCGCGATACCAACGGCGGCATCCTCATGATCACGCACTACAAGCGCATCTTGGAGTACGTGAAGCCGGACGTGATCCACGTGTTTGCCAACGGGCAGATCGTGACCACCGGCGGGCCCGAGCTAGCCGATCAGCTTGAGGCCGATGGCTACGAGCAGTTCCTGTAATGGCACGCGCGGATTTCCTTTCCTCGGACGGCACCCTCGACGTGGAGGTGGTGCGCGCGGAGTTTCCCATTCTCTCGCGCACCGTTCGCGGGGATAAGCCCCTGGCGTACCTGGATTCCGGGGCGACCTCGCAGCGGCCCGAGCGGGTGTGGCGGGCGGAGGAGCACTTTGTGCTCCACACCAACGCCCCGGTACACCGGGGCGCGTACCAACTCGCGGAGGAGGCCACCGACGCCTACGAGCACGCGCGCGCGGCCATCGCGCGCTTCGTGGGCGCCGAGGGCGAGGAGATCGCCTTTACCAAGAACGCCACGGAGGCGCTCAACCTCGTGGCCTTTACCCTGGGCGATCCCCGCGCGGGTGACCTCCGGGTGGGGCCGGGGGATACCGTGGTGGTCACGGAACTGGAGCACCACGCCAATCTGGTGCCCTGGCAGGAACTCTGCGCGCGCACGGGGGCCACGCTGAAGTGGTACTCCACCACTCCCGAGGGCCGGATCGACCTGGATTCCCTGGAACTAGATGAGTCCGTCAAGGTAATTGCCTTTACCCACCAGTCCAACGTGACCGGCGCGGTGGCGGATGTGCCCGAGATGGTGCGGCGCGCCCGCGAGGTGGGCGCGCTCACCGTGCTGGACGCCTGCCAATCGGTGCCGCACCAGCCGGTGAACTTCCACGACCTCGGCGTGAACTTCGCGGCCTTCTCCGGGCACAAAATGTGCGGGCCCGCGGGAGTGGGTGCCCTCTATGGGCGCGCGGAACTCCTTAAGCAGTTGCCGCCCTTCCTCACCGGCGGTTCCATGATCGAGGTGGTGAAGATGGAGGGCACGACCTTTGCTCCTCCGCCGCAGCG